>NZ_JACCBK010000001.1:2873295-3192550 GCF_013409875.1 Cellulomonas oligotrophica
CGCCAGTACGGGGCGAACAGGCCCGAGAACGCGGGCACGAAGTACGCACCGCCGTTGTCCTCGACCGTGGCGGCCAGCGCCTCGATCTCCGGGGCGGAGGAGATGATGCCGAGGTTGTCGCGCAGCCACTGCACCAGCGAGCCGGTCACGGCGATCGACCCCTCGAGCGCGTACACCGCGTCCTGGTCGCCGATCTTGTACGCGACGGTCGTCAGCAGGCCGTTCTTGCTCGGCACCGGCTCCGTGCCGGTGTTGATGAGCATGAAGTTGCCCGTGCCGTACGTGTTCTTCGCGTTGCCGACCTCGAAGCACGCCTGCCCGAACGTCGCGGCCTGCTGGTCGCCGAGGATCCCCGCGATGGGCACCCCGGCGAGCAGCCCGCGCCCGCGGCCCTGGCCGTACACCTCGGACGACGAGCGGATCTCGGGGAGCATCGACATCGGGATCTTCATCTCCGCGGCGATCTCCTCGTCCCACGTGAGCGAGGCGACGTCCATGAGCATGGTCCGCGACGCGTTGGTCACGTCGGTGACGTGCACGCCGCCGTCCGGCCCGCCCGTCATGTTCCACAGCAGCCACGCGTCGGTGTTGCCGAAGGCCAGGTGCCCCGCCTCGGCCTTCTCGCGCGCACCCTCGACGTTGTCGAGGATCCAGCGCACCTTCGGCCCCGAGAAGTACGTCGCCAGCGGCAGGCCGACCTTCGCCTTGTACCGCTCGGCGCCCCCGCCGAGGGCCGCGAGCTCGTCGCAGATCTTCTGGGTGCGCGTGTCCTGCCAGACGATCGCGTGGTAGACGGGCTCGCCGGTGCGGCGGTCCCAGACCACGGCGGTCTCGCGCTGGTTGGTGATCCCGACGGCGGCGATGTCGGTGTTCTGCAGGCTGGCGCGGCCGAGCGCCTGCCCGACGACCTCGCGCACGTTCGTCCAGATCTCCGTCGCGTCGTGCTCGACCCACCCCGCCTGGGGGAAGATCTGCTCGTGCTCCTTCTGGCCGGTCGAGACGATCTGACCGGCGTGGTCGAAGATGATCGCGCGCGAGCTGGTGGTGCCCTGGTCGATCGCCATCACGTACGTGTCGGACATGGGTGTGCCTCCTGGAGGGGGCCCGACGTCGGGCCCGGGGCGGGGTGGGACGGGGACGGGGTGGCTCGGGGTCAGACGAGGTAGACGCTGGCGAGGAGCCCGGCGAGGACGCCGCCGACGAGGGGGCCGACGACCGGCACCCACGCGTAGGCCCAGTCGCTCGAGCCCTTGCCGCGGATGGGCAGCAGGGCGTGCGCGATGCGCGGACCGAGGTCACGCGCCGGGTTGATGGCGTACCCCGTGGGGCCGCCGAGGCTGGCGCCGATGCCGACGACGAGCAGCGCGACCGCGAGCGGCCCGAGCTCGGCCGGCGTCTTGGCGAACGCGAGGACGACGAAGACGAGCACGAACGTGCCGATGACCTCGGTGACGAAGTTCCAGCCGTACGAGCGCAGCGCGGGACCGGTGGAGAACACCGCGAGCTTGGTGCCGGCGTCCGCGTCCTCGTCGAAGTGCTTCTTGTACGCCAGGAACGCCAGGGCGGAGCCGATCGCGGCGCCGGTCATCTGGGCGACGACGTAGAGGAAGCCGTTGGCGGCGGTCACGTCGAGCCCGCCCTCGGAGAAGGTCTCCGCGCCGCTGGCCCAGATGCCGATGGTCACGGCCGGGTTCAGGTGCGCCCCGGACTTGTACGACGCGTAGACGCCCGCGAACACCGCGAGCCCCCACCCGAAGTTGATGAGCAGCCACCCGCCGCCGAAGCCCTTGGTCTTCGGGAGGATGACGTTCGCGACGACGCCCGCACCGAGCAGGAGCAGCAGTGCGGTGCCGACGATCTCGGAGACGAGGATGTCACTCGTCGAGTAGTCCACGGTCGACCTCTTTCGTTGACGTCGTTGTCACGGGTGCCCGTCGGCGGACCGGCGGGGCGGTCTGTGCGTGTGCCAGGTGGTGCGGGTGCCGGGTGGTGCGTGTGCCGGGTGGTGCACCGGCGACCGGGTCCGGCGGAGACCCGGTCGCCGGGGTCCTCAGGTGCCGGCCGGGCCGGACGCGCCGCGGCCCGCGGGGGAGCCGGGCTTCGTGCCGGCGCCCGCGCCGTCGCCGAGCGGCAGCAGCGGGGCCAGGTCGGGTGCCGCCAGGCGGACCCGCTCGGCGGCCGCGTCGTCGGTCTCGAGGGCCGCGGCCTCCTCGGCCGCGCAGCGGGCCCGGTACGCCTCGATCTCGGCGGCCCGGGTCGCGTCGTCCCAGCCGAGCACGGGGCCGACGAGGTCCGCGATCTCCTCCAGCGCGCCCACGCCCTTGTCGGCCTGCTCGTAGTTCAGGCGCGTGCGGTGCATCATCACGTCGTCCAGGTGCAGCGCACCCTCGTGCGTGACCGCGTAGAGGACCTCGGCGCCGATGTACGCCGGGGCGTGCTGCAGCGGCTCGGCCAGCTCGGGGCGCTCGTCGACGAGGTCCGTCAGCTCGTGCAGCAGCGAGCCGTACCGGTGCAGCAGGTGGTCCATGCGGGGGCGGTCCCACCCGTAGCGGGCGGCGATCGCGCGCGCCTGGCGCTGCACGACCTTGAGGCCCTCGGCGCCCACCAGCGGCACGTCGGTCGTGATCGACGGCAGCACGGTCGCACGGGACCCGATCGCGAAGTCCACGGCGTCCTTGGCCATCACCCGGTAGGTCGTCAGCTTGCCGCCCGCGATCACCGTCAGGCCCGGCGTCGGGGACGCGACCGTGTGCTCGCGCGAGACCTTCGCCGACGACGTGCCGGCCTTGGTGCCCGGCTGCAGCAGGGGCCGCAGTCCCGCCCACGTGCCGATGACGTCCTCGCGGGTCAGCGGCCGCGCCAGCACCTGGTTGGCGTGCTCGATGACGTAGTCGATGTCCGCGCTGGTCGCCACGGGGTGCGTGAGCTCCTGCTCCCACGGGGTGTCGGTCGTGCCGATCACCCAGTAGCGCGACCACGGGATGATGAACAGCACCGACTTCTCGGTCTGCAGGATCAGGCCGGTGTTGCCCTCGATCCGGCTGCGCGGCACCACGATGTGGATGCCCTTCGACGCCAGCACCCGCAGCCCGCCCTCGGTGCGGGCGAGCTGCTCGGTCTCCTCGGTCCACACCCCGGTCGCGTTGATGACCGCGCGGGCCCGCACGTCGATGTGCTCGCCCGTCTCCAGGTCCACGACCTCGGCGCCGGTGACCGCGCCGCCGCTCGTGGTGTGCAGCTGCACGACCTGCGTCCGTGACGCGGCGTGCGCGCCGTAGCTGGCGGCCGTGCGCGTCAGCGTCGAGACGAGGCGGGCGTCGTCGACGCTCGCGTCCCAGTACCGCACCGCGCCGATCGCGGCGTCGTGGCGCAGGTCGGGGAACAGCCGCTCCATGCCCTTGCGCGACAGGTGCTTGTGCATGGGCATCGCCCGCCGGGTGCCGGAGACGCTCGCGAGCGTGTCGTACAGCGCCACGCCCGCGCCCACGTACGCGCGCTCCCAGACCCGGTTCTCCAGCGGGTAGAGGAAGCTCACGGGCTTGACCAGGTGCGGGGCGAGGCGCGTGATCAGCAGGTCGCGCTCCGTGAGCGCCTCGCGCACCAGGTGGAAGTCGAGCATCTGCAGGTAGCGCAGCCCGCCGTGCACGAGCTTGCTCGACCGGCTCGACGTGCCGGCGCCCCAGTCCTGCGCCTCGACGACCGCCGTCGACAGGCCACGGGTCACGGCGTCGAGCGCGATGCCCGCCCCCGTGACGCCGCCGCCGACGACGAGGACGTCGAGCTCGCTGTCGCGGCCGGAGCTGCGTCGCAGGGCCTCGAGCGCGTCCTGACGGGCCTGCACGGTCAGGGGTGCGGTCCTCATGGGGCGGTCCTCCGGGCGTTCGGTCGACGGCGCACGCCGGGGGCGTGCAGCCGTGCGGTGCGGTGGTGCAGCAGGTCGGGTGCCAAGTCGTCGCGCTCTGGTCGCCCGACCTGGACGGCCTCGCTATGGTCGTCACGGTCCGAACGGACGCGCAACTTCAGTGCACGAACGTGCACGAGGTTGAGGCGCGGGTGACCATGGGATGGTCCGTCGGAGGGGAGCCCTGGGGTGTTCGTCGAACGAGAGCAGGACGTGCTGCGCGCCGCGTCGATGTACTACCTGCAGGACCTCAAGATGGAGGTCATCGCCCGCCACCTCGGTACGTCGCGCTCGACGGTGTCGCGCCTGCTGAAGAAGGCCCGCGAGACCGGGCTGGTGGAGATCACCCTGCGCCCCGCGAGCACCCGTGCACCCGGCCTCGGCCGGTCCATCTCCTCGGCCTTCGGCATCGAGACCTACGTCGTGCCCGTGCCCGACCACGCCGGCTCCGTCGAGCGCCTCGACCAGGTCGCCATGACCGCCGCCCGGCTCCTCGGCTCCTGGTTCGACTCCGACATGGTCCTCGGCGTCGCCTGGGGCACCACCCTGGCCGCCGTCTCCCGCTACCTCGCGCCCAAGCCGACGCGCGGCGCCGCCGTCGTCCAGCTCAACGGCGCCGCGAACATGCGCACCTCCGGCGTCGAGTACGCCAGCGACCTCATCTCGTCCTTCGGGTCCGCGTTCGGCGCCGCCGTGCACCACTTCTCCGTGCCCGCCTTCTTCGACTACCCCGACACCAAGGCCGCGATGTGGCGCGAGCGGTCCGTGCGCCGCGTCCTCGACATGCAGCGCCGCGCCGACATCGCCGTCTTCTCCGTCGGCGCCGTCGCCGGTGCCGTCCCCTCGCACGTGTACTCCGCCGGGTACCTCGACGAGGCCGACGTGCGGCACCTGCACGCCGAGGGCGTCGTCGGCGACGTCTGCACCGTCTTCCTGCGCGCCGACGGGTCCTGGCGCGACGTCTCCCTCAACGGTCGCGCCACGGGCCCCACCCCCGCCGAGCTGCAGCGCGTGCCCCGCCGCATGTGCGTCGTCGCCGGCGACAACAAGGTCGCGCCCCTGCTCGCGGCCCTGCGGGCGCACCTGGTCACCGACCTCGTCGTCGACGAGGTCACCGCGACCGCGCTCGTCGAGGCCGCGCCCGGGCGCCCCCACGCGCGTCCACGGGCGGCGCGCACGCCCTGAGGCGCCCGGACCGTAGGTTGGACCCGTGAGCAGCCCCGCACCGGTCGACGTGCGACCCGCCGTGCCCGCCGACGTGCGGGCGATCCACGCGCTCGTCGAGCCCTACGCCACCGAGCGCATCCTGCTCGCCAAGGAGTGGGTGGGCTACTACGAGGCCGTCCAGGAGTTCCTCGTCGCGCAGGCGCCCGACGGCGACGGGACGGTCGTGGGGTGCGGCGCGCTGCACGTCATGTGGGAGGACCTCGCCGAGATCCGCACCCTCGCCGTCGCACCCGCCTGGCGCGGGCGGGCCGTCGGCCACGTGCTCGTCGACGCCCTGCTCGACCGGGCCCGCGCGCTCGGCCTGCGCCGGGTGTTCTGCCTGACGTTCGAGGTCGACTTCTTCGCCCGGCACGGCTTCGAGGTCATCGAGGGCACGCCCGTCTCGCACGAGGTCTACGCCGAGCTGCTGCGCTCGCACGACGACGGCGTCGCGGAGTTCCTCGACCTGGCCCGCGTGAAGCCCAACACGCTCGGCAACACGCGGATGCTCGTGCACCTCGACCGCTGACCGGGCCGGCGTCGCACGAGGGAGCGGTCGGCGGCCGAGGTGGTCCCGCCGTCCCGCGCCCGGTCAGGGTGCTGCATCTCGCTCGGCGGCCATCGTCGCCGCCGCGGCGATGACCTCCGCCGTCTCGCGCGGGCGCGACCACATCGGCCAGTGGCCCGTCGGCACGTCGACCCACGTGACGTCCCGCAGCTCGGAGAGCCCGCCCACCCACGCGTACCCCGCCGCCACCGCCTCGCGCACCTGCTCCGACGAGTACGACGTGCACATCACGACCGTCGGCACGTCGCGGCGCGCGTCGTCCGCCAGCTGGGGCGCCTCACGGATCGCACCGCCCGGCTGCGGCACGGCCCGCGCGCGGAACCGGTCCAGGTGCTCGGGCGTCAGCCCGTCGATGCTGTTGCCGTCCTCCACCAGCGCGTCCCACGCCGGCAGCGGCAGCTCCACCCCGTCGAACGACGGGTCGAGCGCACCGGTGCCCGGCCCCGAGTCGACGTAGACGGCGGCGGCGACCAGCTCCGGCACCCGGTCCGTCGCCGCGTAGCCCGGCACGCCCGCACCGCTGTGCACCGCGAGCACCACCGGCCGCCCCGCCGCACGGACCGCGGCGACGACCGCGTCGACGTGGTCCGCGAGGTGCACATCCACGCGGTCCTCCTCGACCGAACCGAGGCCCGGCAGCGTCACCGCGTGCACCTCCAGGCCGTCCTCGCGCAGCAGCGCCGCGACCTCGTCCCACGCCCACGCCCCGAGCCAGAACCCCGCGACCAGGACGACCGGCGGCCGCCCGTCCCCGCCGGGTCCCTGCTCCGCTCCAGCCCCTGTGCTCGTGCTCATGCGGCCACCCCCTCGTCGTCCCGCCGTCGGGTGCGACGCTACGACCGGCCGCCCACAGCGGCACGCACGGCGCCGAGCCTCAGACGCCGAGCCTCAGCCCGGCAGGCGGTACGTCGGCGGGTCGTCGACCGACGCCGCGGGCACACGCTCGACCAGCCCGTCAGCGACCAGCCCGTCCACGCACCGCGCGAGCTGCCCGGCGTCCTGCCAGACCGCATCCACGGCCGCGGCCGGCACCGGGCCGAGGGCCTCGCGCAGCAGCGCCATCACCCGACCCCGCACCTGCCGGTCCGTGCCCGCCCACGCCTGGGTGCGCCGCCGGTGCGCGTGCACGTCGCCCGGGCGGCCCGCCGCCAGCCACCGGCACCGGTCCCGCACCGGGCAGGCGTCGCACCGCGGGGCGCGCGCCGTGCACACCAGCGCCCCCAGCTCCATCGACGCCGCCGCCCACCGGGCCGCCGTGGCGTCGTCGTCCGGCACGTACCCCGCCGCCAGCCGCGTCTCCGCGGCCGTCTGCGTCGGCGCGGGCAGGGCCTCGCCCGCGACCGTGCGCGCCAGCACGCGCCGCACGTTGGTGTCGAGCACCACCGACCGCCGCCCGTACGCGAACGCGAGGACCGCCGCCGCCGTGTACGCCCCGACCCCGGGCAGCGCCAGCAGCTCCGCCTCCGTCGACGGCAGCACGCCGCCGTGCCGCTCCACCACCGTGCGCGCGCACTCCTGCAGGCGCAGCGCCCGCCGCGGGTAGCCCAGCCGGTCCCAGGCGCGCAGCACGTCCGCGGTCGACGCCTCCGCGAGCTCGGCCGGGCCCGGCCAGCGCTGCATCCACGCCCGCCACGCCGGCTCGACCCGCACGACCGGGGTCTGCTGGAGCATCACCTCGCTGACGAGCACCCCCCACGGCGTGCGGTCGGCGGCACGCCACGGCAGGTCCCGCGCGTGCTCGGAGAACCAGGCCAGCACGGGTGCGCGCAGGTCGTGGGGCGCGGGCGGGGCGTCGGGGAGGAGCACGCCTCATCGTGCCCCACCGGTGACAGCCCGGTGCCCGCCCCCTGGTGTCGGCGCGCGCCCCGGCCCCGCGGCCTCGTACCGTTGTCGCCGCACGCCCACCTACCTGCGCGACGGAGGACCGATGGACGACCGGCACGACCCGCGGCCCGTCCGCCGCCTGCCGGCCCGCGTCTACTGGGTCCGTCGCCTCGTGGTCCTCGGGCTGCCGCTGCTGCTCGTGGGGATCCTGGTCGGCTGGCTCGTGGGCCGCGGCGGCGGCACGCCGGTGGCCACCGGGTCGCCCACCAGCACCCCGACGGGGTCGGCACCCGCCACGCCGACGGACGCGGGCACCACCGACGCCCCCGACGGCGGTGTGGAGGACTGCGCGGACCCCGCGCTGACCGTCGCGATCGAGCCGACGGCGGCGGCCTTCGGTGCGGGCGAGGAGCCGACGTTCGAGGTCACGCTGACCAACACCGGTGCCGACCCGTGCCTCGTCGACGCCGGTGAGGCGGCGCGCACGATCGTGGTGACCTCGGGCGACGACCGGGTGTGGTCCAACCGCGACTGCCTCGGCGAGGACGTGCCCGAGCGCACGCTCCTGCTGGCGGGCGACCAGTCCGACGTCACCACGTTCACGTGGACGCGGGTCCGCTCGGCGGAGGGCTGCCCGGACGGCCTGCCGGAACCTGGTGCCGGCTCCTACGCGATCGGCCTCGAGGTGCAGGACGTCGAGGCTCCGGGCGCGACCTTCGGCCTCGGCTGACGTCCGGGCACCCCGCCCGGGTCAGGCGCTGCTCGCGCGAGCCGCGGCGCCCGGGCCAGTCCCGGCGCCCGGGTGAGACCTGGCGCCCGGGTGAGACCTGGCGCCCGGGTCAGACGTAGCGCTCGAGGATGGACGACTCGGCGAGCCGCGACAGACCCTCGCGGATCGACCGCGCCCGCTGCTCGCCCACGCCGTCGACGGCCATGAGGTCCTCGATCGTCGCGGCGAGGAGCTTCTGCAGGCCGCCGAAGTGGCCGACGAGGCGGTCCACCACGCCCACGGGCAGGCGCGGGACCTTCGACAGCAGGCGGTAGCCGCGCGGGCCGACCGCCGCGTCGAGGGCCTCGCCGGCCCCCGGCAGCCCGAGCACCCGTCCGATGTGCGCGATGTCGAGGAGCTGCGTCGAGTCGAGCTCGGCGAGCGCGTCCAGCACCGCCTCGACGGGGCGGCGGCCCGTGTCGACGTAGTCGCGGATGACGAGCTCGCGCTCGATCCCGACGCCGCCCACGAGCTCGTCGAGCTGCAGGGTCAGCAGGCGCCCGTCCGTGCCGAGCTCGACCACGTAGCCCGCGATCTCGTCGGAGATGCGGCGCACCATCTCCAGCCGCTGGACCACCGCGGACACGTCGCGGACCGTGACGAGGTCCTCGATCTCCAGCGCGGAGAGCGTGCCGCTGACCTCGTCGAGGCGCGCCTTGTAGCGCTCCAGGGTGGCGAGCGCCTGGTTCGCGCGCGACAGGATCGTCGTGGAGTCCTCGAGCTGGTGGCGCAGGTGGCCCACCCAGATCGCGATGATCCGCATCGACGCGGACACCGAGATCACCGGCAGGCCCGTCTGCTTGGCGACCCGCTCGGCCGTGCGGTGACGGGTGCCCGACTCGCTGGTCTCGATGGACGGGTCGGGCAGCAGCTGCACGGCCGCCCGCACGATCCGGCCGCGCACGGGGTCGAGGACGACCGCGCCGTCCATCTTCGCCAGCTCGCGCAGCCGCGTCGCGGAGAACTCCACGTCGAGCACGAACCCGCCGGAGCAGAGCTGCTCGACGGTCGGGTCCATCCCCAGCACGATCAGGGCGCCCGTACGGCCGCGCAGGATGCGCTCGAGGCCGTCGCGGAGCTCGCTCCCGGGCGCGACGGCGGCGAGCGTGGACCTCAGCAGGTCCTCCTGAGCGGCGTGTGGCACGCGGGAATCGTATCGGGGGCGTGACAGAAGACCAGCGCCCCTCCCGGGTGAGACGTTCACACGGGGTCCGCGAGGCCGGCGCGCACCGCGGCCGCGAGGTCGCCCACCTCGATGGCGTGCAGGCCGTCGGGGACGCTCACGTCGTCGAGGGCGCCCGCCGGCACCACCGCGCGCGTGCAGCCCAGCCGGGCCGCCTCGGCGAGGCGCCGGCCCACGCCCGGCACCGGGCGGATCTCGCCCGCGAGACCCACCTCGCCGACCGCGACGAGCCCGGTGTGCACCGGCTGGTTCTCCCGGCCGCCCACCGCGGCGAGCGCGAGCGCCAGGTCCGCGGCCGGCTCCACGACCCGCGCGCCGCCGACCGTCGAGACGTACACGTCCTGGTCGGCCAGGCGCGCGCCCAGGCGGCGCTGCAGCACCGCCAGCACCATCGCCAGGCGGCTGGAGTCGACGCCGCTGGTCGTGCGGCGGGGGTTCGGCACGACGCTGGGCGCGACGAGCGCCTGCACCTCGGCCGCCAGCGGCCGCCGCCCCTCGAGCGTCACGGTCAGGCACGTGCCCGGCACGTCGGCGGTGAGGCGCGACGTGAACAGGCCCGACGGGTCCGCCAGCCCCACGATGCCGCGCTCGGACAGGTCGAAGCAGCCCACCTCGTCGGTGGGCCCGTACCGGTTCTTCGTCGCCCGCAGCAGCCGCAGGCGCGAGTGCCGCTCGCCCTCGAACTGGCACACCACGTCCACGAGGTGCTCGAGCGTGCGCGGGCCCGCGACCGAGCCGTCCTTGGTCACGTGCCCGACCAGCACCACCGGCATGCCCCGGGACTTGGCGACGGCGATGAGGGACGCCGCGACCTCGCGCACCTGGGCGACCCCGCCGGCGGTGCCGTCGACCTGCGCGGAGGCCACCGTCTGCACCGAGTCGAGCACGAGCAGCTGGGGGTCGACGGCCTCGACGTGCCCCAGCACCGTGCCCAGGTCGTTCTCGTCCGCGAGGAGCAGCTGCGGGTCGAGCGCGTGGATCCGCCCGGCCCGCAGGCGCACCTGCGCCGCCGACTCCTCGCCCGTCACGTAGAGCACGCGCCGCCCGCCCCGGGCCGCACGTGCCGCGACGTCCAGCAGCAGCGTCGACTTGCCGACGCCCGGCTCGCCCGCCATCAGCACCACGGCCCCCGGCACGAGCCCGCCGCCGAGCACCCGGTCGAGCTCGTCGACGCCCGTGGGGCGCGCCGCGGCGGCCTCGACGTCGATCTCGTGGATGGGCCGGGCCGGTGCGCGCGTCGGGGCGACCGCCGGCGTGCGGGGAGCGCCGGCACCCGGGCCGGCGTCCTCCGCGACCGTGCCCCACGCCTGGCACTCGCCGCAGCGGCCCACCCACTTGGGCGCGGACCAGCCGCACTCCGCGCACCGGAACGTGGTGCGCGCCTCGGGCGTGCGGCGTGCGTCGGCGCGGCGTGCGGTCGTCTGGCTCACGTCCCGGACCGTACGTGCCGGCGCCCACACGCGCGCCGCGCCGCCCGCCGGCCGGGCGCGTCGCTAGGCTGCCGAGGTGCCGGCCCGTGCCGGCGGACGACACGAGGGGGGCCTCGCGATGAGCGACACCGGGCAGCCGCCGCAGCCGGGACGACGACCCGATCCCGGACCGCCGCGCGGACCGGGCGGTCCGCCCGACGCACGGCCGGCGCAGCCGTCCTGGGCGCCCGCCGCGCCCGGCGCCGGCGCCCCGCCCGCGGGTCCGCCCCGGCACGCGTCGGCCGGTGGCCACGCCACACCCGCGCACGGCCTGCCCGCGTCGGCCGCCGCCCGCGCGTCGACCCCGCCCGCGTCGACCCCGCCCGCGTCGACCCCGCCCGCGTCGGTGCCGCCCGCCGGGCCCGCCGGCACCGACGAGACGTCGCGCCGCCCCCGGTGGCTCGTCCCCGTCGTGGTGGCCGGGGCCGTCGTCGTCGTGGGCGGCGTGGTCGCCGGCGTGCTCGCCGGGCAGGGCGCGTTCACGCCCGCCGCGCCGAGCCCGTCGACGTCGACGGTCGTGCTCGCCTCCCCGACGAGCACGGTCGACCCCGTCGGCCGGGACGCCACGACCGCCTTCGCGTCCGCCCTGCCGGGCACGGTGCTGCAGTACGCCGTCGCGTCGTCGGAGGAGGACGCCGAGCGCGTCGCCGACGGCGCCCTGGAGGCCTGGCTCGAGACGTGGACCGACGGGGGCGACGCGACCCTGACGGTGCGTGCGGGGCAGTGGGAGACGGCCGAGGAGGCCGCCGCCGTCGCGGACGCGGTCGCGCAGGCGCTGCCCGAGGCCGAGGCGCCGGACGGCACGCCGTCGGCCGGGTCCACCGCGGGCCCCGCGCTCCCGGCCACGGGCGACGTCCTCGTCGACGGCGAGACGGTCGGCACCTACACGGTCGTGGACGCCGGCGACGGCACGGGCGTGGCGGTCTGGAGCAACGGCACCGCCGTGCTGGAGATCACCGGCCCGGTCGGCCAGATCCTCGACCTGTACGCCGCGTTCCCGCTCTGACGTCCGGCCTCAGGCCGGCGCGGTGCGCTCCTCGAGGACCGCGAGGACGTTCCCGGCGGGGTCCGTGAACCAGGCGATGTGCGGACCGCGGGGGTCCCGCACCACGCCGTCCTCGTCGTGGGCCGCGCCGGGGTAGCGGGCGAGCTCCACCCCCCGCTCCACGAGCGCCGCGGCGGCCCGCGTCACGTCCGGGACGCTGAAGCTGAGCACGGTGAAGCTCGCGGGCGCGTGCTCCGGCCCCTTCGGGTACACGAACACCGCGGCGCCGCCCGCGGGGCGCAGCCACAGGCCCATCGGGGTGCGCTCGACGACGACCCCGAGGACGTCGGCGTAGAACGCCTGCGCGGCGTCGAGGTCGTCGACGGAGAAGCTGCTGAACGCGGGGACGCTGCCGAGCACGGGTCTGCCCTCCGGGGCCGGGCCGCCGTCGGGCGGCCGGGTCGACGCGGCACCGGTCGGCCCCGCTCCCAGGGCCGACCTCGTCCGGCCGGTCGATCGGTTCACCCGTACGGGTGAAGCTCAGGCGCCGGGTGAGCCCGCCGCCGGGAGGCGGACCGCGAACGTCGTGCGACCCGGTGCGCTCGTGCAGGTCAGGGTGCCGCCGTGCGCCGTGACGACCGCGTGGGCGATCGCCAGACCCAGGCCCGTCGAGCCCGCCGCCCGGTTGCGCGACGCGTCGCCGCGCGTGAACCGCTGGAACAGCCGGTCCCGCAGCTCGGGCGGCACCCCCGGGCCGTCGTCGGCGACCGTCAGCAGCACGGCGTCACCGTCGCGCCGCAGCCCCACCGTGACGTGCGTGCCCGGCGGGGTGTGCCGCCGCGCGTTCGACGTGAGGTTCGCGAGCACCTGGCGCAGGCGGTGGTCGTCGCCGACGACCTGGAGGTCCTCGTCGTCCGGCCCGTCGCCCTCGTCGGTCGCGTCGTCGTCGCCCGTGCCGCCCGGCAGGTCGATGCGCCACACGTGGTCCGGGCCGGCCGCGTGCGCGTCGGTCACGGCGTCGACCGCCAGCGCGGTGAGGTCCACCGGCTCGCGGTCCAGGGGGCGGCCCGCGTCGAGACGCGCCAGCAGCAGCAGGTCGTCGACGAGCGCCGTCATGCGCACCGACTCCGCCTCCACGCGTGCCAGCGCCGCCAGGGTGGCGGGCGGCAGGTCGTCGGGGGAGCGGCGCACCAGCTCGGTGTACCCGCGGATCGACGCCAGGGGCGTGCGCAGCTCGTGGCTCGCGTCCGCCACGAACTGGCGCACCTGCTGCTCCGACTCGTGACGGGCCGCGAACGAGGACTCGATGTGCCCGAGCATGCGGTCCAGCGCGGCACCCACCTGCCCGACCTCGGTCGACGGGTCGGTGTCGCGCGGGTCGACGCGGGCGACGATCTCGACCTCGCCGCGCGAGAGCGGCTGCTCGGCGACCCGCGTCGCGGTGGCCGCCACCCGGGTGAGCGGCTCCAGCTCGCGGCGCAGCAGCAGCGACCCGCCGACGCCCGCGAGGAGCAGCGCGCCCGCCGCGACCAGCACCTCGACGACGACGTAGCGCTCGACTGTCGCGGTGGCGTCGGCCGTCGGCAGGGCGTTGACGACGACGTCGCCCGTCGACGAGGTCATCGCGACCGCGCGGTACGTGCCGAGGCCGTCCAGGCTCACGGAGTGCGCCACCCCGTCGGTGGGCACCGCGGTCAGCGTCGCGAGCTGGGCGTCGGTCAGTGCGGTGAAGACGGGGTCGCCGTCCACGAACTCGTAGAAGCCCGCGCGCACGCCGTCGTCGGACACGACGACGCTGATCGTGCCGACGTCCTGCCCCGGCACGCCCAGCGGCTCCGGCCGGCCGCCCGGCGCCACGCCCGGGTCGGGGACCGTGCCGTCCTCGTCGCGCGGGACGCCCTCCGTCACGCGGACCGCACGCTGCGCGGCCTCCAGCGCCCGCTCGTCGACCTGCTGGACGAGCGAGTCGCGCAGCGCGAGCGTCGACACGGCGCCCATGGCGGCGCCGACGACCAGCACCAGACCGAGGACGACGACGACCAGCCGGCGGCGCAGCGTCCAGCGCGCGCGGCGTCGAGGCACGCTCACCCGCTCAGGATGCGGGACGCAGGACGTACCCGACACCGCGCAGCGTGTGCAGCATCGGCTCGCGCCCCTTGTCGATCTTGCGGCGCAGGTACGACACGTACAGCTCGACGATGTTCGCCTGCCCGCCGAAGTCGTACTGCCACACGCGGTCGAGGATCTGGGCCTTGCTCAGCACCCGGCGCGGGTTGCGCATGAAGTACCGCAGGAGCTCGAACTCCGTCGCGGTCAGCCGGACCTCGTCGTCGCCGCGCCACACCTCGTGCGAGTCCTCGTCCATCCGCAGGTCGCCCACCACGAGCACGGAGTCCTCGCGGGCGGACACGGCGCCGGCCCGGCGCAGCAGGGCCCGCAGGCGCGCCACGACCTCCTCGAGGCTGAACGGCTTCGTCACGTAGTCGTCGCCGCCCGCGGTCAGGCCCGCGACCCGGTCCTCGACGGCGTCGCGCGCCGTGAGGAACAGCACGGGCACGTGCGGGTGCGTCGCGCGGATGCGCCGCAGCACGTCCAGGCCCGACATGTCCGGCAGCATCACGTCGAGCAGGATGACGTCGGGGTCGAGGCTCTTGGCCTGCTTGACGGCCGCGTGGCCGGTGAGCGCGTGCTCGACGTTCCACCCCTCGTACCGCAGCGCGGTCGACAGCAGCTCGGCCAGCGTGGCCTCGTCGTCGACCACGAGGGCGCGGATGGGCGAGCCGTCGGCGCGCGAGAGCACGTCGGGGCGGGACGCGGTGCGGGGGGCGGGTGCGGTCGTCGTCATGTGCCCACCCTGTGCGTCGGCCCTGTGCCGCCCCTGGAGCGTTCCTGTGAGCTGCCTGAGGAAGCCCGGGTTCACCCGGCCGGCGCGTCGTCCCCGGCGTCGACCTGCTCGCGCCGCGACTCGAACACCACGCCCGCGAGGATCACCTCGATGCCGAACCGGGTCGCCTCGGGCAGGTCCACCGCGCCCGGGTCCAGCAGCCACTGCGCCTGCAGGCCGTCCATGACGCCGAGGATCGCGCTCGCGGCACGCTCCGCCGTCGCGCGCGGGACGCCCTCGCCGAGGCGCTGCACCGCGTCCGCGACGTGCGCGCGCCAGAACCGCTGCCGCTCCACGGCCCACGCGTGCGCGGGGTGCCCGGCGGTGACGGCCTCGCCCATGACCACCGTGTACCCCTGCGCGAGCCCGGGGTCGGCCGCGGTCGCCTCGGCGGTGCCCATGAGGTACCGGAACAGCGCGACCCCGCTGGGCAGGCGGCCGCCCTCGAGGTCGCGCAGGGCCTCGCGGTCACGGTGCTCCAGCACCTCGACCAGCAGCTGCTCCTTCGAGCCCACGTGGTGCAGCACGCCGGCCCGCGTGATGCCCACGCGCTCGGCGACCTCCGCCAGGGACCCGTTGGTGTAGCCGCGCTCGGCGAACACCGCCGCGGCGGCACGCACGACCTCCTCGCGCCGTTCGGCGCCCGACCCCCGGCGCGCGCGCCCCCGCTCGTCCATGCCCGGCACCCTAGCCCGCTGACTGACACGTCAGGAGGGGTCCCGCGCGGCGCGTCGTCGTCCTGCTGAGGACGTCGCGGCGGGTGCCGGACCCAGCGGACCCGGGGTCCGCGTCCAGCGGGGTCACAGGGTGTGCGGATGGGATGCGAGGGCGCAGGGGCGGACCGACGCAGCACCGAGGAGACCTCATGACCACCACGACCGCGACCCGCACGCGCCGCACGGGCACCGGCAACGCCGAGCTCGTCCTCCTGCCGGGCGGTACCGCGACCCCGGCCCCGGGGCGCGGCACCACCGGTCCCGAGCCGTGGATCACCGTCAACGTGCGGCCCACCGGCTCGTTCGGCCGCGACGACGTCGGACGGCTGCGCACGCTCCTCGACGCCGTCGCCGCCTGCGCGTCGATCGTCGTGCTCGACCTGCGCTCCGCCCGGCTGCGCTCCCCGCACGCGGTCGAGGTCATCGACGAGGCCGGGGCGGCCCTCGAGGCGCGGGGCGGCTGCCTGCTGTGCGTCGGGGCCGACGCGGACGCCCGCGCACGCCTCGCCGGGTGCCGGCACGCCGTCGTCGCCGCACCGGAGGCGTCCCCCTCGGAACCTGCGTGACCAGCGGGGACGCCCTGCCGGTGCCGGACGGCCGGACGACGCCCGCCGGGCTCGTCGTCGCGCGCACCCCGACCCACGCGCCCCGTCAGGTGCCCTACCGTGTGCGGGTGCCCGAGGCCCCGACCACCCCGCCACCCGTGCGCCCGGCCGCCCGCGTCGCCGTGGTGCTCGTCTCCCTCGCCGTCGCGGTCGCCAGCGCCGTCGGCGTGGCGCTGCTGTGGCGCACCTTCGTCGTCACGTGGGCCGGGCAGCGGGTCGAGGACCGTGCCCTCGACGGCGCCGCGTACGGGCAGACCCAGCTGTGGGTCGTGGCCGAGCGGGTCCTCGACGTGGTGTCGGTCGGCTTCATCGCCGGCGTCCTCGTCAGCGCCGTGCTGATCGCGGTGGTCCGGCGGCGCTGGTCGCTCGCCATGCACGTCGCCCTGCTGGTGGGCGGGTCGAACCTCACCACCCAGCTCGTCAAGGCCGCGCTCGACCGGCCCGACCTCGGTGTCGGTGCCGACTACGGCAACACGCTGCCCAGCGGGCACACCACCGCCGCGGCGTCGGTGTCCGCGGCCCTGCTGCTCGTCGTGCCGCCGCAGGCGCGGCCTGCGGTCGCCGTCGTCGGCGCCACGTACACCACCGCCACAGGGGTCTCCACGCTCGTCGGGCAGTGGCACCGGCCGTCGGACGTCGTGGCCGCGGCCCTCGTCGTGCTCGGCTGGACCGCGATCGTCTGCGCCGTGATGGCGCTGCAGCCGGCACCCGCCGCGACCACCGCCACCGCCGCGCTGCGCGCCGTGCCGGGCATCGACCCGTGGCGCCGCCGCACGCGCGGCACCACCGCGCTGCTCGCCGTCCTCGGCCTGGGGTCCGGCGTCGTGGCCGCGCTCCTGCTGCTGCAGGCGTGGGCCGACCGCGCGCAGGAGGCCTCGCGCGCCGACGAGCTCGCCGCGTACGCCGGCGGTGCGGCCGGTGTCGTCGCGGCCGCGTGCCTGGCCTTCGCCGCCATGCTCGCGCTGCGCCACGCCGCAGGGTCGAGGCGCGAGACGCCTCCCCGTCCGGCTTGACGGGAGCACGTAGAGTCCCTCGGTACGGACGCGCCCCGGCGCCGGGTGCGTCGCCCCCCACCCTCGTCCCGCCCGCACGCGCACGGCACGGAAGGCCGGTCAGATGTCCGCAGGTCGCAAGCTCGTCATCGTGGAGTCCCCCGCGAAGGCGCGCACCATCGCCGGCTACCTCGGCGACGGGTACGACGTGGAGGCCTCCGTCGGGCACATCCGCGACCTGCCGCAGCCGTCCGAGCTGCCCGCGGACATGAAGAAGGGGCCCTTCGGCAAGTTCGCCGTCGACGTCGAGAACGGCTTCGCGCCGTACTACGTCGTCGACGCGGACAAGAAGAAGAAGGTCGCCGAGCTCAAGAAGCTCCTCAAGGAGTCCGACGAGCTCTTCCTCGCCACCGACGAGGACCGCGAGGGCGAGGCCATCGCCTGGCACCTGCTCGCCGAGCTCAAGCCCAAGGTGCCGGTCAAGCGCATGGTGTTCCACGAGATCACCCGCGAGGCCATCACCCGCGCGCTGGAGAACACCCGCGAGCTCGACCAGAGCCTCGTCGACGCGCAGGAGACCCGCCGCATCCTCGACCGTCTGTACGGGTACGAGGTCAGCCCGGTGCTGTGGCGCAAGGTCCGCCAGGGCCTGTCGGCCGGGCGCGTGCAGTCCGTGGCGACCCGCCTCGTCGTCGAGCGCGAGCGCGAGCGCATGGCGTTCGTCGCCGCCGACTACTGGGACGTCACCGGGACCTTCGCGGTCGCCGACGCCGACGAGCCGCAGTTCACCGCCCGGCTCACGGGCGTGGGCGGCGAGCGCGTGGCCTCGGGCCGCGACTTCGACGACCGCGGGCAGATCAAGAGCCGCGGCGTCGTGCCGCTCGACGAGGCGCGCGCGCAGGCGCTCGTCGCGGGCCTCGACGGTGCCGCGTTCGCGGTGCAGTCGCTCGAGACCAAGCCGTACACGCGCCGCCCCGCCGCGCCGTTCACCACCTCGACGCTCCAGCAGGAGGCGTCGCGCAAGCTGCGGATGAGCTCGCGGCAGGCCATGCGCACCGCGCAGGGCCTGTACGAGAACGGCTACATCACCTACATGCGGACCGACTCGCCCGTGCTGAGCACGCAGGCGGTGGACGCCGCGCGCCGGCAGGCCGCCGAGCTCTACGGCGCCGAGTACGTGCCCGACGCCCCGCGCGTCTACACGTCCAAGGCGAAGGGCGCCCAGGAGGCGCACGAGGCGATCCGCCCCGCCGGTGACCACTTCCGCACCCCCGCCCAGGTGGCGCGCGAGCTGTCGGGCGACCAGTTCAAGCTGTACGAGCTGATCTGGAAGCGGACCGTCGCGTCGCAGATGGCCGACGCGCGCGGGCAGACCGCGTCCGTCCGCCTGGCCGCGACGGCCCGGCCGGCCGGCGCCGAGCCCGTCGAGACGGTCTTCTCCGCGTCCGGCACCGTCATCACCTTCCGCGGCTTCCTCGCCGCGTACGAGGAGGGGCGCGACGTCGACCGGTACGACGAGACGTCGGGCCAGGAGAAGGCGGCGGAGAAGGACGCGCGCCTGCCGCAGATGGCGCAAGGCGACCCCCTCACCGGCACGGACCTGTCCGCCGACGGGCACCGCACGTCCCCGCCGCCGCGCTACACGGAGGCGTCCCTGGTCAAGGCCCTCGAGGAGCGCGGCATCGGCCGCCCCTCGACGTACGCCGCCACGATCGGCGTCATCCAGGACCGCGGCTACGTGACCGGCCGCGGGCAGGCGCTCGTGCCCACGTGGCTCGCCTTCGCGGTCACGCGGCTGCTCGAGGAGAACTTCGACCGGCTCGTCGACTACTCCTTCACCGCGGAGATGGAGGAGGACCTCGACGCCATCGCCGCCGGTCAGAAGGACCGCGTCGCGTGGCTCACGGAGTTCTACTTCGGCGACCGTGCGGCGTCCGCGACCGGCGGGCTGCGCGGGATCGTGGAGAACCTCGGCGAGATCGACGCGCGCGAGGTCAACTCGATCGACATCGGCGACGGCATCACCCTGCGCGTCGGACGCTACGGCCCGTACATCGAGGCGCCCGGCGAGGGCCCCGACGACGACCCGCGGCGCGCGTCCGTCCCCGACGACCTCGCGCCCGACGAGCTCACCGTCGCCAAGGCGCACGAGCTGTTCGAGACCCAGCCCGAGGGCGACAAGGTGCTCGGCACCGACCCGACGACCGGCACGCCGATCGTCGCCCGGTCGGGCCGCTACGGGCCCTACGTCACCGAGGTGCTGCCCGAGCCCGAGCTCGACCCGGCGCTGTCCGCCGCGGCCCGCAAGAAGGCGCTCGCAGCGCTGCCGAAGCCGCGCACCGGCTCGCTGTTCAAGTCGATGTCGCTCGCGACGGTCACCCTCGACGACGCGCTGCGCCTGCTCTCCCTGCCGCGCGTCGTGGGCGTCGACCCCGAGTCCGGCGCCGAGATCACCGCGCAGAACGGCCGCTACGGCCCGTACCTGAAGAAGGGCACGGACTCGCGGACGCTGGCGTCGGAGGAGCAGCTGTTCGACATCACGCTGGAGGAGGCGCTGGCGATCTACGCCCAGCCCAAGCGCGGCCGCGGGCAGACCGCGACGCCTCCGCTGCGCGAGCTCGGCACCGACCCGACCAGCGGCAAGCCGATCGTGGTGAAGGACGGCCGCTTCGGCGCGTACGTCACCGACGGCGAGACCAACCGGACGCTGCCGCGCGACGTGACGCCGGAGTCGATCACCCCGGAGCAGGCCGTCGAGCTGCTCGCCGAGAAGCGTGCGGCCGGCCCGGCCAAGAAGCGCACGACGGCCCGCAAGCCGGCGGCCCCCCGCAAGAAGGCCACCACCCGCTCCTGACCCGGTCGGCCCCGGTCCTCGCCGAGGACCGGGGCCGGGCGTCAGGCGCGGTGGGCGGCCGGCGCGGGGAGCGCCGCGCGGTCGCGGATCGTGGTGGAGAGGGTCTCCAGGGAGCGGAGGGCGTCCACGAGGTCCGGGACGCGGACGGCGAACGGCATCGCGTGGATCGTCTCGCCCTCGGCGGTGGCGGCGCGCGCCACGGTCGTCAGCGCGTCCACGTCGTCGACGCCCAGCCCCACCTCGGTGAGGGTGTTCGGCAGGCCGAGGCGCGTCGTCAGCTCCACGAACGCGACGATCTCCGCCCGCGGCGCGCCCTCCAGGACCAGCTGGGTCAGCGTGCCGATGTTCACCTTCTCGCCGTGCGTGAGCCCGTGCGTGTGCGGCACGGCGGTGAGCCCGTTGTGGATCGCGTGCGCGGCGGCGAGCCCGCCGGACTCGAAGCCCAGGCCCGAGAGCAACGTGTTCGCCTCGACGACCTTCTCGACGGCCGGTGTGACCAGGTGGTGCCGCACCGCCTCCACCGCCGACTCCGCGTTCTCCCACAGCACGTCCCACGACAGCCGGGCCAGGGCGGTCCCGGTGAGGGTCGGCACCCCGCCGGCCATCGTCTCGGAGTCGGTCCGGGCGACGGCCCGTGCCTCGACCCACGTGGCGAGCGCGTCGCCGACGCCCGCGACGAGGAACCGCACGGGGGCGTTCGCGACGACCTGGGTGTCGACGAGCACGAGGTCGGGGTTGCGGGGGAAGAACCGGTACTCCTCGAAGGCGCCCTCCTCGGTGTAGATCACCGACAGCGCGGAGCACGGGGCGTCCGTCGAGGCCAGGGTGGGCACGGACGCCCAGCGGACGCCCGCGAGGTGCCCGGCGGCCTTGACGGCGTCGATCGTGGACCCGCCGCCGACGCCGACGACCACGTCGGACCCGGTCTCGCCGATGCGGGCGGCGATGGCCTCCACGGCCGCCGCGGTGGCGTACGTGCCGAACCCGTCCCGGACCAGCGGCAGGCCCGCGGCGGCGAAGGAGTCGCGCACGGTGCCGCCGGTGAACCCCCAGACGGCGTCGTCGGCGACGACGAGCGGGGTGCGGCCGAGCGGGGCGACGAACTCGCCGACGCGGGCGAGCGCCCCCCGGCCCTGCACGTAGCGCAGCGGGGCGATGAGCGTGCGGACGGCTCCGGCACCGGCCGGGGCGGGCTCGCTGGGCGTAGGCATGGTGGGCACCCTCCCGGTCGACGGGTGCGGTCCCGGGGGTCGGGACGGCCGCCGACCTGCGTCCCACGCTAGGCCCGCCGTGCGCGCCGCGCCGGGGGACCTGGGTCCCTGCCGCGGGACGACGTGCCCGGCTCGTCGACCTGCCGGGGCGGACGACCTGTCGGGTGCCGCGTCGGGCGCTAGGTTGGGGCCATGGCACGCACCGAGGACCCGCGCACCGCACCGCCGATCCGCTGGGGCATCCTCGGCGCCGGCAACATCGCCAGCACGTTCGCGCACTCGGTGCGCGAGTTCACCCGCGCGCAGCTCGTCGCGGTGGGCTCGCGGCACCGTGACCGCGCCGAGCGGTTCGCCACGGCGCACGGCATCCCGACCACGCACCTGGGCTACCGCCAGCTCGTCGAGGACCCGCAGGTCGACGTCGTGTACGTCGCGACGCCGCACTCCGAGCACAAGGAGCACGCGCTCCTCGCCATCGCCGCCGGCAAGCACGTCCTGGTGGAGAAGGCCTTCACGCGCAACGCGGCCGAGGCGGAGGAGGTCTTCGCGGCCGCCCGCGCGGCCGGGGTCTTCGTCATGGAGGCCATGTGGACGCGGTTCCTGCCGCACGTGGCCGCGCTGCACCAGGTGATCGACAACGGCGAGATCGGCGAGGTCGTCGCGGTCCGGGCCGACCACGGCCAGTACTTCGCCTACGACCCGGCGAGCCGGCTCTACGCGCCCGAGCTCGCGGGCGGCGCGCTCCTCGACCTGGGTGTGTACCCCGTGGCGTGGGCGCACGACTTCCTCGGCGTGCCGACGGGCGTGCACGCGTTCGGGCAGAAGACGCAGACGGGCGTCGACGGCCAGGTGTCGATGGTGCTGGAGTACGGCGAGCAGGTGCAGGCGACCCTGCACACGACGCTGTGGTCGAAGACGCCGACGACGTCGTCGATCTCCGGCACCGAGGGGTACGTGCGCGTCGCCGGGAGCTTCTACGGGCCGACGTCGTTCCGGGTGGCGCGCCGTGACGGGCGGCAGTGGACGTTCGAGCAGCCGTTCGCCCGCGGCCTGCAGTACGAGGCCGCTGAGGTCGCCCGCCGGATCGCCGACGGGGACACCGAGAGCCCGCGCCTGACGTGGCAGCAGACGCTGGACGTCATGCGCACGATGGACGAGGTGCGCCGGCAGGTCGGGGTGGCGTACCCGGGCGAGTGACGGTGCGTCGCCCGCCGGCCGCGGGGCGCCGCGCGTCGGCGGCTGACGCTAGCCTGGCGCCGTGACCGCCCGTGGAGTGTTCGTCTCGTTCGAGGGCGGGGACGGTGTCGGGAAGTCGACGCAGGTCGTCCTGCTGGCCCGGCACCTGACCGCCCAGGGTCACGAGGTCGTCGTCACGCGCGAGCCCGGGGGCACGCCCCTGGGGCTCGAGCTGCGGCAGGCCGTGCTGCACGGCGACGACCTGGACCCCCGGACCGAGGCGCTGCTGTACGCCACCGACCGCGCCCACCACGTGGCGTCGGTCGTGCGCCCGGCCCTGGCCCGCGGGGCCTCGGTCGTGACCGACCGGTACCTGGACTCCTCGGTCGCGTACCAGGGCACCGGCCGCGACCTGGGCGCCGACGAGGTCGAGCGGCTGAACCTGTGGGCGGTCGACGGTCTGCTGCCCGACCTGACGGTCCTGCTCGACCTCGACCCGGTCGTGGGTCTCGCGCGCCTGACGGGGGACCCGGACCGGCTGGAGTCCGCCGGCGACGAGTTCCACCGCCGGACGCGGCAGGCGTTCCTCGACCGCGCGGCCGCCGACCCGGGCCGGTGGGTCGTGATCGACGCCGCCCAGGCCCCGGACGTCGTCGCCGCGCAGGTGCAGCAGCGGCTCGCCGCCCTGCCCCGGGCCGGCGTGGGCGCGTGAGCGTCTGGGACGACCTCGTCGGGCAGGAGCCCGCGGTCGAGGTGCTGCGACGGGCGATCAGCGACCCGGCCGCGATGACGCACGCGTGGCTGCTCACGGGCCCGCCGGGGTCCGGACGGTCGAACGCGGCCCGCGCGTTCGCGGCCGCGCTGCAGTGCGAGCAGGGCGGCTGCGGGCACTGCCACGCGTGCACGACCGTGCTGGGCGGCACGCACCCGGACGTGACGCTCGTGGCGACCGAGGGCGTCTTCATCCGTGTGGACGCCACGCGCCCGCTGGTCGAGCTCGCGCAGCGGTCGCCGTCGCAGGGGCGGTGGCGCGTCATCGTCGTGGAGGACGCCGACCGGTTCAACGACCAGAGCGCGAACGTGCTGCTCAAGGCGGTGGAGGAGCCGCCCGCACGCACGGTGTGGCTGCTGTGCGCGCCGAGCCCGGAGGACGTGCTGGTCACGATCCGCTCGCGCAGCCGCTCGGTCGCGCTGCGGGTGCCGCCGGTGGAGGCCGTCGTCGAGCTGCTGGTGCGCCGGGACGGGATCGACCCGCGCACGGCGGCGGTGGCGGCCCGTGCCGCGCAGTCCCACATCGGCGTGGCCCGGCGCCTGGCCCGCGACGAGCAGGCCCGCGAGCGTCGCGCGCAGGTGCTGGGCCTGGCGTCGCGCGTGCGGGGTGTCGGCGACGCGGTGCTCGCGGCGGGCGAGCTCGTCGAGACGGCGCAGGCCGACGCGAAGGCGGCGACGGAGGAGCGCGACGCGCAGGAGAAGAACGAGCTGCTGCGCCAGCTCGGCGCCGAGGGTGCCGCGACGCTGCCGCCGGCGCTGCGCGCCCAGGTGCGCCAGCTCGAGGAGGAGCAGAAGCGCCGGGCGACCCGTGCGCAGCGCGACGTGCTGGACCGCGCGATGGTCGACCTGCTCTCGCTGTACCGCGACGTGCTCGTCGTGCAGCTCGGTGCGGGCGTCGACCTGGTGAACGTCGAGCAGGAGCCGGACGTGAAGGCCCTGGCGGCGGCGAGCACGCCCGAGCAGACGCTGCGGCGCATGGACGCCGTGGGTCAGGCGCGCACGCGGCTGGCGGGCAACGTCGCACCGCTGCTGGCGGTCGAGGCGATGGCGATCGCGCTGCGGCCGCAGGCCTGAGCCGGCACCCGGGTGCGGGGGCGGGCAGCGCGCGGGGCGGGCGCGCCGTGCAGGTTACGGTAGGCGCCATGCCGACCCCCGCCGTCCTGCGACGGTGCGCCCTCGTCGTCGTCCTCCTCCTCGCCGCCACGGGCTGCGCCGCGCCCAAGCACCAGGCCACGGCGCCGACGTCGTCGGCCGCGGCCGACGTGCCGCCCGAGCTCGCGACGTACTACGAGCAGACGCCGGAGTGGACGGTCTGCGGCGACAACGAGTGCACCGACGTCGTCGTCCCGCTCGACTGGTCCGACCCGGCGGGGGAGACGATCACGGTCGCCGTCGAGCGCGCGCCGGCCACCGACGGCGACCCCGTCGGGTCGCTGCTGGTGAACCCCGGCGGGCCGGGCGTGAGCGCGATCTCGTTCCTCTCGTCGTTCCAGCTGCTCGTGAGCACGGAGGTGCTGGCCGAGTACGACCTGGTGGCCGTCGACCCGCGCGGCGTCGAGGCGTCCGCGCCGGTGACGTGCGTGGGGCCGACCGAGCTGGACGAGTTCTTCGCCTGGTCGGGCGACCTGAGCACGGACGAGGGCCTCGAGGAGGCCATGGCGCGCAACGGGGCGTTCGGCGAGGCGTGCCTGGAGCAGACGGGACCCGTGCTCGGGCACGTCGACACCGCGTCCTCGGCCCGCGACATGGACGTCGTGCGCGCGGTGCTCGGCGACGACGCCCTCACGTACCTCGGCTACTCCTACGGCACGGACCTGGGCGCGACGTACGCGGCGCTGTTCCCGGAGCGCGTCGGGCGGATGGTGCTCGACGGTGCGCTCAACCCGACGATCGACTCCGGCGAGCTGGCCGCGGGCCAGGCCGAGGGGTTCGAGAGCGCGCTGCGCGCGTACGTCGCCGACTGCCAGGCCGGGGCGGGCTGCCCGCTGACCGGTGACGTCGACGCGGGGATGGCGCAGATCCGTGCGCTGCTGGACCGGGTCGGCGACAGCCCCCTGCCGACGGACCAGGGTCGGCCGCTGACGCAGGCCCTGGCGTTCTACGGCGTCGCGATGCCCCTGTACGCGGAGCAGCTGTGGCCCGCGCTGACGCAGGCGCTGACGTCGGCCACGCAGCAGGCCGACGGCTCGGTGCTGCTGCAGCTCGCCGACCAGTACCTGGGGCGGCTGGAGGACGGCTCGTACGACTCCAACCAGAACGAGGCGTTCGCGGCGATCACGTGCCTCGACGCGCGCCCGTCGTCGGACGTCGCGGACATGCGCGCCGCCGCCGAGCAGATCAGCGCCGTCGCGCCCACCGTGGGGCAGTTCTTCTCCTACGGCGGCGCGTCGTGCGCGCGCTGGCCCGTGCCGGAGGTCGGCCCCCTCGACTCCTACGCGGCCGAGGGTGCCGCGCCGATCGTCGTCATCGGCACGACCAACGACCCGGCGACGCCGTACGTGTGGGCCGAGGAGCTCGCGGACATCCTCAGCTCCGGCGTGCTGCTGACCTACGAGGGCGAGGGGCACACCGCGTACGGCCGCTCGAACGACTGCATCGCCGACGCCGTGGACCAGTACCTCCTCACCGGTGAGGCCCCGCAGGACGGCACCCGCTGCTGACTTTGGTGACCCGGCCGCCGCCGGGTACAGTGGGCGCGCTCGCCGTGCTCCGCCCGGTCCCGTGAGGGGCGGTCGGTGACGACGACGCCGCCTTAGCTCAGTCGGCAGAGCGTCTCACTCGTAATGAGAAGGTCAAGGGTTCGATTCCCTTAGGCGGCTCCGCGACGACGGCCCGGCACCTCCAGGTGCCGGGCCGTCGTCATGCTCGGGTCACACGCCCGGCGACCGCAGTCGCGGCCTTCGGGTGACCACACGATTCAGTGCCCCACCAGGGAGTGAGGTCCCGGGTGAGATGTGCGCGTCGGCAGGTCGGAAGACGCTTGCCGGGTCCAGCATGGCGCCATGGCGGAGCAGATCCGGCCCGGGGGGGCTGACGACGAGTGGCTGGTCGACGTGACCGACGAGGACATCCGGGTCGCGCGGCTGGCGTGGATGTGCGCGCGTGACCGTGGCGCCACGGACCTGCGGATCACGCAGCTCTACGAGTCCTACCGCGGGCTCGTCATGATGCAGGCGCAGCAGATCGCCGAGGACTTCCGCTACCGGCACGCCTCCTGACCCACGACGCCGCGCCCCGACCCTCGGTGGGGCCGGGGCGCGGGCGTCCGGCGTCAGAGCAGCGGGGCCGCCTGGCCCAGCACGAGCGGGCCGCCGACCTCGCGACCGCCGTCCGCGTCGGCAGCGAACGCGTGGGCGACCCGGATGCCCACCTCGCCGGCCGCGGAGGCGTCGACGACCACACGGGACCCGCCGTCGTGGGGCTCCGCCCAGGCGACCGCGGCCTCGTCGGCACGGCTGCGGCGGGCGTGCTCGCGGGCCTGGGCCAGGGCGTCGGGCCCGTCGAGGTCGGTGGTGCGCAGCCCGGAGGCGTCGCGGACGCTCACGAACGCGCCCACGCCGGCCGGGTCGGCGACGGCCCGCGCGAGGGCCCGCTCGAGGGAGCGCAGCGCGAGGTCGAGGACCGTCTCCGACGGGCGGTGCGGGAGCGCGTCGGGGCCGGGCAGCGCGCCGTCGGCGGCCGGGGAGGTGGCGGGTCCGGCGTCGGGGCGGGCCCGTCGGCGGGACGGGAGCGCGGTCGGCGCAGTCGCCGGGGCGGCCTGGGCGGCGGCAGCGGGAGCCGGGTCGGCAGCGGGAACCGGGTCGGCCGCGTCGGCGGGAGCGGGCGTCGGGGACGCGGGGACGGGGCTCGGCACGGGACCGGCGGCCGACGTGACGGCCGTCGACGGGTCCGTGAGGTGCGCGACCGCGCGGTCGACGTAGCCGGGCACCCAGTCCTGCGCGCGGGCCCGCCACCGGGCGTGCGCGTCGAGCACGGCGACGACCGGTGCGGACGGCCGGGCGGGGTGCACGACGCCGGGCGTCGCCCCGTCGGGCCCGGCGCACATCACCCAGGTCGCACCGGGCGCGCGGTCCACGAGCACGTCGCCGACGGCGATGCCGAGGGCGGCCACCGCACCGGTCGGCGCGGGGGCGTCGGCGCCGTGGCGGGCGAGCAGGTCCGCCCACCGGGCCGCCAGCGACGCGGTGTCGGCGGTGTCGACGCCGTCCTCGCGCAGCCACACGCGCAGGCGGTCGAGGTGCAGGTTCTCCACCGGGCTCAGCGGTCGCGTCGTGGCCGCGGGGTCGTCCGTGCCGTCGGCGGGGACGCCGGTGCCGTGGTCGCGGGTGTCGTGGTCGCGGGTGCCGACGGGCTGGTCAGCGGTCAGGGCGGCGGGCGCGTCCGCGGCGTCGCCGACGGGGGCGGACGGGTCGGACGGGGTGCGCCCGAGGGTGGTGGTGGCGCTGTCCATGCCGGAGGCATCGGTCGGCGCGGTGCGGGCCTTGAGGCGGGGCGCCGGTGTCGCGTGCATGCGCCCACGTTCTCACCCGTCGGGCACCGCGCGGGCGTCCTCGGCTACCGTGGCCGCGACGGGTGCCGCAGGTGCGGCGCCGCCGAGCCGACCGGGGGGTCCTGCCGTGCGTCGTGCCGCTGTCGCCGCCGTGACCGCCGCCTCGTTCGCGCTGGGCGGCGGGGCCGGGGCGTGGGCGTGGTCGGTCGCGCAGCAGCGCGAGGCCGCGGACGCGCGGCTGCAGGCGCAGGAGCGGGTCGACGAGGCGGTCGGAGCCGCGCACGCGGAGGCCGCCGCGGCCGGGGCCGCCGTGGGCCTGCTCGGGGCGTCGGGCACCGACGTCGTGCTCGCCGCCGCACGCCCGGCGCTGGACGCGGAGGTCGAGGCGTCGCGCACGGTGCTCGACGAGAGCGACGGCCAGGTGGCCGACGACACGGTCCGCCTCGCGCTGGCGGCCGCGATCGACGCCGTCCCCGGCGGGCCCGCGTCGGCGGCGGCCATGCGCGCCGCGACGGCACGCCTCGTGGACGCCCGCTCGGCCGTGGAGGAGGCCGTGGGTGCTCGGCGCGAGGCGACCGAGGCCGAGGCAGCGGCTGCGGCCGCTGCTGCTGCTGCGGCAGCCCCGCAGGCCGACACAGCGGGCGGCGACGGCGACGCGGCTGCGGCCGGCTGCGGGACCACCTACTCCGGCCCGGCGTTCTACACGTCCACGCCGACGGAGGGCGGGGACGGCTCCAACGGTCGGCTGACCCCGCAGATGCTGTCCGCGGTCTCGTGGACCGTGGACTCCCGCGGCACGCCGTTCTACCTGCGCGCCGACGCGACCGCCGCGCTCGAGCGGCTCAACGTCGCGTTCCGGGCCGCGCTGGGGCACGACCTGGCCCTCGACCTCGCGTACCGCGACTACGACACGCAGGTGGCGATGCGCGCCGCGCTCGGGTCGGTCGCCGCGGTGCCCGGCACGTCGTCGCACGGCACGGGCCTGGCGCTGGACGTGCCGGAGCTGCCGTGCACGTACGGGTGGGACTCCCCGGCGCGGGCGTGGCTCGTGGCGAACGGGCCCGCGTACGGGTGGGTGTCGCCGTCGTGGGCGCAGCGCGGCGGCTCCAACCCGGAGTACTGGCACTACGAGTTCCGCGGCTGACCGCGCCGCCGCGGTGGGCCCGCCGCCGCGGTGGGCCCGCCGTGCGGGGCCCGTGGGTGCGGGCGCTCGTCAGCGCGGGCGGTCGCGGTCGCGTGACGGCTGCACGCGCTTCGGCTCGCCGGGCATCTTCGGGTACTCCGGCGGGTACGGCAGGTCGCCGTGGCCCTCGTCGCGCTCCTGCCGGTCGGCCAGCTCGAGGAGCGGCTCGATCGAGAACCGCGGTGCGGCGTGCGCGACGAGCGGGGCGTAGAGGTCACCGACCTGCGCGAACCGTGCGGCCATGGTGCCGATGTCGAAGTCGTCGGGGTGCACGTCGGGCAGCTCGTCCCACGTGACGGGGGCCGAGACGGTCCCGCGGGCGTTGGCGCGCACCGAGTACGCGGACGCGATGGTGCGGTCCCGGGCCATCTGGTTGTAGTCGACGAAGATCGTGGCGCCGCGCTCCTCCTTCCACCAGCGCATCGTCACCTGGTCGGGCAGGCGTCTCTCGAGCTCGCGGCCCAGCGCGATCGTGGCCCGGCGCGCGTCGACGAACGTCCACCGCGGCTCGATCGGCACGAACACGTGCACGCCGCGCCCGCCGGACGTCTTGGGGTACCCCGTCATGCCGTGCTCGGCGAGCAGCTCGCGCACGTGCGGGGCCACGCGCACGGCGTCGGAGAAGTCGGTGCCGGGCTGCGGGTCGAGGTCGATCCGCAGCTGGTCGGGCCGCTCCACGTCGTCACGGACCACCGGCCAGGGGTGGAACGTCAGGGTGCCGAGGTTCGCGGCCCACGCGACGACGGCCAGCTCGGTCGGGGCGACCTCGTCGGCGGTCCGCCCGCTGGGGAAAGCGATGCGGGACGTCTCGACCCAGTCCGGGGCGCCCTGCGGGACCCGCTTCTGGTAGAACGCGTCGCCCGAGGAGTCCTGGCGCGTCGACATGCGCGCGCCCTCGACCACGCCCTTCGGCCACCGCTCCAGGGTGGTCGGGCGGTGCAGCAGCGCCCCGAGGATGCCGTCGCCGACGGCCAGGAAGTGCTGGACGACGTCGAGCTTGGTGAACCCCCGCTGCGGGAGCACCACACGGTCGGGGCTGCTGACGCGGACCGTGCGACCGCGCACGTCGAGCTCGACCGCCGGCGCCGAAGGTGTCATGGGTCACACGCTAGGGCGGGTCGTCGGCACCGGCACGGCGGGCTCCCGCCCGACGGCGAGCAGGCCGCGCCGGTGCGCGATCGACACGGCCTCGGTCCGGCCCGACGCCCCGAGCTTGGCCAGCACGTTCGACACGTGCACGGAGACGGTCTTGCCCGAGATGAACAGCCGCTCCCCGACCTGCCGGTTCGACAGGCCCTGCGCCACGAGCGCGAGGACCTCCGCCTCGCGCACCGTGAGCACGTCGGTGCCCGGCAGCCGGACGTCGTCGACGGCGAGACGGCCGCGCCGCACGAGCGCGCGCACCTGCTCGGCCAGGGGCTCGGCGCCCAGCGCGACCGCCTCCGCCAGCGCCGCGCCGGCCTCGTGCGCGGCCCCGGCGCGGTCGCCGACCACGAGCAGCGCCTCCGCCAGCCGGGCCCGGGAGCGCGCGGCCTCGTACCGGTGCCCGTACCCGAAGGCCTCGACGGCCAGCCCCCACGCGTCCGGGTCCGCGTCGCCGTGCGCGCGGGCGTGCTCTGCGCGCGCCCGCAGCAGCCACGCCCGCCCCTCGGGCCCCAGCACGCCGCCGTGCGGCCGGCCCTCCCCGGCGGCCCGCTCCGCCCGCCACAGCCAGGCGTCCGCCCGCGCCAGGAGGTCGTCGCGGTCGGCCGGGGCCGGGCCCGGCGCGGTGGTCTCCTCGGCGAGCCCCGCCAGGGCGAGCGCACCGATCCGGATGGCGCCCAGCAGCCTGTCCGACCACCACGCGGTCACCCGGTCGAGCACCTCGGCGGCGACCTGCTCGGCCGCGCGCCCCTGACCGGCCCAGGTCAGCGCGTCCGCCTCGTTCGTGCCGGCGATGAGGGTGACCAGCGGGTCCCGCGTCCACCACGGGCGCAGGGCACGCGCGCGGTCGAGGACGTCGGCGTCGCCCCGGGCCGTCGCGGCGTACAGGTCGACGGCCTGCAGCAGGGCCTGCGCGCCCGCGGGCGCCTCGCGGTCGGTCGGCGGGTGCGGGACGGGCGCCAGGTCGCCGGTGGCGTAGGCGACGAGGGCGCCGAACATGTGCAGGTCCACCCCGTGCGGGGCCCACGCCATGCCGACCCGTCGTGCCGCGCGCACGCCGTCGGCCGCGTGCCGCCCGGCGCTGACCAGGTCGCCCGCCGACCAGTGCGCGGACGTGAGGTTGTACCGGGTCCGCAGCTCCGTGGCGACGTCCTGCGACTCCACCGCGCGGGCGAGCGCCTGCTCCAGCAGCCCGGCGGACTGGGCGTGGTCGAGGCGGTCGAGCACCGCCAGCGTCGTCATGGCGTCCGACTCGGCACCCGCGTCGGCCACGGCCCGCGCGACCTGCGCGGCCTGCTCCGCCGTCTGCTCGGCCTCCTCGTCCCGGCCGGCGTTCACGGCGGCGCGCGCGTACGTCGCCAGGGCCCACGCCCGCTCCCGCGTCGGCCCGCCGGCGAGGTGGTCGATCTGGGCCAGCGCCGCCGACGCCTCCGCCATGGCCTCCCGGCCACGGTCGACGGCCAGCAGGTGCCGGGCCACGACCGTGTGCAGGGCCGCCCGGCGGCGGGGCGTCAGCCCGGTCTCGTCGAGCGCGGCGCGGGCGAGCGGCACCGCCCGCTCGGGGGAGCCGGCGCGGCTCGCGGCCCAGGACGCCTGCCGCAGCACCTCCGCCCGGTCGGGCGCGGCCGTGCGGTCGTCCTCGTCGACGTCGGTCGCCTCGTCCGGCCCGGCGTGCGCACCGACGGGCGGCGCCCCGAGCGGCGCGCCGCCGGGGACGGCGTCCCACAGGCGCAGCACCACCTCGAGGTGCCGCAGCTCCTCGGTCGGGGCGAGCAGCCGTCGCGCGTCCTGCGCGGCCGCCCACGACTCCGCCAGGGCGACGGCCACGTCGGGCACGGCCAGCGCGTGGGCCGCGCGCTCGGCGTGGGACGCCAGGTCGGGCCCGGTGCGGGTCGCGTCCAGGTACGCCCGGTGCGCGGCGGCGGCCTCGCCCGGCAGCAGGTCGGCGTGCACCGCCTCGGCCAGGAGCGCGTGCCGGAACGCGATGCGGCCGTCCTCGCCGACGAGCACGTGGTGCGCGACGGCCTCGCGCAGAGCGGCGTCGACCGCACCCGGGGCGGCGAGCGTCCCACCCGCGTCGGCCTGCGCGGCGGCGCGCAGCAGCGGCTCGTCGACCCGTCGCCCCGCGGCCGACGCGAGCTGCACGAGGCGCAGCGCCGCCGGGTCGAGCTGCTCGACCCGGGCCCGCAGCACGTCGGCGAGCGACCAGGGCAGGTCGCCGCTCTCGGCACCGGCCTCGAGCAGCTCCTCGGTGAAGTACGCGTTGCCCTCGGCGCGGTCGCGCACCCGGCGCAGGGTGCCCTCGGGCAGCGGCCTGCCCAGCGCCGCCGTGGTGAAGGCCCGCAGCTCGTCGTCCGTGAACGCCTCGAGGGTCAGCCGCTCGACGCGCGGGTGCCGGGACAGCTCGGCCAGGACGCCGCGCCACGGGTGGCGGCGGTGCACGTCGTCGGCGCGGTAGCTGACCACGAGGAGCAGGTGCTGCGCGCCCAGCCGCGACACCAGGAACCGCAGCAGGTCCCGGCTCGACGCGTCCGCCCAGTGCAGGTCCTCCAGCACCACGACGAGCGGGTGCTCGGCCGTGCCGGCGGCCGCGAGCACCTCGGCGACGCCCTCGAACAGCTGGAGGCGGTCGGCCCCGGCGTCGCCCCCACCGGCCGGGGCGCCGTCGACCAGCCGCGCGAGCGCCGGGCGGGCCGCGACGACGTCGCTCACCGTGCCGGGCACGTGCGTGCGCAGCGCGCCGAGGGCCTCCGCGAACGGCAGGTAGGGCAGGCCGATCTCGCCGAGGTCCACGCAGTGGCCGGTGACGACGAGCGCTCCCGCCGCGGCGGCGGCGGTGCCCGCGCGGTGCAGCAGCCGGGTCTTGCCGACGCCCGCGTCGCCACCGACGACGACGCACGTGGGTGCGCCCGCGCGGGCCCGGTCCAGCGCGTCGAGGAGCTGCCGGACCTGGGTCTCGCGCGCGACGAAAGGTGTGCTCATCGGGCCGCGTGCCACGCCCCCGATCCTCGCAGGCGCCACCCACGGCGTGCGGCGGGCACGCCCCCGCGTGCCGCGGCGGTCACCGCGGCACGTACGACGGGTGCTGCGGTGGCGGGTGCAGCGGCGACGGGCACGGCGACGACCGGCGTCGCGGCGTCCGCGGCCTGCCCGGCGGCGTCGGCGCGCCCGCGCCGGCGTGCGTGCGCCGTCAGTCGCTCGCGGCGGTAGCTGATCTCGGCGTCCAGCGCCGGCCCCCACAGGGTGCTCATGGTGTCCTCCTCGTCCTGCCCGGGCCCGTCCGCGGGTCGACGCACGGGCACGGGACCTACGGTGCGCGTGAGGCGGGGCGCGGCGGATCGGGCGGACGTCGGTGCCGCGGACGCCGCTGACGCCCGGTGCCGTCTGAGGTGGTGCCCGGCGGGCCTGAGGCACCTCAGGCCGGGGTGGTCAGGGGGTCCGACCAGGGGCGGACCAGGGTCGGTCCCGGAGGCGCGCGCGCCCGCGCCACGGCGAGACTGGCGTCGGGAGGCCGGCCGCACGGGCCGGCCCGAGGACGACGCCGCCGAGCAGGTCGCCGACGGCACGAGGAGGACGCATGGACGCCATCAGGGCAGGTTTCGCAAGGGCCGGGCTGGTCCGGCCCTTCGCCGGACGCTGGGTCGCCGGTGTGTGCGCGGGCGTCGGGGAGCGGATCGGCGCCCCGGCGTGGCTGCTGCGGGTGATCCTGGTGGCGCTCACGGTGCTGCCCGGCAGCGCGCTGCTCGTCTACGCGGCGCTGTGGCTGTGCATGCCGGACTCGTCGTGGGTGCCGCCCGCGCGCCGCTGACGCGACGCCCGTCGCCGCGGCCCGCGCGTCCACGGCGACGTCCGGTCCGTGGGTCCGAGCGGCGGGTCCGCCCGCCTTCGGGCACCCTGGACCGGTGGGTGAGGTCCGGGACATCAGGAGCGGCAGGCGGGGTGCGCCGCCGCCGCTCCTGGACGACAGCATGGTGGTGACCGCGGAGCGCAGCGCGCCGCGCGCGGCGCGGCACTGGGTGATGCGCTCCGTGGCGGGCGTGGGCGTCGGGGGGGCGTCCAACCAGGTCATCGAGCTGCTGACGGGTGAGCTGGTCACGAACGCGGTGACCCACGGCCCCGCGGCGGCACCCGTGCAGGTGGACGTGCGCGTCGACGGCGCCGTCGTGCGGGTGGCCGTGACGGACGAGGGCGAGGGCACGCCCCGGCTGCAGCACCCGGAGCCGACGGCGCCCAGCGGGCGCGGCATGGCCCTCGTGGCGGCGCTGGCGTCGGCCTGGGGCTCGGCCCGGCGGCCCGGCGGCGGCACCACGGTGTGGTTCGAGGTCGACACCGACGCCTGAGCCGGCGCCCGCACCACCGTGCGGGGTGACCTGCCCCACGCCCGGGGCGTGGCCTGCGTCTTCGCGCGGGCCGGACCGGCATGTCCGATGTGCGTCCCCCCGGGGCGGGCGATACGTTCGACCCGGACGATGGCGAGGTCCGCCCGGCGCGTCGAGCGACGCGCGGCCCGGCCGTGCGACGCGCGGCGGGTACGACGGGCGGCGAGACGAACGGGGGGTGGCAGGCGATGACCGACAGCGGCAGCGTGGCCACGCGCACGCCGGCGACGGCGGCGGGTACCGGGACGGACGGGGCGGACCAGCTCCCGCGGATCACCGCGGAGGTCCGTGAGGACGGCACCGGGCAGATCTCGGTCGACGGCGTCGTGCAGAAGATCGCCGCCCGCGACCTCGCCGAGGCCGGTGCGACCATGACGGCGCGGATCGCCGCGATCGCGACGGACGCGGGGCAGGCCCTGCCCGTCGAGGTGCGCGACCCCGACGGCCTCTGGTCGCTGCTCATCCACCCCGACGGCAGGGTCGACGAGGCCCCCGACGCCGACGCGGTCACGGGGGCGACGCCCACGACGCGCGGTCCCGTGCCGGCGGGTGCGGCACCGGCGGCACCGGTCGCGGCGCCCGCGCCGCGCGCCGCGTCCGAGCCGCCGACGGGCACCGGCGGCACGTCGCTGCCCACGCTGGACGACCTGCTCGCCGCGCGGCACCCCGGTCACACGGGCCCGGCCGAGCACGGCTGGCAGCGGGCGGTGCGCCGCGTGACGTTCGGCGCGGTCAAGCCGCAGCCGGGCAAGGCGGAGCGTCGGCGACGGTCGGCGTCCGCCGCGGTGCGCCGCACCTTCGACGGCCCGCGCACCGTCGTCGTCGTCAACCCCAAGGGCGGTGCGCACAAGACGACCGCCACGATGCTGCTCGCCGCGACCTTCGGCCTCGAGCGCGGCGGGTACACCCTCGCGTGGGACAACAACGAGACCCGCGGCACCCTCGGCTGGCGGTCCCAGCACGGCGACCACACGAGCACGGCCGTCGACCTGCTGCGCGCGCTGCCGCACCTGCAGCGGCGCGGCACGCTGCGCATCGGGGACCTCGACGCGTTCGTCCGCACGCAGCGCCAGGAGCAGTTCGACGTGCTGGCGTCCGACGAGAACGCGGCCTCGGCGTCGAGCGTCGACGCCGAGTCGTTCCGGTCGCTGCACGGCGTGCTCTCGCAGTTCTACCGGGTGCTCGTGGTCGACACCGGCAACAACATGCGGGCGTCGAACTGGCGGGCCGCGGTCGACGCCGCCGACCAGCTCGTCGTGGTCTCGACGGTCCGCGAGGACACCGCCCAGTCCGCCGCCTGGGCCCTGGACGCGCTGCGCGCCACGGGGCACGAGGACCTGGTGCGGGAGGCGGTGACGATCCTGTCGGCCCCCGAGCCCAAGGTCGACAAGGACCTGCGGCTGCGGCTGGTCTCGCACTTCGGCGCCCTCACGCGCGCCGTCGTGGAGGTGCCGCACGACAAGGCCCTCGTCGCGGGCGGCCCCATCGAGCACGCGGCCCTGCGCCCCGCCACGCGGGACGCCTGGCTCCGGGCCACCGCGATGGTCGCCGAAGGGCTCTGACGCCGGGCTCGGCGCACCGGGTCGTGCGGGCGTGCAAGATCCGCACGGGTCGCGACACCACGAGGGTGAGGGTGCGTCCGCGCCCCGACCCGTGAGCACGCCGACGACCCCGGGAGGCCTCGTGCCGTCGCACCCCCCGCAGGACACCGCCGTGCGGCCGGAGGCGCCCGAGGTCGGCCCCGAGGTGCGCGTCGCCGCCGCGCGGGTGCCCCACGACGCCGCCTGGTTCGAGGGCGTCGTGCGCGCCCACGCGACCGCCGTGCACCGCTACGTGCGCCGCCGCGCCGCCGCCGTCGACTCCGACGACCTGACCGCCGACGTGCTGGCCGTCGCCTGGCGCCGCCGCGACGACGTCCCGGACGGCGCCGAGCTGCCGTGGCTGTTCCGCACCGCGGGCTTCGTGGTCGCGAACCACCGCCGCAAGGGCCGCCCGGTGCCCGTCGAGCACCTGCCCGAGGACGTCGACACCGACGACCCCGCCGTGCGTGCCGTGCGCGACGAGACGGTCCGGACGGTGCTGGGCGGGCTGTCCGCGCGCGACCGCCACGTGCTGCTGCTGCACGCGTGGGAGGGGCTCACGGGCGACGAGCTCGCCACGGCCCTGGGGGTGGGCCGCGGCGGTGCGGACGCCGCGCTGTCCCGCGCCCGCGCCCGCCTGCGGGAGGCGTGGGCGGCGCACGAGGCGCGCTGACCCGTCGTGCAAGACGACGCGGCCCCGGCACACAGGAGGGGTAGCAGGGGCAACCACGCCGGAAGGACGACCATGGACGACACCCGCACCCCGGGCGGCCCGGGCGACGACGAGCTCGTCGCCCGGCTGCGCGCCGCCGACCCGGCCGCCGACGCGACGCCGGACCTCGACCGTGTGCACGCCCGCCTGGCGGAGCAGACGGGTGTCCCGCTCGCCGCCACGCCGGCGGTGGCGGGGACGACGCCGGCCGACGCGCCCGACGAGCTGGCCGCGGCGCGTGCCCGCCGGCGCGGCCGCACCCGGTGGCTCCAGGTCGCGGCGGCGGCCGCCGCGTTCGCGGTCGTCGGTGGCGGCGGGTACGCCGTGGGCGCATCGGGCATGCCTGCCCCGGCGTCCGACACCGCGTCCGACCTGGCCGACGCCGCCGCGCCCATCACGCTGCCCGGGGCGGGGGGCGCGGCGGCGGACGCCCCGGAGGCCCTCTCCGGCGCGTCCACCGAGGACGCGCGCATGATCGCCCCCGGGTTCGGCGGGCGCACCGTGTTCTCCGGCGACGGACTCGGCACCGAGGGCGCGTCCGCGCACGCCTGGGCGTTCGACGCGGCGGCCGTGGTCGGCGCCGAGACGGCGGCACGCGTCGCCGCGACCCTGGGCGTCGACGGCGAGCCGCGCCTCGAGTGGGGGCAGTGGGTCGTCGGCCCCAACGACGGCACGGGCGCGACCGTGACGCTCTCCGTCGACGGCCAGGCGTCCGTGGGCTTCTACGACCGGGCCTGGGACCCGACGGTGTGCACCGCGTCCGCGGACGACACCCTCGCGGAGGAGGGTGAGGTGGGTGCCGACGAGCCCGGCACCGACGCCGCCCCGATGCCCGTCGACCCGGCCGAGCCCGACCCCGCCGACCCGAGCGTCTGCGACCCGGCCAGCACGCCGACGGGCGACGCGGCCGTCGAGCGGGTGCGCACGCTCCTGGCCGACCTCGGCGTCGACCCCGCCGGGTACGCCTTCGAGGTGTTCGAGGACACCGGCGTCGAGGGCCTGGTCTCCGTGCAGGCGGCGCAGGTCGTCGACGGCACCCAGACCGGGGTCGCGTGGTCGGTCTCCCTCGCCGGCACCGGTGTGCAGTCCGTGTGGGGTGCGCTCGCGCCGCTGGTCGACCTGGGCGAGTACGACGTGATCAGCCCGGCCGCAGCGGTCGAGCGGCTCAACGACCCGCGGTTCGGCGCGTCCTACGGCGGCGTGGTGCCGCTCGCGGCGCGCGGGCTCGCGACGGCCGACCAGTCCCTGCAGGAGATGGCGGACGAGCAGGCCGTCGACCCGGAGGCCGAGCCCACCGTGCCGACCACGCCCGAGCCCGGGTCCGCGGTCGCGTGGCCCGTGCAGCAGGTCGAGCTCGTCGACGCCCGGCTCGGCGTCTCGCTGGTCACGCTGCCCGACGGCGCCGCCGTGCTCGTCCCCGCGTGGGAGCTCACCGACGCCGAGGGCACGCCGTGGAGCGTCGTCGCGGTGGCCGACGACCAGCTGGACCTCAGCCCGGTGGGCTGACGCGAGCCGGGGCGGGCCCCGGCACCGGGCAGGGCGGAGGGACGGACGCGGTGGAGGGCCGCGGACGTCCCTCTCGTCCGTCCCGGTGCGGGCACGTGCCAGCCCGCCCGGCCGTGCCGGTGCCGGGCCGTGCCGGTGTCGGGGTCCGCCCGTACGGTGGCCCCATGACCGACGCCCGGCCGCTGCTGCTGCTCGACTCCGCGTCCCTGTACTTCCGGGCCTTCTTCGGGGTGCCGGACTCCGTGCGGGCGCCCGACGGCACACCGGTCAACGCGGTCCGCGGGCTGCTCGACATGATCGCCCGGCTCGTCGTCGACCGGCGGCCCGCGCGCCTCGTGGCGTGCTGGGACGACGACTGGCGCCCCGCGTTCCGCGTCGCCGCCATCCCCTCGTACAAGGCCCACCGGGTGGCCCGGGAGGTGCCGGGCACGACCGGTGAGGAGGAGGTGCCCGAGGCGCTCGCGGCGCAGGTCCCGCTCATCGTCGAGGTGCTCGCGGCGCTCGGCGTCGCGCGGGTCGGGGCGCCGGGGTACGAGGCGGACGACGTCATCGGCACCCTCACGGCCCGCGAGGTCGCGCGCCCGGCGGCGGAGCGGTCGCCCGTCGAGGTCGTCACCGGCGACCGCGACCTCTACCAGCTCGTCGACGACGCGGCGCCCGTGCGCGTGCTGTCCACGGTCAAGGGGTTCAAGGACCTGCTGGTCGTGGACCAGGCCGTCCTGGCGGAGCGCTACGGCGTGCCCGACGGCCCCGGGTACGTGGACATGGCGGCGCTGCGCGGCGACCCGAGCGACGGGCTGCCGGGCGTGCCGGGCGTGGGCGAGAAGACCGCCGCCGCGCTGGTGCGCCGGTACGGCTCGCTGGCCGGGGTGCTCGCCGCGCGCGACGCCGCCGACCCGGGCCTGACGGCCACGCAGCTGCGCCGGCTGCGGGAGTCGGCGGACTACCTCGCGGCGGCGCCGGTCGTGGTGCGCGTCGCGCAGGACGCCCCGGTCGGCGACGTCGTCGACGCCGTGCCGCGCACCCCGGCCGACCCCGACGCGCTCGTGGCGCTGGCGCAGCGGTGGGGGCTCGCGTCGAGCGTGCAGCGCGTCGTGGACGCGTTCACCGACCTCGACTGACCCGGTCCGACCGGGGCCCGGCCGGACCGGGTCAGGACGGACGGGTCAGGACCGACCGGTCAGGGCGTAGGGGCGGGGGCGTCGGCGACCCACACGTTCGAGCCGGCCTCGCGCCAGCCCTCGTCCGCGGGCGGGGCCTGCGCGCCGTCGGCACCCACGAGCACCTGCGAGCCGTCCTCGGCGGTCACCGTGACGGTCGCGGTGGGGGACGCGGCGGCGCACATGAACTGCGTCGTGTCGCCGTCGGGCACCTGGACGACGCACAGGCTGCCGTCGCCGCGCAGCGCGACGAAGTGGCGACCGGCCTCGGTCCGCACCGCGAACCGCGTCGTCAGCGGGTCGACGCCCGTGAGCGTGAGGTCGTCGGGGTCGAGCTCGTCGGTGCTCTCCTGCGCCCGGTCGAGGATCGCGACGGTCATCGTCGCGTCCTGGGCGTCGTCGCCGCCGCCGTTGGCGAGCAGCAACCAGGCCACACCGGCGACCACGAGGGCCGCGGCGACGACGAGCACCCTGCCGGCGCGGACGGGGCGGCTGCTGCGTCCCCCGGGCGGCGGGTCCTCGATCTGCCCGAACAGGTCGGTGTCGTCGTACGTGGTCACCCGAGCAGTATCGGGCCTCCGGGCCCCGTCGGGGGCCCCGTGCGCGTGTCGGATCGTGCGAAGTCGCGTCCGGGCGCTCACGCGTGGGGCGCGAGGACGTCGCGGACGCCGCGCTCCACGCGCTCCAGGTGCGCCGCGAACCAGCCCGGCGCGGCGCTCTCCCACTGCTGGGTGACGGCGGCGAGGGGGTAGACGACGACCTCGGGCTCGTCGTGGACGAGCACGATGTCGGTGCCGTACTGGTCGCTGCGCACGCACCAGCGCAGCCCGGGCAGGTGGGAGGCGATGAGGTCGCCCATCGCGACGCCGAACGCCTTGCCGAGCGGCTCGGGGTCGGGCCGGTCGTCGGCTGCGGACCACTGCGCGTGCACGCGGTCGAACAGCGCGGCCACGGCGTCGGCGTCGAGCGGCGCGTCGCACAGGTCGTGCAGGAGGGTGCGCTGCTGCGCGAGCCACACCTGCTCGGCCGCGTTGAGCGGCTCGACGGTGCGCCAGTCGGGGGACGCCACCGGCTCGGCCGCGGCGTTCGCGTCGGGCACCGCCGGGCCGGCCGGCTCCGCGGCGTCGTCGGATGCTCCGTCGTCGTCCGTGCCGTCGACGATCGTGCCGTCGTCGTCCGTGCCGTCGACGGGCGCGCCGGCGTCCTCGTCCGACGGTGCCGCACCCTCGGGCCCGTCGGGCAGCAGCTCGCCGTCCGCGGGGCCGTGGGGGCGCGGCACGACGTCACCCTCGCCCTTGCCTTCGAACACACCCATGCGGCCTACATCGGCCGGCACCGGCCGTCCCTTGACAGCACGGAGGCCGGTGTCGCCCGGACGGTCCCGGGCGGCACCGGCCTCCGTCGGCCGCAGGTGGCGTCAGCGCACGCGCAGCGTCTGCGTCGTCGCGGCCGGCAGGTAGCCGCCCTTGCCCTGGTAGAGGGCGCTGACGACCGTGGTCGACGTGGCCTTCGGCAGGGTCAGGGTGCCGACGCCGTCGGTGAGCTCGACGTCCGCGACCTTCTTGGTGCCGACGAGGACCTTCACCTTCCCGGTGGGTGCCGGGCCGCCGTCGGTGCCGGTGACGGTCACCGTGACCTCGGGCGTGGCGCCCTTGTCGACCCGCCAGGACTCCGTCGTCAGCGCGACCGTCGTCGTGGCGGGCGTGATGCGGACCGCGGTGGTCGCGCTCGAGCCCTTCACGTCGGCGGACCCGACGTAGACGGCCTTGAGGGCGTGCCGCCCGACGGCGAGGTCCCGCGGCAGCTCGAGCTGCGCGGTGCCGACGAGCCCGTCGACGGTGAGCTCACCGGTGGCGAGCACCGTGCTGCCCTCGCGGAGCTCGACGGTGCCCTCGGGCGCCCAGGTGCCGCCCTCGACCGTGACGGTCGCCGCGACGGCCGAGCCGTACGACGCCTTGGTCGGGTCGAGCTCGACGTCCGCCTCGGAGCGGCTCTGCGCGAGCGTCACCGTCACCGCCTCGGACGTCGACGCGGCCGCGGACGAGCCCTCGGGCGCGAACCGTGCCGCGAGGGCGTGCTCCCCGGCCCCGACCTTCGTCGTGGTGAGGGTGGCCGTGCCGCCCTCGACGTCGGCGGTGCCGAGCTCGGCGTCGCCGTCGAGGAAGGTCACGGTGCCGGCGACGTCCGTCGGGGTGACCGTCGCGGTGAGGACGACCTCCTCGCCGGCCCGCTTGCCGGCCTCGACCTCGAGGGTCGTGGTCGTCGCGGTGGGCGCGGTGGCCTTCACGTCGACGACCTGGGCGCGCTCGCCCGCCGTCGGGTTGAGGTGGTGCAGCAGCAGGACCGACGCGTCGTCGGCACCCGGCCCGGCGTGGGCGGCGACGGTCGCGCCGTCGTACGCCTCCGACCAGGTCTCCTGGCCGATGTTCGACTCGAACCACACGGGCGGGTCGTACGGGTCGACCGTGAACGGCCCGACCTGGTCGACGGTCTGCCCGGAGAACGCGTACGAGCTGACCATGGCGGCCCACACGTCGACCTTCGTGCCCGGGTCGACGCCGAGGTCGGCGAGCGGCACGGGGAGCACGACGGTGCTGCTGTCGAACACGCCCGTCTCGACGTTCCCCGCGAACGGGGTCAGCAGGTAGGGCCCGCCGATGGTGTCGCCGGTCTCGACGTCGTAGGTGACGAAGACGCTGAGGTCGGTGTCGGCGAGCTTGTACGCCTGCGCCCCCACGTCCGGAGTGCCGTCGCCGTCCACGTCGACGTACGCCGTCGGGTAGAGGTTGAGCCCGAGGGCCGCCCAGTCCCCGTCGGTCGCGATGCCGACGGCCAGCGTGCCCGTCTTCTTCGGGTCGCCGCCCGCGGCCGTGACCTCGGGTGCGGTCGAGGCCCAGCCGACGTGCCGGATGTCGCCGGCGCGCAGCGTCGACGCGGACGTCTCGAAGCCGGGGATCTCCTCGAGCTTCGGGGAGTCCGCGGCGTGCACCAGCGGCGTGACGAGGCCGAACCAGCCGTCGGAGACGACGTCACGGCCCTTCAGCGCGAGCGTGCCGGTGCCGTCGGTGCCGAGCGTCAGCGGCGCGGCCGCCTCGAGGTCGGTCGTCGGGCGCGGCGTGCCCTGCACGGGCACCCGCCACTCGGCGTCGCCGGAGGTGAGGACGAGCCGGCCGGCGACCTGCGACACGTAGTCGCGGGGCACGCCGGAGTTCGTGGCCTCCTGCGTCGGGTCCATGTCACGGGCGACGGTCGCCGGGTCGGCGGTGAACGTCAGCGTGACCAGGCCCGTGCCGCCGGCCCGCACCCGCAGCGTCGCCGGGGACGCGGTGATGGTCGCGCCGCCCGCCGTGGTGCTGGTGGTCACGGACGTGCGGTACGTGCGCGTGGTGGAGCCGGTGTTCTGCACGGTGACCGTCTTGCGCACGGTCACGGGCTTGTCGGCCAGCGGGACGACGCCGAAGCTCACGGACGTCTGCACCGGCGAGGCGCTGTTGTAGACCAGCGTGTCGGTGGTGACGGCGGCGAGGGTGTCGACGCGGCCGGAGCCCACGCGCTGGGGCCCGTAGGCGAGGTCGCCGCCGGGCTCGGTGGTGACGTCGTGGGTCGCGGTGTTCACGATCGCGGCCTTGACCTGCGACGACGACCAGCCCGGGTGCGCGGCGCGCACGAGGGCGGCGATGCCCGCCACGTGCGGCGACGCCATGGACGTGCCGTTGTTGGACTGCCCGCCCGTGCCCGAGCCGACGTTCGCCGAGACGATCTGCTGACCCGGCGCGGCGACGTCGGGCTTGGCCCAGCCGAGCGAGCCGTGCGCGCCGCGCGAGGAGAACGAGGCGAGCGTGTCGGGGGCGACGTCCTGGCGGGTGGCGATGGCCAGCGACGGGCCGATCTTCACCGACAGCGTGCCGGCCTCGATCTCCGGCAGCAGGGCGTCGGTCGTGGCGGCGGTCATCTGCGCACCGGGGATGGCCGCGTTGCCGGCGATCCCGGCGGCGAAGATGGTCTCCTCCGTCGGCAGCAGCACGCCGACCGCACCGGCGGCCGCCGCGTTGTTGAACCGGGCGCCCGAGCCGCAGCGGCGGGTGGAGTCCTCGTCGTCCCACCACAGGTAGGCGATCTTGCCGGCGACCGCGGCCGCCTGCTCCGCGGTGAACGCGGTGCAGCCGTCGAACGTCTCGCCCACGTACGCGACCGGGGCCGTGACGTCGGCGGTGCCCGCGTAGGAGATCGAGTTCTGCGCGGCCTGCAGGCCGAGCAGGTCGGCGTCGGACGCCTCGGTGACCTCGACGGCGTCGAACGCGATGTTCGCACCGACGGACGCGGCGACGGTCAGGCCCGCCGGGCCGTTGCCGGGCGAGCCGCCGATGTCCTCGACGTCGCCCTCGTTGCCGGCCGACAGCACGACGACCGTGCCGAGGTCCGTCAGCTCCTGGATCTGCAGGCTCTCCGGGTCGTCCGCGGGGGAGCCCGACGCGCCGAGGGAGAGGTTGAGCACGTCGAGGCGGTCGGAGAAGTCCCCGTCGCCGTTCGGGTCGGCCGCGTGGTCGAGCGCGAGGCCCGTCAGGCCGGTCGAGCCCGCGACGTCGCCGAACACCTTGAGCGCGTAGAGCTTGGCCAGCGGGGCCACGCCCGGGCCGATCGGCCAGTCGAGGACCGACTCGAGCTCGGGGTAGTCGCCGCGGAACGTCTCGCCGTCCTCGGTGACGCCGAACCCGGCTGTCGTGCCGGCCACGTGCGTGCCGTGCCCGTTGACGTCGATGGGGTTCTCGTCGGGCACGGGCACCAGCTCGGCGCCCTCGCCGCCCGCGTCGTAGGTGGTGCCGGCGAAGTCGTGGCCGCCGATGTACTTGTCGGGGTCGAACGCGTCGGCCGGCACCGGGCCGGTGCCGTTCTCGCCGTACGCGGCCTCGTAGGCCTCGGTGGTGCCGGGGCCGCCGAAGTCGGCGTGCGTGTAGTCCAGGCCGGTGTCGATGATGCCGACGGTGACGTCCTCGCCGAGCACCCCCGTGTCCTGCCAGGTGGCCAGCGCGCGCGTGAACTCGTCCTGCGCGGCGTTGTCGATCGTGCGCTCGGCGACCCGCCGCACGGCGACGACGCCGTCCTGCTCGGCCAGCGCCCGGATCTGGGCGGCGTCGCCGACGACCAGCGCGCCGGAGACGAGGTTCGTCGTCGTGGCGATGCGCTTGGGTGCCGCGCTGCGCGCGTTGGCGGACGTCAGCTCCTGGGGGACGACGTCCTGCGCGACCGCGGTGGTCTCCTCGGCGGCGGCCAGCACGTCGGCCGCGTCACCGCCGTCGTCCGCGACGTCGACGCCCGCGGGGGTGTCGAGCTGGACGAACGCGGTGACCGTGCCGCTGGCCTCGGCCAGGGCGTCGGCGACGGGCGCGGACCCCTCGACGCTGAGCTCGGCGGAGGCGAGGACCTGGTCGGCCAGGTCGCTGGTGGGTGGGGCTGCGGTGGCCGACGTCGACCCCACCACGGCGGTGGCGAGGACGACGGAGACGGCAGCGAGAGAAGCGAGAGCACGACGTGGCATGGGCTCATCCCGGGGTCGACGGACGCGCGGATCTGTCACGGCCATCCGTGCCGCATGTCACAGTCGGACGGTCGCCCGGTGAACGGTACTGAGCAGTAGGTCATTCGTCACCCCTTGGGCGCGAATCCGTCACTCGTCCTTTTCGTCGACCCCGCCCCGGTCCGGGCGAATGGGGTGATAAGGGGCTGCTGCCGCCCGTGCCAGGCCCGCGTCAGGCCGGGGGCAGGGGCTCCGCGGGCGGGGCGGCGTGCCGGCCGCGCGCGCGGTCGGGCGCCGGCACGACCGGGATCTGACCCGTCGCGGCGGCCATCGACGGCTGGTGCGACGCGACCACGGGCAGCTGGCCCGTGGCCGTGCTCGCGACGAGCGGCAGCTGCCCGGTGGCGGTGCCGACCGGGAGCGAGCCGCCGGACGCCGCCGGCGCGAGGTGCGTCGGCACCACGGGGAGCGACCCGGTGCGCGCCAGCTCCCCGGGGGGTGAGGCGTAGCGGGGCTTGCGGCCGGGGCGGCGGCGGAAGCGCCGCTCCTCGACACCCTCGAGGGTGCTGGCGCGCCACACGGCGCCGCCGTTGAGCCGGCCGTCCGGCGGGGGCAGCCACGGCACCTTGCGCGAGAGCCAGACCCGGATCGTCGCGTGCTCGACCCCGAGCCGGCGGGCGAGCCGCGCGATGTCGTAGAGGTCGGGCAGGCCGCCGCCGTCGTCGGGGTCCTCGGCGTCCGTGAAGGCCGCGGCGGGCGCGGGCAGCACGGGAGCCACCGGCGCGGGCGGGGCGGCGGCGAGGTCGAAGGACGGGGACGTGGCGGGCTCGTACGGTCCGGGCACGGCGTCAGCGTAGTGGCTCCGGACCCCCCACGTGTGACGAACGCGTGACAGATGTCCACAACATCTTCGCCTGTGGAAACGCTCAAGTGCACTGGGCGACCGTCCGACTCACATAACGTGTATCGCGTGAGTGACAGATTGCCGAGCGCCCGGCGTCGGTCGGGCGGCAGGCACGCTGCCCCCCGTCCGACCCCCGCCGCCGTCGTGCTGCCCTACCTGGGCAAGATGACGCGCGTCCCCACCCGCGTCGCACAGGGAGGCGTCGCCCTCGGGCTGATGCTGAGCACCGGCGCCGTCGTGGTGACCGCCGACGCGGACGAGACCACGACCGTCGCCCCCGAGACGGTCGACACCCTCGCGCGCGCCGTCGCCCAGAACCAGGGCGACGCCTACATCGCGATGCTGCAGAACCGTGCCGTCGACGCCGCCTCCAGCGTCATCGTCACCGCGAGCGACGTGCGCGCCGACGCCGAGGAGGCCGCCGTCCCCGCGGACGCCCTGGCCGAGCTCGACGCCGCGACCGCCGAGCTCGAGGCCGCGCTCGCGGCCGTCGGTGCCACCAGCACCCTCGACGAGGTCGTGGACCGCACCGCCAGCGCCTCGCGCTCGGTCGACCGGTCCACGGACGCCCCCGCGGCCGAGCCCACCGCCGCCGCGGACCCCGCCGGCACCACGGTCGCCGACGCACCCGCCGCCTCGACCGGCTCGGTCACCTCCGACGCCGCCACCGCCGTGGCCCTGCCGTCGACGGTCGAGGACCCCGAGACCTCCGAGCTGCTCGCCGCGCTCGACCGCGTCACCCAGGCCGCCGCCGAGGTCCGCACCTCCACGCAGGAGGCCGTCGAGGCCGCCGCCGCGCAGAAGGCCGCCGAGGAGGCCGCCGCCCAGAAGGCCGCGGAGGAGGCTGCCGCGCAGAAGGCCGCCGAGGAGGCCGCCGAGGCCCAGCGCGCCGCCTGGAAGGCCTCGCTGCTCGGGTACGACAACGGCTACATCCCCGACTCGGCGCTCTGCTCGCCGTCGTTCGACGGATCGGTGCGGCTGCGGTGCGACGCCGCCGAGGCGCTCGAGGCCCTCGACGCCGCGTTCTTCGCCCGGTTCGGCGCCCACCTCACGGTCTCCGACTCCTACCGGTCCTACTCGGCGCAGGTCGCGTGCCGCGCGGCCAAGGGCTCGCTGTGCGCGCTGCCCGGCACGTCGAACCACGGCATGGGCCTGGCCGTCGACCTGGGCGGCAACGTGCAGAGCTTCGGCACCGCCCAGCACGACTGGATGCTCGCGAACGCCTCGGCCTACGACTGGGAGCTGCCCAGCTGGGCGCGGATCACGGGCAGCAAGCCCGAGCCGTGGCACTGGGAGTACATCGGCTGACGCGGGCGGCCACCACGGCCGTCCCCGCCACGCCGACCGCCGGCGTCACCCGGACGGGGGGTCGGTCCTACGATCGACGCATGAGCGCGTCCTCGTCCGCGGGCCGGCGCGAGCCGCTCGTCGGCCGTGCGGCCGAGCTCGACGACCTCGACGAGGTGCTGTCGACCGTCACCACGGGCGCCGGTGCGACCGTGCTGCTCGAGGGTGAGCCCGGCGTCGGCCGGTCACGGCTGGTCGAGGCGCTGCAGGGCTCGGCCCGGCTGCTGGGCGTCGACGTCGTCAGCGCCCGCGGGCACGATCCCGGCACGCCGTACGCGCTCCTCGCCGACGCGCTGCTGCGCCGCGACACCGGGCCCGCCGCGCCCCACGCGCGCGGACCGGTGGTCGCCGAGCTGACCGCGCTCCTCGACCGGGTGCCGGCCGGGCCGTCGGCGGCGCCCGCGCGGCACGCCCGCGCCGAGGAGCTGTTCACCGCCCTGGTCCGCCGGCACGGCGACGACGGCCCGTGGGCGCTGGTGCTCGACGACCTGCACCTGGCCGACGCCCCGTCGCTCGCGCTGCTCGCGCACCTCGCCGGCGACGGCGTGCTCCCGCACGCCCTGACGGTCATGACGCTGCGCCCGGTGCCGCGGCCCGAGCTCGCCGCGCTCGTCGCCGCCTGGACGCGGGCCGGTGCGCGCTACCTCGAGGTGCGCCCGCTGAGCATGTCGGCGTGCGTCGAGCTGGCCCAGCACCTGGTCGGCGCGCCCGTCGGGCCCGCGCTGCGCGGGGTCCTGGCCACCACGGGCGGCAACCCGCGCCTCGTCGTCGACGTCGTGCACGCGGTGCAGGCGTGCGGGGCCCTCGAGCCGCGCGGCGGCGGCGTCGACCTCGTCGGCCAGTCGTGGAACGACGAGCTCGACCGGGTCGGGCGCTCGCACGTGCAGGACCTCGACCCCGCGGTGCGGCACGTGCTCGGGCAGGCGTCCGTGCTCGGCACGTCGTTCGTCGTCGGGGACCTCGCGGCGCTGACCGGGCTGCCGCTGACGGACTGCTGGCGCACGCTGCGGCACGGGCTGGCCGCGGGCGTCGTGCACGCGCGCGGCGACCGCCTCGTCTTCCGGCACGACCTGGTGCGCACCGGGCTCTACGGCGGGCTGGACCCGACCGCGCGCCGCGCCCTGCACGCCCGTGCCGCGTGGGCGCTGCGCGAGGCCGGCGCCCCGTCGTTCGTGGTGGCCGCCCACCTCGAGCGCGCCCGCTGACGGTGCCGCCGCACCCGGCACCGGGCGCGCGCGGCGGGGTCCGCGCCTAGGTTGGGACGTGCGCCCGCGTCGGCGGGTGCACCCCGTTGGACGACAACCTTGGAGGCGCCATGCCCACGCGTACCGCTCGCACCGCCTGGAACGGCACGCTGCAGGAGGGGTCCGGCCAGGTCGAGCTCACCAGCTCGAAGGTCGGCACGTACGACGTCTCGTTCCCGCGCCGTGCGGCCGACGAGGCCGGCGGCGTCACCAGCCCCGAGGAGCTGATCGCGGCCGCGCACTCGTCCTGCTACGCGATGCAGCTCTCGGCGCTGCTCGGCGAGAAGGGCGGCGTGCCGCAGTCCCTGGAGGTCTCGGCGGACGTGACGCTCGAGCCCGACCCGGCCGGCGGCTTCCGGATCAGCGGCATCGCGCTGACTGTCCGCGGCGAGGTCGACGGCGTCGACGCCGCCGGGTTCGCGGAGGCCGCCGAGGCCGCGAAGGCGACGTGCCCGGTGAGCAAGGCCCTGACCGGCACGCAGATCACGCTCGACGCCGCGCTCGAGTCCTGAGCACCGCCGGGGCGCGCGGCCGCCGCGCGCCCCGGTGGCGGGACCTCGGTCCCATGAGGTGAGGCTTGCCTCTCCTACGGTCGACCCATGGACCTGTGCACCTGCGGGCCGGGCGCCGACGCCCGTGTCGTCTCGGTCGACCTCGACGACGCGGTGCGGCACCGCATGCACGAGCTCGGGCTGCGGCCCGGGGCGCGGGTGCGGGTCGTGCAGCGCACCGTCGCGGGCGGCCTCGTCGTCGCGCTCGGCGCCGACCGGTTCGGTCTGGACGCCGCGACGGCTCGGCGGGTCGAGGTGGAGGCCGCGCAGCCCGCCGCAGCGCCGTCCACGACGCCGTCCTCGGCGACGGGGGACGCGTCGTGAGCTGCCACGAGCCCGGCGGCCCGGCGCCGACGGGTCCCGCCACCCCGGCGGGTGCGGTCGCGACGCTCGACGAGCCGCTCGTCGTCCTCGTCGGCTGCCCCAACGTCGGCAAGTCCTCGCTGTTCAACACCGTCACCGGCGGGCGGCAGCGCGTCGTGAACGCCCCCGGCACCACGGTCGAGCTCGAGCTCGGTGCGTGGCGCGGCGTCGCCCCGGGCGGGCGGCCCGCCCAGGTCGTCGACCTGCCCGGCACGTACTCGCTGCTGGCCCGCACGCCGGACGAGGAGGTCGCGGCAGCCGCCGTCACGGGCGAGCAGGGCCTGCGTCGGCCCGACCTCGCGGTGGTGCTCCTCGAGGCGGGCGCCCTGGCCCGGTCGTTGTCCCTGTACGCCCAGGTCGTCGCCCGCGGGGTGCCCGTCGTCGCCGCGCTCACGCTCGTCGACGTCGCCGCCGACCGTGGCGTCGTCGCGGACGTCGACGTGCTGGCCGCCCGGCTGGGCGTCCCCGTCGCACCGGTGCACCCGCGCAGCGGCCGTGGCGTCGAGGCGCTGCGAGACGTCGTCGCGGCCCGCCTCGCGTCGTCGCCGTCGGTGCCCGGGCCCGTCGGGCCCGCCGCGGGGGACCACGAGGGCCGGGCCTCTGTGCCCGACGGGCCGCCCCTCGACCCCGACGACGTCGAGGCGCTGTTCGCGTGGGTCGACGACGTCACGCACGCCGTCGCCGGCCCGCCGCCCGAGCCCGTCCTGACCTGGTCCGACCGCGCCGACCGTGTGCTGCTGCACCCGGCCGCGGGCGTGCCCGTGCTGCTCGCCGTGCTGTGGGCGCTGTTCCAGCTCTCGACCGCGGCCGCCGCACCGCTGATGGACGCGGTCGACGTGCTGGTCGGCCAGGGCCTGGCCCCCGCCGTCACGTGGCTGCTCGGTGCCGCGCACGCGCCCGCGTGGGTCACCGGGCTGCTCGTCGACGGCGTGCTCGCCGGCGTCGGCACGGTCCTGACGTTCGTGCCGCTCATGGCGCTGATGTTCGTGGCGGTCGCGCTGCTCGAGGACTCCGGGTACCTGGCCCGCGCCGCGTTCGTCGCCGACCGCGCCATGCGCGCCATCGGCCTCGACGGGCGCGCGGTGCTGCCGTTCGTCGTCGGGTTCGGCTGCAACCTGCCCGCGCTCGCCGCCACCCGCACCCTCCCGCACGCCCGCCAGCGCCTGCTCGTCGGGATGCTCGTGCCGTGGACGTCGTGCCCGGCCCGCCTGACCGTGTACGTGCTGATGGGGAGCGTGTTCTTCCCCGGGCGGGCGGGCACCGCGGTGTTCGTCATGTACCTCGCCAGCGTCCTGCTCGTCGTGCTCGGCGGCCTCGTGCTGCGCCGCACCGCGTTCCGCGACCTGCGCCGCGAGCCGCTCGTGCTCGCCCTGCCCGCCTACCAGCGCCCCCGCGCCCGGGCGATCGTCGCCGCCGCGTGGGCCAGGGTGCTCTCGTTCGTGACGCGCGCCGGGCGCGTCGTCGTGGTCACCCTCACCGCCATGTGGCTGCTGCTGGCCGTGCCGGTGGCGGGCGGGCACGCCTTCGGGGACGTGCCGGTGGAGGACTCCGCGTACGGGCGCGTCTCCGCGGCCATGGCCCCCGCGTTCGCGCCCGCCGGGTTCGGCGACTGGCACGCCTCCGCCGCGCTCGTCACCGGGTTCGTCGCCAAGGAGGTCGTCGTCGGCTCGTTCGCGCAGTCCTACGCCGTCGCCGAGCCCGCCGACCCCGCGCACCCCGGCGACCTCGGCGCCCAGCTGCGTGCCACGCTCGAGCGCACGTCCGGCGGCCACCCCGGCGCCGCGGCCGCCGCGTTCATGGTCTTCACCCTCGCGTACACCCCGTGCCTGGCCACGGTCGCCGAGCAGCGCCGCCTGTTCGGGCTGCGGTGGACCCTCGGCGGCGTCGGTGTGCAGCTCGGCGTCGCCTGGGTGCTCGCCGTCGGCGTCTTCCAGGTCGGGGCCCTGCTGTGACCCGCGGGAGAGGGGCCCTGCTCGACGCGGTCCTCGCCCGCACCGCCGCCGGCGAGGGCCCGGCCCGCGTCGCCCGGTCCCTGGGCGTCGACGTCGGCCTCGTCGAGGTCGTCCTCGACCACGCCACCCGCACCGGCCGCCTCCCGCTCGCCCCCGCCGGCGCGACCTGCGGCACCTGCACGCCCCGGCCCGCCTGCGCCGGCTGCCCGGTCCAGGCACGCACCTGACCTGCACGACCCCTCCACGACACGGCAGGACCGACGTCGGGTCGCGCGGCGTAGCGTGACGACCGTGCGGCGCTGACGCACACCTCGGGCCGACGTCGACGCAGGGGGAGCACGCGATGGCTGACGAGCGAGCACGTGTCCTGCGGGGTGTCGTCGCGGTGCTGGGGGTGCTGGCGCTCGCGGTCCAGCTCGTCGTGCTGCCACGGACGGCGGCCGCCGCCGCTGCGCGGTACCCCGAGGTCGCGCACCTCGAGGCGCCCTACCTGCTGGCGACCGTCCTCGCGGTCCTGGCGCTCGAGATCGCGCTGGTGGCCGCCTGGATGGCTGCGCCGGGAGCGTCCGCCGGCGCGGCCCGGTGGATCGACGTCGGGGCCGTCGGCCTCGTCGTCTCCGCGCTCCTGCTCGTCCTGGTCCTCGCGCACGCCGGGTTCGTCGAGAACGTCGGCGGCCCCCCGGTCCCGATCGGGATCGTCCTGCTCCTCGGCCTGGCTGCCGCGGTCCCACCGCTGCGGCGGGCCGCCCTCGCGCACCTGGCGGGCACCGGGGCGTCCGCGCGCGCCTGACCGGCCCGCGCCGGGGCGCTGCGCGCCGACGCCACGTGGACGGGGTGCCGGGGTCCCAGGGCGGTGGTGCGAGACTGCCGCACGTGGCTGTGACGACAGGGACCACCGACGTCAGGGACGTCGTGCACGCGCTGCGCGACGCCGTGCGCGGCGACGTCGACGACTCCACGCGCCGACGCGCGGAGTACTCGACCGACGCCTCCAACTACCGCGTCGTCCCGCAGGTCGTGGTGTTCCCGCGGGACACCGACGACGTGCTGGCCGCGCTCGCGGTCGCCCGGGAGACCGGGACGCCGCTGACGTCGCGCGGCGGCGGCACGTCCGTGGCGGGCAACGCCGTGGGCCCGGGCGTGGTGCTCGACTTCTCCCGGCACGTCAACCGGGTGCTGGAGATCGACCCCGAGGCCCGCACGGCCCGCGTCGAGCCCGGCGTCGTCATGTCCCACCTGCAGGCCGCCGCGGCCCCGCACGGGCTGCGCTTCGGGCCCGACCCGTCGACCCAGGCGCGCGCGACCCTCGGCGGCATGATCGGCAACAACGCGTGCGGGCCGCGGGCCGTCGCGTTCGGGCGCACCGCGGACAACGTGGTCGACCTCGACGTCGTCGACGGCACCGGGCGCCGGTTCACCGCCCGCGCCGGTGCGGGGGCGCTCGACGTGGTGCCCGGCCTCGACGCCCTCGTCCGGTCCCACCTCGACGTGATCCGCACCGAGCTGGGCCGGTTCACCCGGCAGGTCTCGGGGTACTCGCTGGAGCACCTGACGCCCGAGGGCGGCACCGACCTGGCCAAGGCCCTCGTCGGCACCGAGGGCACCCTCGTCACGCTGCTGGGCGCGACCGTGCGGCTCGTGCCCGTGCCGTCGGCACCCGTGCTCGTCGTGCTGGGCTACCCCGACATGCCCACGGCCGCCGACGCCGTGCCCGCGCTGCTCGCGCACCGGCCCCTGGCCGTCGAGGGCATGGACGCCCGGCTCGTCGACGTGGTCCGCCGTGTCAAGGGCGCGTCGGCCGTGCCCGACCTGCCGCCCGGCGCCGGCTGGATGATGGTCGAGGTCGGGGGCGACACCCTCGACGAGGCCCTCGCCACCGCGCACGCGCTCGCCGCCGACGCCGGCACCGACGCCGTCGCGGTGTTCCCGCCCGGCCCGCAGGCCGCCGCCATGTGGCGGATCCGCGAGGACGGCGCCGGGCTCGGCGGCCGCACCCCGTCCGGCGCGCAGGCGTGGCCCGGGTTCGAGGACTCCGCGGTGCCGCCCGACCGGCTCGGCGGGTACCTGCGCGACCTCGAGGCCCTCATGGCCGACCACCACGTCGACGGCCTCGCGTACGGGCACTTCGGCGACGGCTGCGTGCACCTGCGCATCGACATGCCCATGGAGCGCTCCGGCGACCCGCTGCGCGCGTTCATGGAGGACGCCGCCCGCCTGGTCGCCTCGCACGGCGGCTCCTTGTCCGGCGAGCACGGCGACGGCCGCGCGCGCTCCGAGCTGCTGCCCGTCATGTACTCGGCCCGCACCATCGACCTGTTCGGCGCCGTCAAGGACCTGTTCGACCCGCGCGACCTGCTCAACCCCGGCGTCCTCGTGCGCCCCGCGGCCCTCGACGCGGACCTGCGCCGCCCCGCCGCGAGGTCCCTGCTCGCGTCGACCGGTTTCTCGTTCGGGCACGACGGCGGCGACATGACCACGGCCGTGCACCGCTGCGTCGGCGTCGGCAAGTGCCGCGCCGACACCCGCGCCACCGGCGGGTTCATGTGCCCGTCGTACCAGGCCACCAAGGACGAGAAGGACTCCACCCGCGGCCGCGCCCGCGTGCTGCAGGAGATGGCCAACGGCACGCTCGTCTCGCGCGGGTGGTCCTCGCCCGAGGTCCACGACGCCCTCGACCTGTGCCTGAGCTGCAAGGCCTGCTCCTCGGACTGCCCCGCGGGCGTCGACATGGCCCAGTACAAGTCCGAGGTGCTCCACCGCACCTACCAGGGCCGCCTGCGCCCCGTGAACCACTACGCCCTCGGGTGGCTGCCCCGCTGGGCGCGCCTCGTCACCGGCGTACCGGGCCTGGCCGCCCTGGCCAACGCGGTGCTCGGCATCCGCCCCGTCGCGAAGGCCGTCCTCGCCCTCGGCGGCATGGACACCCGCCGCAAGATGGTGCGGTTCGCCCCTGTGCCGTTCCGCGCCTGGGCCCGCCAGACCGGCCGCCGCTCCGGCGACGTGCGCGTCGTGGGCAGCCGCGACGCCGCGACGGTCGAGCTGCCCGCCGCCACGACCGGCACCGACGGGACCCCGGCCACGACCGGCACGCAGGCCCGCCCGCCCGTGCTGCTGTGGACCGACTCCTTCAGCGACACCCTCGCCCCGACCGTCCCGCACGCCGCCGTCGCCGTGCTCCGCGACGCCGGCTACGACGTCCTCGTGCCCGACCACGACGCCTGCTGCGGCCTCACCTGGATCAGCACCGGCCAGCTCGACGGCGCCCGCCACCAGCTGACCCACCTGCTCGAGGTCCTCGGCCCCTTCGCCGTCAACGGCATCCCCATCGTCGGCCTCGAACCCTCCTGCACCGCCGTGCTGCGCAGCGACCTGCTCGACCTGCTGCCCGACGACCCCCGCGCCGTCGCCGTCGCCCGCGAGACCCGCACCCTCGCCGAGCTCCTCACCGCCCCCGCCCCGATCGGCCCCGGCGACCGCTGGCAGCTGCCCGACCTGTCCGACGTCACCGCCGTCGTCCAGCCCCACTGCCACCACCACTCGGTCATGACCTTCACCCCCGACCGCCAGCTCCTCACCGCCGCCGGCGCCACGTTCTCCGCGCTCGCGGGCTGCTGCGGCCTCGCCGGCAACTTCGGCATGGAGAAGGGCCACTACGACGTCTCGGTCGCCGTCGCCGAGGGCGCCCTCCTGCCCGCCCTGCGCGACGCCGCCCCCGGCGACGTCTACCTCGCCGACGGCTACTCCTGCCGCACCCAGGCCGAGCAGCTCGCCGGCGTCCAGGGCGTCCACCTCGCCGAGCTCCTGGCCTCCCACCTGCCCCGCGCGGACGCCTCCGAGCCCACGGCGTGAGCGTCGACGTCGGCGTTCACCGCCTGAGGTTCGCGAGTGCGCGCCTCTGGGCAGCCGTCTGGTGGGTGTTCGCCGCGGTGGTGCTGCTCGCCGTCGTGGACTACGTGACGATGTTCCTCAGCGCGGCCGTGCCCACGTGGGCCTGGGTGATCCCCGCCGAGGGTCTCCTGCTCGCCGCGGCGTCCGTGGCGGTGGTCGTCGACGTCGTGGCGGCCCGTCGCGCGCGGGGCAGACGATGGTGGGACACCCTCGCGGACGTCGTCGCTGCGGTGCTGGTGGGCGTGTGGGTCGCGCTGCTCTGGCGCGTCGTGGCGGGGGGATGCCTCGTCGAGGAGTGCGCGGCCGTGCCCGTCTGGGCGCGCCTGTTCGTCGTGGTCCCTGTCGTGCCGCTCGGGGGACTCACGCTGATCGGGGCCCTGGTGCGACGCGGAGCCCGAGAGCGGGGCTGAGCAGGCGGCCCGTGGCGGTGGTGAAGCCGTCAGGGGGTGCCCAGGGCACGCGAACAGCGACCCGAGCTCCGAAACTGCCGTGCCTTGAGCTCCGGAACTGCCGTGCGTCGGTCTCGGAGACTGCTTGCCCGGTGTGCTGCCTCGTCATGCAGGAGGCATCAGCGCGAGGAGCTCGGCGGCGCGCTGGCGGGCGGAGATCCACACGGGGTGCTGGGCGAGGGCCGCGTCGTCCCAGAGACCGTCTCCGGGTGGCGCCGCAAGGCTGTCGTTGAGCTGCTCGACGGCTGCCACGACCGCGGGGGCGAGCCGGACGCCAGCGCGCTCCATAGCGTCGTTGACGCTGCGCAGAGCGATGTCGAGGTCGAGGTCGAGGGCGAGCTCGTCCGGGACGGCGGCCCCGGCAAGCTGTTGCCGCTGTCGTTCCGGCGGCAGCGCCAGGTTCGTCAGGGCGTCGCGCAGAAGTGGGAACGAGGTGGTCACGCATCGACCCTAGGGTCGCGTCTCGTCCTGCGGACGATCGGCGGTGACCGGACCGCGACGACCCTGCTGGCACGAGTCGGGTCCTCTGCCGCAGGCCGGTGGCCGCGACCTGCGGCGGTGGAGCGACAGGCGACGTCCACCCCGAGGAGCACGCCTGGTCGGTGATGTTGGGCGAGGTGCGTTCGACTCGTTTGGATTCTTTGGATTCTTTGGAGAGGGGTCCCGGGGCTCGTCCTGACGTGCATCGATCCGGCCCCTGCGCGCCGGGGTCTCGTCACTCCGGGCGGGTGCGGGCCAGGACGAGGGCGATGACGCGGGCGTCGAGGTCGGGGTCGCCGGCGCCGAGGAGGGCGTGCAGGAAGAGGCCGTCGCCGACGAGCTGGACGAGGCGGGACGTCACGGGGTCGTCGATGGTGCGGCGCAGGCCGGCGGCCCAGTCGTCGAGGTAGGAGGCCAGGCGGGCGCGGGCCGGGGGGTGCGTGCCGAGCAGGCGCAGCGCGGCCAGCAGGGTGCGCTCCTCGGGGCTGTCGGCGGACTGCGAGCCCTCGAGGAAGAAGCGGGCGGCGGCCTCGGGCTCCGGGGGAGTGGCGGCGTCCGCGGCGGCGGCGCCCGCGCTCAGGCGGTCGAGCAGGCCGGTGAACAGGTCGTCCTTGGAGCGGAAGTGGTACAGCAGCCCGCCCTTGGAGACGCCGGCGCGCTGGGCGACGCCGTCGAGGGTGGCGCCGGCGGGGCCGGAGTCGAGGAGGACGTCCTGGAGCGCGTCGAGGATGCGGTCGCGCGTCGAGGCCATGGGCGACCAGCGTAGTGACCGTGGCGGCGCCCGATGACGGGACCCGGGGCCGGGCGGTGACGGAGGACACCCTGGCGGGAGCGGCCGCCCGTTGCTACTGTACCGACCGGACGGTATAGCCGTGGTGGGTCGCTCGACCCCCGCCCGGCGCGCGGGAAGGGACCCGCGCCGCGCGCTGCGTCCCCCGGAACCCCGCCCGGTCACGCGGGAGACCAGGACGAGGTACACCCGTGCTCACGCACCTCCCCACCCCCCGCACACCCGCGTCGCGACGCCCCGTGCCCGCCACAGCAGGACCCCGCCAGTGGCTCGGCCTCGTCGTCCTCATGCTGCCCGTGCTGCTCGTCTCCATCGACACCACGGTGCTGTCGTTCGCGCTGCCGCAGATCTCCGTCGCGCTGACCCCCACCGCCGACCAGCTCCTGTGGGTCGTCGACGTCTACCCGCTCATGCTCGCCGGGCTGCTCGTCACCATGGGCGTCCTCGGCGACCGCCTCGGCCGGCGCCGCCTGCTGCTCGTCGGCGCCGCCGGGTTCGGGCTCGTCAGCGTCCTCGCGGCCTTCGCCACCGACGCGGGCCAGCTCGTCGCCGCCCGCGCCCTGCTCGGCGTCTTCGGCGCGACCCTCATGCCGTCCACGCTGTCGCTGCTGCGCAACCTCTTCCTCGACGACGACCAGCGCCGCCTCGCCATCGCGATCTGGGCGTCCGGCTTCGCCGGCGGCTCCGTGCTCGGCCCCGTCGTCGGCGGGTGGCTGCTCGAGCACTTCTGGTGGGGCTCGATCTTCCTGCTCAACGTCCCGGTGCTCGTCGTGCTGCTCGTCGCCGCGCCGTTCCTGCTGCCCGAGTCCCGCAACCCCGCCGCCGGGCGCCTCGACGTGCCCAGCGTCGTGCTCGCCGTCGTCGGCATGCTCCCGCTCGTCTACGGCATCAAGACGACCGTCGGGCACGGCCCCGGCGCCCTCGGCCTCGGCGCGCTCGCCACCGGTGCCGCGCTCGTCGTGGTGTTCGTGCGTCGCCAGCTGCGGCTCGCCGAGCCGCTGCTCGACGTCGAGCTGTTCCGCCGCCCCGTGTTCGCCGCGTCCGTCGGAGCCAACTTCACCGCGTCGTTCGCGCTCGCGGGCCTGGTGCTGGTCGTCTCGCAGGTGCTCCAGCTCGTCGTCGGGCTCTCGCCGCGGGCCGCCGGCACGGCGCTGCTGCCGGGTGCGGTCGCGTCGATCACCGCGGGGCTCGTGGCCGTGCGGCTCGTGCGCGTGGTGCCCCGGCACCTGCTCGTGCCCGTCGGCATGCTGCTGGCCGCCGCGGGCTACGGGCTGGGCGCCCTCGTGGCCGGCGACGCCCGCGTGGGCGGCATCGTCGCGGTGTTCGCGCTCGTCGGTGCCGGGGTGGGCCTGGCCGAGACGCTGACCAACGACGCGATCCTCGCGTCCGTGCCGCCCGAGCGCGCCGGGGCGGCGTCCGGCATCTCCGAGACGTCGTACGAGCTCGGCGCGTCGCTCGGCGTGGCCGTGCTCGGGTCCGTCGTCGCCGCCGTCTACCGTGCGGACCTCACGCTGCCCGGGACCCTCGACGCCGGACAGGCGGACGTGGCCCGGCAGACACTCGGCGGCGCGGTCGCGGTCGCCGACGGCCTGCCCGACGCGGTCGGCGCGCAGGTGCTCACCGCCGCGCAGGACGCGTTCAGCCACGGCGTCGGCGTCACGTCCGCGGTGGCGGCCGTCGTGCTGGCCGGCGTGGCGCTGCTGGTCGGCCGGGTCCTGCGCCGTGCCGATCGCGCTGCGGCACCGGTGGTCGACGAGGTCCGGCCCGAGCTCGTGGACGCGGGGCGCGCGCAGCCGACACGCTGACACCTGGACGCGGGCGGGCGCGGCGGGTGAGGGTGGGGTCATGCTCGTCGCCTTCTCCGTCGCCCCGCTCGGTGCGGGCGAGTCCGTGTCCGAGGCCGTCGCCGACGCCGTCCGCGTCGTCCGCGACTCCGGCCTGCCGCACCGCCTCGACTCCATGTTCACCACCCTCGAGGGTGAGTGGGACGAGGTCATGGACGTCGTGCGCCGCGCCACCGAGGCCGTCGGCCGGCACGGGCACCGGGTCAGCCTGGTGATCAAGGCCGACATCCGCCCTGGTCACACCGGTGAGATGCAGGCCAAGGTCGACCGCGTCGAGGCGATCCTCGCCCAGGACGCCACCGGCTGACCCCGCCGGCACGTCCACCTGTTCGACGGGCTGACGTGCTCCGGCTGCTGTGGGACCCTAGCCCTGCACGCACCCGACCGCGGGTCCGCGCCTCCCTGCGACGACGGAGCGGCCGGCGCCCCCGACCGCCCAGGAAGGCTCCGACGCGACATGCCGATCTTCGAGCTCGACGACGGTCGTCCCCGCCTCGTCCAGCCGATGCAGCCCCTCGCCGGGTCGTTCGCGCAGGAGGTCAGCGCGCTGCTGACGCACCACCTGGCCGCCATCGCCGGTGAGCCGCTGTTCGTGGTCCGCACGCGCGGCACCGCGTCCGAGCGGTCCGACCTGCCCGAGATCCTCGCGCTCGACGCCCGCGGCCGCACGGTCGTGGTGGACGTCGCGCAGGTGCTCGACGACGACGCGATCATCACCGCGCTGCGGCACGGGGGTGCGGCGTCGCGGATGACGACGACGGACCTCTCGCGCGCCTACCACGCCGACCCCGGGCGCTTCGCGGTCGACTACGCGGCGTTCCGCGAGCACGTGCCGTACACCGGGGCCCAGGCCGACAGCCGCGACGGCGTGCGTCTGGTGCTGCTGTGCGCCGAGGTCGCCGCCGAGGCGACCGACAGCCTGGGGTTCCTGCGCGGCTACGGCCGGCAGGTCGACGTGCTGCAGGTCGGCGTGGTGCGCGGCGACGAGCGCCGGCTGCTGGAGGTCTCGGCGCTCGCGCTGCACGAGGGTGCGCGCCGGACGGTCGAGCCGACGGCCCTGCGGCTGGTGCGCTCGAGCGAGGCCGGGGCCAACGCCGTCTCGTTCGACGTGGACCGGTCGCGTCCGCGCACGTCGGCCAACGCGATCGTCGAGGGCCGGCTCACCGGCGAGCTGAAGTCCGTGTCGGGGCCGCCCCGGCGCTCGGCGCTGACCGGCGCCACCCCGATCGGCCGCCGCGGCACCGCCACGGAGCCCACGCCGCTGCCGTTCCGCACCGCGGGTCCGACGGCGTCCGAGCACCCGGTCGAGCCCGTGCCGCACACGCCCGGCCCCGGCGAGGCGCCGCGCCCCGGCGGGCCCGGCCGGCCCGACGTCACCGAGTGGCCGCGCGACACCCAGTCGCCGCCGCCGGCCAGCACCTTCGCCGGACCGCCGACGCTGACGCCCATCGCCGGGCTGCGCATGGCCATCGAGCAGGGCGCCCGCCCCGCGGACGGCCGCCCGGCCGACCCGCGCGCCTCGACGTCACGCGCGAGCGCGCCCGCCGAGCCGACCGTGCGCCGCGAGGGCCGGGCGTCCGGCCGCCGCTCCGACCCGTCGTCGACCGACGTCATGGCGCCGCTCGACCCGCCGGACGACGAGAGCCCCGAGGGCCCGCGGGCCTACGTCCCCGAGCGGCGCCCGTCGACCCCCGCGGCCGACCCGACGGCGCGGCCCGAGCCCGAGCGCTGCACGTCCGCGTACGGCGCGGACCGCTCCGCCGGCCCCGCGGCCGACCGCTCCTCGTCGTACGACCTGACGTCGCCCGACGACCGGACGTCGTCGTACGGCTCCGCGTCCGGCACGTCCTCGTCGTACGACCCGCTCTCGTCGGCGCTGTCCTCGTACGAGCCGACGCCGTACGACCCGACGCCGTACGAGCCGACGTCGTCCTACGACGCGTCCTCCGCCGGCCCGTCGTCGTACGACGCGTCGTCGTACACGCCGTCGTCGACCTCCGCGTCGTCGTCGTACGAGCCGACCGCGCTCGACGCCGGCTCCTCCTACGGCGCCTCCGCGTACTCCTCGTCCTACGACGAGCGCCCCGCCTACGACCCGTCGGCGTACGAGGACGCCCCGTACGAGCCCCTGCGGATCGAGTCCGGATCGCCCGGCCTGCCGTCGGCCGACGAGAGCGGCGCGGGCGGCGACCCCGGCTGGGCCCGTCCGGAGCTCGCGACCCTCGCCAAGCGGCGCCGTGCCGTGACCACGCTCGTGTGGGCGCGCGAGCGGCGCAACCAGCGCTTCACGGCGATGCTGCGCACCGACGGCCTCATCGAGCTCGAGGACGGCTCCGTGCACGCGGACCCGGACGCCGCGGCCGCGGTCGTCTCGGGCGCCGAGGGTCTCGTCGACGGGTGGCGCTCGTGGCGGCTCGGCGACGGCGGCCCGACCCTCGCCGAGGCGACCGGCCACCCCTGACCCGACCACCCTGACCGCGCGCGCCGGACCGGGCCCTGGCCCCGGCGCGACCTGCGTCAGGCCCAGCCGTACCCCACGAGCCAGCGGGTCACCTCGGCGTAGAACCGCTCGCGCGCGGGGCGCTCCGAGAGCGTCAGGTCGTGCATGCCCCGCGGGATCCGCACGATGGTCGTCACGTGCCCGACCTGCACCGCCCGCCGGGCGATCACCTCGGTGTCGAGCACGATGTCGGCGGCGCGCATGTCCTCGTGCCAGCGCGCGCTGATGAGCGTGCGCGCGGACAGCGCCACGAGCACCGGCACGTCGAGGGTCAGCCCGCGCGCGACGGTCGCGTGCCCCACCATGACGGCGCGCAGCCACCCGGCCCGCACGGGGAACGACGGGGTCGGCCGCCACCGGGCGTCGACGGTCCACTCGCCGCCGGTGGAGACGTCGATGGTGCGCGAGTAGTAGCCGGGGTCGATGTTCGGCAGCGGTGCCTTGGGCTGGAAGCGCGCGATGCGGCTGATCGCCGGGCCGCTGACGTGCCGCATCACGGACGACCCCTGCAGCTCCAACCACGGGCTGTTGAGCACGAGCCCGCACGCCTGCCCGGGGTTGCGCTCGGCCCACAGGCTGAGCACGAGGCCGCCGGTGGAGTGACCCATGAGCAGCACGCGCGCGTGCGGTCCGTGCTCGGCGCGGACCCGTGCCAGGGCGGCGCCGATCTCCTCGTCGTAGGTGCGCAGGTCCTCGACGTAGCCGGGCGTCTGGTGCGGGCGCAGCGACCGGCCGTACTTGCGCAGGTCCAGCGCGTAGAACGCGGCCCCCTGGTCGCGGAAGTACTCGGCGAGCCCGGTCTGGAAGAAGTAGTCGGACCACCCGTGCACGTACAGCACGACGCGTGCGGCCCCCACGGCGCCCGGCGGCAGGCACCGCACGAGGGTCGCGACCACGGGCCCCTCGTCGTCGTCGGCCAGCGGCAGCAGGCGCGCCTCGAAGCCGGGTCCCAGCACGTCGGGCTGCCACGACGCGGTGGTGAGGGCGTCGGCGGACCACTCCGGCACCGCCGTCGGATCCACCGGTCCTCCTCGTCGTGCGTCGCCTGCGCCGTCCGTCCCGACGGGTCGTCAGACCTCGAGGACGATCTTGCCGAACTGCTCGCCCCGCCACATCCGCGCGAGCCCCTCGCCGACGCGCGCCAGCGGCAGCACCTCGTCGACGACCGGCCGCACCCCCGTGCGGGCCAGCAGCGCGAGGACCTGCCCGAGCTCGTCGCGGGTGCCCATGGTGGCGCCCACGACGCTGATCTCCTGGAAGAACACGCGTGTCAGCGACGCCGGCGTCGGGTCGCCCGACGTCAGCCCTGCCACGACGATCCGCCCGCCCGGCCGCACCGAGCGCACCGAGTGCTCCCACGTGGCCCGGCCGACGGAGTCCAGCACCACGTCGACGCGTCCCACCCGCGCCCCGGGCTCCACGGCCTGCGCGGCCCCCAGCGCCAGCGCCCGCTCGCGCCGCCCGGCGTCCCGGCTCGTGACGATCATCTCCAGCCCGGACGCGGCACCGATCTGGACCGCCGCGGTCGCCAGGCCCCCGCCCGCGCCCTGCACCAGCACCCGCTGGCCCGGCTGCGCCCCGCCGGAGCGGAACAGCATCCGGTACGCGGTGAGGAAGGCCGTCGGCACGCACGCCGCGTCCACCCAGGACAGCCCGGCGGGCTTGTCGACGAGGTTCCACGACGGCACCGCGACCTGCTCGGCCAGCGTGCCCGGGTGCTTCTCCGAGAGCAGGGTGCGCGGCTCGTCCGCCGCGGCCCCGCGTGCGTCGGGCCCGCCGACGACGGCGTGCACCACCACCTCGCGCCCGTCGGCGGTCACCCCCGCGGCGTCGGTGCCCAGCACCATCGGCAGCTGCTCGGCCCGCAGCCCCACCCCGCGCAGCGACCACAGGTCGTGGTGGTTGAGCGACGCGGCCCGCACGTCCACGACCTCCCATCCCGGCGGCAGCGCACCCGCGTCGGGAGCCGGGGCGTCCCCGACCTCCAGCCCCTGCAGCGGGTCGTCGGCGGAGAACGCGGTCACGCGTGCGGCGAGCATGCCCGCCACGCTAGCGGCAGCCGGTGCTACGTTCGCGCCCGTGGAGCAGCAGGCCGTGAGCGAGGTCCCCGCGCCGGGTCGTGCCCGTCGCGCCGTCGGCGGCGTGCTGGTGGCCCTGGGCCTGGTGCTCGGGTTCCTGCTGTACCTCCAGCCGTGGGTGCAGTGCACGGTCGACGACTCCTCCGCGGGATGCCCCGTGCCCGACGACCTGGTCGGGATCACCCTCGCGGGCTGGTTGACCGCCGGCGCCCTGGCGATCGTCGGGGCCGTGCTCCTGCGGCACCGCCCCCGCCCCGAGGCCCCCGGCCCCCGCTGACCGGTCGCGGCCTCCCGTGCCAGGCACCGGTCGAGCGCTACGTACGTCGCATGGCAGGTGCCGACCCCGAGCCGCGCCGCGGTGCCCTGCGTCCCGCGTCCGCCGCGGAGCCGGTCGTGCACGGGGACGTGGTCGAGGTCGTCGACCTGACGCGATCACGCGTGATCGTCGACGAGGACGGGGTGCGGTGGCGCCGGCGCGGCGGGCCGATCGACGAGCGGAGGCTGCGTCGTCTGCTCGCCGACCCGCAGGTGCGGGTGGTCCACGAGTACCTGTTCGACCTGGTCGACGTCGCCCCGGAGCGCCGCGCGGCGTTCTGGGACGAGGCGCAGGCGAAGGTGCGCACGTCGGCGTACGCGGAGCCACTCGGTGCGGAGTTCGTCGACGAGGCGCGTCGACGCCTGCTCGTGGTCGTCGAGCGCTGCTGATCCCGCCCGGGCGTGACCGCAGGGGTGGAGGTCAGAGCAGCGGGAGCATGCGGCCCAGGTCGGGAACGGCCTCGGACGTCCAGCGCGGGGCGAGCGCGACCGCGAGCACGTCCACGTCGTACGGGGTGCGCCCCGCGGCCAGCCGCACCCAGGTGCGGGCGTCGGCGACCTCCAGGTCCCAGCCGCCGCGCTGGCGCACGATCGTGAGCAGCGCGTCGGCGACGAGGTCCAGGGCGGCGGGCAGCACCGGGTCCTCGACGAGGTCCGTGCCGCGGGCGCGCCGCACCGAGCGGTAGAGGTCGTCGCCGTGCACGACGAGCTCGAGGACGCGCGAGACCGTCATCGTCGACAGCAGCACCGGCCCGCGCCGGGCCTGCACCACGGGGTCGCCGGACGCCCGCAGCTCGTCCAGCCGCGCGAAGGCCGCGGCGGCCCGTGCCTCGACCGCGCCGACCGGGTCGTCCGCCTGCTCGGCCGCCAGCCTCCGGGTCGTCTCCGCGATGTCCGCTGCGCGGTCCGCGTACGTGCCCAGGTACTCCGCGAGCGAGAGCGGCACCGTCCCCGCCGGCAGCGGCGTGCACACGGCCAGGGCGTCCATGGCCCGGCCCAGGTGCGCCCACAGCTCCCCGACGGTCCAGCCGTCCAGCACCGACGGCTCCGGCACGAGGTCGGGGTCGGAGACCTGCCCCACCCACCCCCGCAGACGGTCCCACTGGTCGTGCAGGGCGGTGGCGGCGGTCGCGACGTCGACGTGCATGGCGCCATCCTGCCCCGCGTGCCGTGGCCGTCGCGCTAGCGTCCGTCGCGGAGGTGTCCCATGACGTCGTTCGGACCCCGTTCGCGCCGGCTGGCGGCCGTGCTCGGCCCGTTCCTCGTCGTCGTGGGGGCGGTGGCGCTGCTGCTCGGCGTCGGGCACGGCGTCGCGGTGCTGAGCGAGGACGACGTGGCCGTCCCGGTCCACCTGCGCGCCTCGGACGGCCGTGGTGCCTGGTTGCAGCTCGAGGTCGAGGGGCGGCCGGCCACCGGGGTCTGGGTGAGCGGCGTCCCCACCGGCGGTCTTCCGACGGCGGACCGGTACGGGTTCGGGCTGGGCGTCGCCGAGCTCCACACGCGGGGAGCGACGCCCGTCGAGCGGCTGCTGGCCCGGGCGGACCTCCTGGTGCGCGGCATCGCCCTGATCGTCGCCGCGCTGGCCCTGCGCCCGGTCCTCGCGGCCGTCGCCCGCGGCGCGTCGTTCCGTCCGGGGCATGACCGGCGCGTGCACGTGGTGGCGGTGTGCGTGGTGCTCGGCGCCTACGTCGCCCCGCTGCTGCCGTGGCTGGCCACGGCGTCTGTCCTCGCGCGGCTCGACGATCTCCACGGGCTCTCGGCGTCGCCGCCGCACCACGTCGAGGCGCTCGTGGTCGCGCTGCTCGTCGTGCTCGTGGGCGGGCTGGTCCGGGCGAGCACGACGCACCCGGACGGAGGCAGCGGCAGGGGCGGGCGGGCTGCCACCATCGGGGCGTGACCGCCGAGACCGCGCCCGCACCCCTCGTCCCGATCGGCCCGCTGGGGGTGCCCGGCCAGGTCGTCGTCGTCGGACCGCAGTGGCGGGCGACCACCGAGCTCGACGTGGTGGTCGACGGCGAGGCGGTCGCGCGCAGCGTCGACGGCGAGGACGGGCACCAGGTGCTCACGGCCGACGGGCCGTGGACGGTCGAGACGTCCTGGCGCGACGGCGTGCGGCTGCTGGACGCCGACGGCACCGAGCTCGCGGTGGCCGACACCCGGCTGACGCGGCGCGCGCGGCGCGGTCACGTCGAGGGCACGGCCGTGCACTGGCGCCCCGCGGGGGTGTGGACGCGCGACGGTCGGTGGACGGACGCCGACGGGCGGGTCGTCGCGGACGTGCGCGCCCGCGGCGTGGGACGGCACACGATCACGATGACGTTCGGGCCGGGCGCCGTGCCGGGGCGTCCGATGCTTCTGCTCGTCGCCCTGACCCGGCACGCCGTGGCCGACCGCATCCCGGTCGGCATCGGCCTGTTCACCGACCTCGTGTCCGGCTGGTCCTGACGCGGTCCGGCGACGCGTCCCGGGGCGCCACGGCACGGATCGCGTCCCCGGGCTGCCCGGTGTCGCTACGGTGGGCGCGAGGGCTGACGCCGGGGAGGGTGCGATGCGGGTGGTCGACGACGGTCGGGTCGCAGGTGGACGGCCGACGAGGGGACGTCCGACGACGCGCCGGGGCCGGAGCCCGCTCCTCGCCGCGCTCGTGGCCGGGGTGCTCGCGGTCGGCGGCTGCGCGAGCACGGGTGCGGCCGGCGGCCGGGACGACGTCGTCGCGAGCGCGGAGCACCTGGCCGAGGGGCAGGACGCCGTGATCTCCGACGAGGTGAGCGGCGACGAGCGCACCGAGGTGGAGCTCGCGGCGCTCGGTGCGCTCGAGGACCTCGGTCGCGCCGGTGCTGCGGCGTGGGAGCCCCGGCGGGACCTGCTGCGGGTGACGATCTTCCTGGATGGCGAGCCGCTGGGCGACGACGAGCTGGCGCGGGCGCAGGAGTCGGTCGCGGAGGCCGTCGCCGACGCCGGGATCGGCACGATCACGGTGGCGGTCGACGACGAGGCGCCCGAAGAGTACTAGACGCGTGCACCGGTACGACGCGCGTGCACGCGCCGCCGGTCAGGCGGTGCGGACGTCTTCGGCGAGGAAGTCGCGGACGAGGGTGCCGACCTGGTCCTCCTCGACGAGGAACCCGTCGTGGCCGTACTCCGAGTGCACGTACCGCACGGGGCCGGAGCGGGGGATGGCGGCGGCGACGCGCTCGGACTGGGCGGGCGTGAACAGCCGGTCGGAGTCGACGGCGACGACCAGAGCGCGCGCGCTGACCTGCGCGAGCGCGGCCTCGACGCCGCCGCGGTCGCGGCCGAGGTCGTGCGTGATCATCGTGTGCGTCAGTGTCACGTAGGTGTTGGCGTCGAACCGGCGGGCGAGCTTGTCGCCGTGGTGGTCGAGGTACGACTGCACGGCGAAGCGGCCGCCCTCGAGCGGGTCCTCGGCGCCCTGGGGGATGCGGCCGAACCGCTGGTCCAGCTCGGCGGCCGAGCGGTACGTCTGGTGCGCGATCTGCCGGGCGATGCCCAGGCCCACGTGCGGGCCCTCGCCGTCGGGGGCGTCGTAGTAGTCGCCGTCGCGGTAGCGGGGGTCGGCGCGGATCGCGGCGAGCTGGGTGTGGAACCCGGCGATCTGGTCGCCCGACGTCTGCGCCGTGGTGGCGACGGCCACGACCGACTCGACGCGCTCGGGCGCGGTGACGGCCCACTCGAGCACGCGGTGCCCGCCGAGGGACGCGCCGACGACGAGCGCCCACGTGTCGATGCCCAGCAGGTCGGCGAGGCGGATCTCGGCGGCGACCTGGTCGCGCACGGTCAGCAGCGGGAACCGGCTGCCCCAGGGGCGCCCGTCGGGGGCGGTCGACGCGGGCCCGGTCGAGCCCTGGCAGCCCCCGAGCACGTTGGGGGCGACGACGAACCAGCGGTCGGTGTCGATGGGGGCGCCGGGACCGATCATCGACGACCACCACCCGGGCGTGGGGTGCCCGGGCCCGGCGGGGCCGGTCACGTGGGAGTCGCCGGTGAGGGCGTGCAGCACGAGGACGGCGTTCGAGCCGTCCTCGTCGAGCTCGCCCCACGTCTCGTAGGCCAGCCGCACGGCGGGCAGCCGGCCCCCGGACTCCAGCGCGAACGGCCCGAGGTCGGCGAACTGCCGGCGGCCGACGGGGTCGCCGTCGCGCCACGCGGCGGACGCACGCACGGGCGGCCGCTCCGGCAGGGGGCGGCGGCTGCCGAGGGTCGCGGGGCGGCGGCGTGCCCGGGTGGCACCCCACCCGGCCGGCGGCTGCGCGCCCGCCCGGCGGGTCGCGTCGGACGCGTCCGCGGGGCGGGCGCCGCGCTCGGGCGGCGTCGGGCGGGTGGGGTGCTCCATGGGTCGTGCCTCTCGTCCGTGCCGGTCGGGCGGGTGCGCGGGTGCGCTCAGGCGCCCTTGGCGGCGCGGAACCCGGCCTCCAGGTCGGCGATGATGTCGTCGACGTGCTCGATGCCCACGGCCAGGCGCACGAGCCCGGGCGTGACGCCGGAGAGCGCCTGCTGCTCGGGCGTGAGCTGGCTGTGCGTCGTCGACGCGGGGTGGATGACGAGCGAGCGGACGTCGCCGATGTTCGCGACGTTGGAGTGCAGCTCGAGCGCGGACACGAACGCCTGGCCGGCCGCGGCCCCGCCGTCGATCTCGAACGCCAGGACGGCGCCCGCGCCGCGCGGGGCGTACTTGAGCTGGTTGGCGTGCCAGGGGCTGGACTCGAGCCCGGCGTAGTGCACGTGCCGGACCTCCTCGCGGGCCTCGAGCCACTCGGCGACCTTCTGCGCGTTGGCGACGTGGCGCTCGACGCGCAGCGACAGGGTCTCGATGCCCTGGGCGATGAGGAACGCGTTGAACGGGCTGATGGCCGCGCCGAGGTCGCGCAGCAGCTGCACGCGGGCCTTGAGGATGAACGACAGGTTCACGCCGAACGCGCCGCCGACTCCGAGGTCGCGGGCGAACACCAGCCCGTTGTACGACGGGTCGGGGGTGTTGTAGTTCGGGAACCGCTCGGGGTGCTGGGCGTAGTCGAACGTGCCGCCGTCGACGATCACGCCGCCGACCGCGGAGCCGTGCCCGCCGAGGTACTTGGTCGCGGAGTGCACGACGACGTCGGCGCCCCACTGCAGCGGGTTGACCAGGTACGGCGTGGCGACGGTGTTGTCGACGACGAGCGGGACGCCGTGCTCGTGCGCGACCCCGGCGACGAGCTCGATGTCGAGCACGTCGGACTTCGGGTTGGGGATGGTCTCGGCGAAGAACAGCTTGGTGTTCGGCCGGACAGCGTCGCGCCACGCCTGGGCGTCGTGCGGGTCAGTGACGAACGTCGTCTCGATGCCGAGCTTGGGCAGCGTGTAGTGCAGCAGGTTGTACGTGCCGCCGTACAGGCTGGGGGAGGCCACGACGTGGTCGCCGGCCTCGGCGATGTTGAGGATCGCGTAGGTCTCGGCCGCCTGGCCGGACGCGAGCAGCAGCGCGCCGACGCCGCCCTCGAGGTCGGCGATGCGGTTCTCGACGACCTCCTGGGTGGGGTTGTTGATCCGCGTGTAGATGGGCCCGAGCTCCTTGAGCGCGAACCGGTCCGCGGCCTGCTGCGCGGAGTCGAACACGTACGACGTCGTCTGGTAGATCGGCAGCGCCCGCGCGCCGGTGGCGGCGTCGGGGGTCTGGCCCGCGTGGATCTGGCGGGTCTCGAAGCTCCAGCTCTCGTTGCTCATGGTGTGGCTCCTCGTCGGTGGCGCCGGGGCGGCGGTCGGGCTGCGGGTGGGGACGTCACCCGAGGAGCGTGCGGCGTCGCCCGCCCCGCGGGGGGTCTGGGGGTGCGCGCACCTGTCGAGCCGGGGGTGGGTCGCCGCCGTGCGGAGGACCGGCCCGCGGGCACAGCCGAGGGTGCGCTGGGTCAGCGACACATTCGGCAGGTCATGCCGGTCAGGGTAGGTCGACGTTCCCACGAGCCGGAACACGTGTCCCACCCACTGAGACCGGCGTCCCGCGGTGCGGTCGAGGCGGCGTCGGGGGCCCGTCGACGCGGCCCCGGAGGCCGTGCGTCGCACCTCGCCGGCGCCCCGTCGGGCCCGTCACCCGGATGGCCGAGGAGGTCTGTCCGGTTTGGTCCCGAACCACAACGGTGTGACTCATGAGACGCGTGTGACAGGTGTTCATTTGTGGGAACTCTCTAGGTAGCGTGCGAGACGTGCTGGGCAACGGGTGGGGTGGACGACGGTCGTGCGACGGACGGGACGAGGTCCCGGACGGCGGTGCGCGGCCGCGCCGCACGCTGCCCCTCGTCGCCCTCACCCTCGCCGCTGCGCTCGGCGCGGGACCGCTCGCCGCGGCGCAGGCGGCACCCTCGCAGGACGACGTCGACGACGCCCGGGCCGCGGTCGCGGACGCCGCCTCGTCCGTCGCGGGCATGGAGGTCCGCCTCGCCGAGCTCGCCGTGGCCAGCGAGGCCGCGCAGCTCGGCGTCCAGCAGGCCGGCGAGGCGTACACCCAGGCCGTCGCCGACGCCGACGACGCCCGCGCGGCCGCCACCTCGGCCGCCGAGGCCGCGGAGGCCGCCGACGCCGATGCCGAGGAGGCCCGCCAGGCCCTGCTCGCCGTCGCACGCCAGCTCGCCCGCAGCGGCGGCTCCGTCGAGGCCATCGAGGTCGTGCTGTCCTCCGACGGCTTCGCCGACGTGCAGCGCAGGACCACCGCGCTCAACAGGGCCACCGACCGGGCCGACCAGTCCGTGCAGGAGTACCGCGCCGCCCAGATGGTCGCCGCGACCCTGCGCGAGCGCGCCGACCGGGCCGCGGCCGACGCCGAGACGGCCGAGGCCGCCGCGCAGGACGCGCTCGACGCGGCCGAGCAGGCGCAGACCGACGCCGACGCCCAGCTGAGCGCCGGCCGTGCCGAGCGCGACTCCCTCATCGTGGCGCTCGCCGCCGCACGGCAGACCAGTGCCGAGGTCGAGCGCGCCCGCCAGGACGCCCTCGACGCCGACCGCCGCGCCCGCGCCGACGCCGCCGCGCGCGCCGACCGCCTCGAGCCCGCGGCGCCGGCACCGGGCTCCTCGTCCGGCGGGTCGAGCGGCGGGTCGTCGAGCGGCGGGTCGTCGTCCGGCGGGACGTCCGGCGGCTCGACGGGCGGCTCCTCCGGCGGTTCGACGGGCGGCTCCTCCGGCGGCTCGTCCTCGGGCGGCGGGTCCTCGACCGGCGGCGGCTCGTCCTCGGGAGGCTCGACGTCCGGTGGCTCCTCGGGCGGTTCCTCGTCCGGCGGGAGCAGCGGGGGCTCGTCCGGCGGGTCCTCGGGCGGCTCGTCCGGCGGGGGCTCGTCGTCCGGCGGGTCGACCGGCGGCGGCTCCTCGTCCGGCGGCTCCACCGGGGGCGGCTCGTCGTCCGGGGGCGCCTACGGCCTGGGCACGGGCTCGTCCCGCGGGTCGGCGTCGGCCGGTGCCGCAGCCGTCGCCTGGGCGCGCACGCAGGTCGGCCTGCCCTACGTCTGGGGCGGCACCGGCCCCTCCGGGTACGACTGCTCGGGCCTGACGATGACGGCCTGGCGCAACGCCGGCGTGGGCATCAACCGCACGTCGCGCGACCAGTACAAGGGCGTCCTCAAGATCTCCTACGACCAGCTGCGCCCCGGCGACCTGGTGTTCTGGGCGTCGAACCCGAACGACCCGAGCACGATCTACCACGTGGCCATGTGGGCCGGCGGCGGGCAGATCGTCGAGGCGTCGCGACCGGGCGTGCCCGTCCGGGTGGTGCCCATGCGCTGGTCCGGCACCATGCCCTACGCCGGCCGCCCCTGACGGCACGTCGCCGCGCACCGCGTGCGCCACCCGCTCGCCGCACACGACGACGCCCGCCGCGCACGGGGCGTCGGCGGGCGTCGTCGGGGTGGTCAGTGCGCGTAGTACCCGGAGTCGATCGCGCGCTGGCGGGACCGCTCGATCTCCGCCTCCGCCTCGGCGCGACCCACCCAGTGGGCGCCCTCGACGGACTTGCCGGGCTCGAGGTCCTTGTAGACCTCGAAGAAGTGCTGGATCTCCAGCCGGTGGAAGTCCGACACGTCGTCGATGTCCTGGCGCCACGCGGCGCGCTGGTCGCCCGTCGGGACGCACAGGACCTTGTCGTCGCCGCCGGCCTCGTCGCGCATGCGGAACATGCCGAGCGCGCGGCAGCGGATCAGGCACCCGGGGAACGTCGGCTCCTCCAGGAGCACGAGCGCGTCCAGCGGGTCGCCGTCCTCGCCGAGAGTCCCGTCGATGAACCCGTAGTCGTCCGGGTAGCGGGTGGACGTGAACAGCATCCGGTCCAGGCGGATGCGCCCGGTGGCGTGGTCCACCTCGTACTTGTTGCGCTGACCCTTGGGGATCTCGATCGTGACGTCGAACTCCATGCTGCTCCTCCTACGTCCCGCGCGCCCGCCCCTGCCCGGGTGGGCTCGGGGAGGGTGTCGGCAGGACGCGTCGTCTCCCCGGGGCGCCGTTGTCTCGGGACAGTAGTCTGACGCACCGGCGGGGCACGACGGGACCTCGCCCGGGGCGGAGCGTGACGATGACCACAGGCCTGCGTGTCGCACTGACGACCGCGCTGGTGCTGGTGCTGGCAGGCGGGGCCTACGTGACGGCCGACGCCTACGACGTCGTCCCCGGGATGGTGACGCTCGCCCCACCCGTGCCGGACCCCTCGCCGTTCCCCACGGCGCCCGGTGCGGCCGAGCCCGCGGACGTCGTCCCGGTGATGGCCGAGCTCGACGACCAGGTGCCCCTGCCGGACGCCGCCGCCGTGCAGGGGCTCGTCGACGGCCTCGTCGGCGACGCCCGCCTCGGCTCGGCCGCCGACGTCGGCGTGCTCGTCGTCGACCAGCTCACCGGCGAGGTGCTGGGCGAGCACCAGGCCGAGGACGCCCGCACGCCCGCGTCGACGGCCAAGGTCCTCACGGGCGTCGCCGCGCTGACCGCCCTGGACCCGGCTGCGACCCTCGCCACCCGCGTGGTCGTGTCCGGCGACGGCACCGTCGCGCTGGTCGGCGGCGGCGACATGATGCTCGCGGCGGGCGACGGCGACCCCGACGCGACCGTCGGCCACGCCGGCCTCGCCGACCTGGCCCGCGGCACGGCCGCCGCACTCGCCCTGCAGGGCGTGACGAGCGTGCGCCTCGAGGTCGACGACACCCTGTTCACCGGCCCGACCGTGAACCCCGCGTGGGCGGCCACCGACCTCACCGGCGGGTACGTCGCACCCGTCACCGCGCTGGCCGTGAACATCGCCAAGACCACCGACGGGGAGTACGTGCCCCGCCACGCCGACCCGTCCATGGCGGCCGCCGACGTCTTCGTGCAGCGACTCGCCGACGCAGGCGTGACCGTCGAGGGCGACCCCGTCCGGCGCACCTCGCCGGCCGACGGCACCGAGCTCGCCCGGGTCGAGTCCGCGCCGCTCGTCGACGTCATCCACCACTTCCTCGACACCTCCGACAACACCATCACCGAGGTCGTCTCCCGCCTCGTCGCGATCGACGCAGGGCTGCCCGCCAGCTTCGACGGCGGCACGCAGGCCGTGCTGCGCGAGATAGGCAACCTCGGCGTCGACGTCGCCGGCGCGCGCCTGGCCGACGCGTCGGGGCTGGCCGACGGCTCGCAGCTGAGCCCCCGCCTGCTCGTCGACCTGGTCCGCCTCACCACCGACCCGGCGTACCCGCTGCTGCTCGACGTCGCGACGGGCATGCCGATCGGCGGGCTGACCGGCACGCTCGCCGACCGGTACACCGCGACGGACGCCCGCGGGCTCGTGCGCGCCAAGACCGGCAGCCTCACCGGCGTCACGTCGCTGACCGGCACCGTGCTCGACGCCCAGCGCCGCCAGCTGGTGTTCGCCCTGATGGCCGACGCGACGCCCGCCGGCGGGCAGTGGGCGCCGCGGCAGGCGCTCGACGGGTTCGTCACCGCGCTCGCCGCCTGCGGCTGCCGCTGACGTCCGGCCCGCGGCTACCGTGGGGCGCGTGGACCCCGCCCTGGCAGGACCCGTCGACTGGCCCGCGGCCGCACGGCTCGCGGGCCGGCTGGCGCCGCCCGGGCCGCCCGCCAGGCGCGACGAGCTGCACGCGCTCGTCGCCGACCTGCGCGACGCCGCCGGCCGGGCCGCCGGGCACGTCGTCGACATCACCGGCCTGACGCCCGCGGACCCGGGCCGGGCGCTCTCGCGGGTGCTCGTCGTCGACCGGGCCGGCTGGGCGCGGGCCAACGCGCAGACGTTCGCCGTCATGGCCGCACCCCTGGCCACCCGGTCCGACGGCACGCCGGTGCACGTGCCCGACGCCGCGCGCCTGGCCGCCGCCGCCCAGGTCGCCGCGGTCCTCGCGCTGCTCTCGGGCAAGGTCCTCGGGCAGTTCGACCCCTTCACGGCCGGGGCGGGCGTGCCGGGCCGGCTGCTGCTCGTCGCACCGAACGTGCTGGCGACCGAGCGGGCCCTGCGCGTCGACCCCGGGCACTTCCGGCTCTGGGTCGCGCTGCACGAGCAGACCCACGCGCTCCAGTTCGCCGCCGCGCCCTGGCTCGCCGACCACGTCCGCACCCGCGCCGGCCGGCTCCTGGCCGACCTGGCCGACCTCTCGCCCGGCGGCCCGGGCGCGGCCCTGGCGCCGTCGCTCGACGAGCTCGTCGAGCAGCTGGTGCACGCGGCGCGGAGCACCGGCGACGGCCTGACCGCGATGCTCACGCCCGGCCAGCGGGACGTCTTCGAGGAGGTCGGCGCGGTGATGGCACTGCTCGAGGGGCACGCCGACGTCATGATGGACGAGGTCGGCCCCCGCGTCGTGCCCACCGTGCGCCGCATCCGCCGCGCGTTCGAGGCCCGCCGCGACGCCGGCACCCGGGCCCGCGGGCCCGCCCGCGTGCTGCGCCGGCTGCTCGGCCTCGACCTCAAGCTCGCCCAGTACCGCGAGGGCGCGGCGTTCGTGCGCGCCGTGCGCGGCCGGGTCGGGCTCGACGGGCTCAACGCCGTCTGGTCGGCGCCCGCGGCCCTGCCGACGCCCGCCGAGGTCGCCGACCCCGGCGCCTGGGTGCGCCGCGTGCACGGCTGACGTGGCCGGACCGGCACCGGCCGTCGCCGCCGTGCGCGTCGCCGTGCGCGCCGCGCTCGCGGACCTGCCGCCCGGGGCGCCGGTGCTCGTGGCGTGCTCGGGCGGCGCGGACTCCCTGGCCCTGGCGGCGGCCGTCGCGCACGTCTGCGTGCACGGGGCCGGCCCGGGCCGGCCGGCCGGCGCCGTCGTCGTCGACCACGGGCTGCAGGCCGGCTCGGCGGACGTCGCGCGCGCCGCCGCTGCCGCCTGCCGGGCCCTGGGGCTCGACCCCGTGCGGGTGGTGACCGTGCAGGTGCGGGGGAGCGGAGGGCCGGAGGCCGCGGCCCGGACCGCCCGGTACGGCGCCCTCGACGCCGTCGCCGACGAGGTCGGGGCGGCCGCGGTGCTTCTCGGCCACACGCTCGACGACCAGGCCGAGCAGGTGCTCCTGGCACTGGCCCGCGGCTCGGGCGCCCGGTCGCTGGCCGGCATGCGGCCCGTGCGCGGACGCCTGCGCCGGCCCCTGCTGGGGCTGCGGCGGGCCGACACCGAGGCGGCGTGCGCCGCGCTGGGGCTGGTGCCGTGGCACGACCCCACCAACGGCCGCCCCGGGGCGGCCGTCACGCCCGACGACGCGCCGCCGGGCGACGGGCCGGACGGCGTGCTCGACGGCGTGCCCGACGGCCTGCCGCTGCGCAGCCGGGTGCGCGCCGAGGTGCTGCCGGTGCTCGAGGACGTGCTCGGCCCCGGCGTCGCGCAGGCGCTCGCGCGCACGGCGGCCCAGCTCGCCGAGGACGCGGACGCCCTGGACGCGGCCGCCGGCGCCCTGCTGCGGGACGCCCTGCTGCGGGGCGCCCTGGGGGCGGACGGCGCGGTGCCGGACGGCGTGGTGGTGGTCGACGTCGACGTGCTGGGCGGCGCCCCCGTCGCCGTGCGGCGCCGGGCGCTGCGCGCGGCGGCCGTGCGTGCGGGCGCCGCGTCCGGGGCGCTCGCACGGTCCCACGTGCTCGTGCTCGACGCGCTCGTCGTGGGCTGGCACGGGCAGGGGCCCGCGCACCTGCCCGGGCGGGTCGTCGCGCGCCGGGCGTGTGGCAGGCTCTACCTCGGCCGGCCGACGGGGCCGGACCACGTCGGCGCGCACGCCGACCACGGGCACGACGGGCAGGAGTAGGCGTGGACGCGTCGGACATGGGCGACGACCTCGAGAAGGTCCTCCTCAGCGAGGAGCAGCTGCACACCCGGCTCGACGAGATGGCGGCGCAGATCGACGCCGACTACGCCGGCAAGGACCTGCTCCTCGTCGGTGTGCTCAAGGGTGCGGTCATGGTCATGGCGGACCTCGCGCGCCGCCTGCACACCCCGCTCGCGATGGACTGGATGGCGGTGTCGTCGTACGGCTCGGGCACCAAGTCCTCGGGCGTCGTGCGCATCCTCAAGGACCTCGACACGGACCTGACGGGCAAGCACGTGCTCATCGCCGAGGACATCATCGACTCGGGCCTGACGCTGTCGTGGCTGCTGTCGAACCTGCGCTCGCGCGGGCCGGAGTCGGTCGAGATCGCGACCATGCTGCGCAAGCCCGAGGCCGCCAAGGTCGAGGTGCCCGTACGGTACGTCGGCTTCGACATCCCGACGGAGTTCGTCGTCGGGTACGGGCTGGACTACGCCGAGAAGTACCGCAACCTGCCGTTCGTCGCGACGCTCGCGCCGCACGTGTACTCCGTCTGACCGGACCGCCACGCGGTCCCGGCGCGAGCCGGGGCGGGGGCGCGGGGCACGTCGGGCGCGCGTCGCCCGGCCGGCGGCACGGTCTGTGCCCTGGGCGAACACCCAGGGTGCTCTCAGAGCCGCCGTGTAAAACTTCCAGCCAGGAACCCTGCGACCGGAGGATGAGGGGCCCGCGCCCCGATCGCCCATGAACCTCAAGCGTCTCGCCCGTGGTCCGCTGCTGTGGATCGCGCTGGCCGTCCTGCTCGCCCTCGTCGCCACGAGCCTGCTGCGGACCCCGTCCGCCCAGCGGGTCGACACCTCGACCGGCCTCGAGCTGCTGTCCGGGGGGAAGGTCGACCAGGTCCTCATCACCGAGGGCACGCAGCGCGTCGACCTGACGCTCGAGGACGCGTACGAGGACGAGGAGGGCAACGACCTCGGCACGCAGCTGTACTTCTTCTACGTCACGCCGCAGGGCGACGACGTGGCGGCGGCCGTCGCCGACGCAGACCCGGCGGGCGGGTGGAACTCCGAGGTCCCGCAGGTCTCGTGGTGGAGCAGCCTGCTCGGCCTGGTGCTGCCGTTCATCATCATCCTGGCGCTGTTCTGGTTCCTCATGTCGAACATGCAGGGCGGCGGCTCGCGGGTCATGAGCTTCGGCAAGTCCAAGGCCAAGCTGGTCTCGAAGGAGTCGCCGAAGGTCACGTTCGCCGACGTCGCGGGAGTGGACGAGGCCCTCGAGGAGCTCCAGGAGATCAAGGAGTTCCTCTCCGAGCCGGCCAAGTTCCAGGCCGTCGGCGCGAAGATCCCCAAGGGCGTGCTCCTGTACGGCCCTCCCGGGACGGGCAAGACGCTGCTCGCCCGGGCGGTCGCCGGCGAGGCGGGCGTGCCGTTCTACTCGATCTCCGGCTCGGACTTCGTCGAGATGTTCGTCGGCGTCGGCGCCAGCCGTGTGCGCGACCTGTTCCAGCAGGCCAAGGAGAACTCGCCGGCGATCATCTTCGTCGACGAGATCGACGCGGTCGGCCGGCACCGCGGCGCCGGGCTCGGCGGCGGGCACGACGAGCGCGAGCAGACGCTCAACCAGATGCTCGTCGAGATGGACGGGTTCGACGTCAAGACGAACGTGATCCTCATCGCGGCGACGAACCGCCCCGACATCCTCGACCCCGCGCTGCTGCGCCCGGGCCGCTTCGACCGGCAGGTCGCCGTCGAGCCGCCCGACCTCAAGGGGCGCGAGAAGATCCTCACGGTCCACTCGATGGGCAAGCCCATGGCTCCGGGCGTCGACCTCGGCGTCGTGGCCCGCCGGACACCGGGCTTCACCGGCGCGGACCTGGCGAACGTGCTCAACGAGGCCGCGCTGCTCACCGCGCGCCGCGGGGCGCAGGTCATCGACGACGCCGCGCTGGACGAGGCGATCGACCGTGTGATCGCCGGTCCGCAGAAGCGCACGCGCGTGATGAACGTCAAGGAGCTGAAGATCACCGCGTACCACGAGGGCGGTCACGCGCTCGTGGCGTGGGCCCTGCGGTACACGGACCCGGTCACGAAGGTGACGATCCTGCCGCGCGGCCGGGCCCTCGGCTACACGATGGTCATGCCGACGGAGGACAAGTACTCCACGACGCGCAACGAGCTGCTCGACCAGCTCGCGTACGCCATGGGTGGGCGGGTGGCCGAGGAGCTGGTGTTCCACGACCCCACGACGGGCGCGAGCAACGACATCGAGAAGGCCACGTCGATCGCCCGCAAGATGGTCACGCAGTTCGGCATGAGCGCGCAGCTCGGGGCGATCAAGCTCGGGCAGGAGTCCAGCGAGGTCTTCCTCGGGCGCGACGTCGGCCACCAGCGCGACTACTCCGAGGCCGTGGCCGGTGCGATCGACGTCGAGGTCCGCGCGCTCATCGAGCGGGCGCACGACGAGGCCCGCGCGATCCTCGTGGAGTACCGCGACGTGCTCGACGCCCTGGTCCTGGAGCTGCTCGAGAAGGAGACGCTCAACCAGGAGCAGCTCACCGAGGTGTTCGCCTCGGTGGTCAAGCGCGAGCCGCGCGACGTGTGGATCTCCGGCGACGAGCGCGCGGTCTCCGAGCGCGGCCCGGTGATGACGCCCGCCGAGCTCGCCGCGCTCGACGGCGCGCCCGTCGTGCCGCAGGACGAGGCCGCCGCCGCGCGGCCCGAGAGCCCGGCCACCGTCGTCGTGGAGGTGCCGCCGGGCCAGACCCCCGACACCGACGGGCAGGGATGACATGACCTCACCGACCACCCCCGAGGGACGCCCGGCCGCCGAGGCCCCGGGCCTCCTGCCGCCCCCGCCGGTCGCCCCGGCGACGTCGGCCCCCGCCGCGCCGTCCACGCCCACCCCGGTCGCGCCGTCCGGCCAGGCGCCGTCCGGCCCCACGCCGTCCGGTCCCGTGCCGTCCGGCAGCACGGCGTCCAAGCCCGCGGCGACCGCGCCCGCGGCGCCGGCCACCGCGGCGACCGTGCCGACCACGCGGTCGGGCCGGTCGGTGCGTCCGTACGACGAGGCCCGCGTGCAGCGTGCCGTGCGCGAGCTGCTCTCGGCCGTCGGCGAGGACCCCGACCGCGAGGGCCTGCGCGAGACGCCGGCCCGCGTCGCGCGCGCCTACCGCGAGGTGTTCGCCGGCCTGACGATGGATCCCCGCGACGCGCTCACCGCGACGTTCGACGTCGGGCACGGCGAGATGGTGCTCGTGCGCGACATCGAGGTGTACTCCACCTGCGAGCACCACCTCGTGCCGTTCCACGGGGTCGCGCACGTCGGGTACATCCCCGGTGCCGACGGGCGGGTGACGGGCCTGTCGAAGATCGCCCGCCTGGTCGACGTCTACGCCCGCCGGCCGCAGGTGCAGGAGCGCCTGACGACGCAGATCGCGGACGCCATGGTCGAGGTGCTCGAGCCGCGCGGCGTGATCGTGGTCGTCGAGTGCGAGCACCTGTGCATGTCGATGCGGGGGGTGCGCAAGCCCGGCTCGCGCACCACGACGTCGGCGGTGCGCGGGCAGATGCGCGACGCCGCCACCCGGGCCGAGGCCATGAGCCTCGTGCTCGGCCGCTGACCGCGTCCCTCGTCCCCCGGCCGACCCCCTAGGCTCGCGACGTGGACCGCAGCGCACGCAGCACGGCACCGGCCGGCGCCCGCCTGCCCGGGATCCCCGCCGGGCTGCGCGACGCGGGTCGCACGCTGGTCATGGGCGTCGTCAACGTCACGCCCGACTCGTTCTCCGACGGCGGGCGGTGGTACGAGCCCGGTGCCGCGGTCGCGCACGGCCTGGAGCTGCTCGCGCAGGGTGCGGACCTGCTCGACGTCGGCGGCGAGTCCACCCGCCCCGGGTCGGCGCGCGTGCCGGTCGAGGACGAGCTCGCCCGGGTGCTGCCGGTCGTCGAGCGCCTCGTGGCGGCGGGTGCGGTCGTGAGCGTCGACACCACGCGGGCCGCGGTCGCCCAGGCGGCCGTCGAGCGGGGCGCGGTCCTCGTCAACGACGTCTCGGGCGGCCTGGCCGACCCGGGCATGCACGCCGTCGTGGCGCGCACCGGCGTCGCGTACGTGGCGATGCACTGGCGCGGGCACGCGGACGTGATGGACGAGCACGACGTGTACGACGACGTCGTCGCGGACGTCCGGCGCGAGCTCGCGGAGCGGGTGGCGCAGATGCGCGCCGCGGGCGTGCGCGACGACCAGGTCGTGCTCGACCCGGGGCTGGGCTTCGCCAAGTCGGGCGCGAGCAACTGGCCGCTGCTCGCGCACCTGCCGGCGCTCGTGGCCGACGGGTTCCCCGTGCTGGTGGGCGCGAGCCGCAAGCGGTTCCTCGGGCACCTGCTCGCCGGGGCCGACGGCCGTCCGGTGCCGCCGCTGCAGCGTGACCGGGCCACGGCCGCGGTCACGGCGCTGGCGGCGCACGCGGGCGCCTGGGCGGTGCGGGTGCACGAGGTCGCGGCGTCGGCGGACGCCGTGCGGGTGGCCGCGGCCTGGGGTGCCGCGCAGGACGGGCCCGGTCCACGGGCGACGACGGGTGCGGGCGCACGCCCGCACGGGGGAGAGGAGGCGCGGTGAACGTGCACGACGACGACGTCAGCGACGGCTCGGGCCGGCGGCTCGACCAGATCCGGCTCCAGGGCATCAGCGCGTACGGGTACCACGGGGTCCTGGACCACGAGAGACGCGACGGGCAGACGTTCCTCGCGGACGTCGTGCTGCACGTCGACACGCGGCGGGCCGCGGCCGGCGACGACCTGGTGCACACCGTGCACTACGGGGTCGTGGCCGAGCAGGTGGCCGCGGTGCTGTCCGGCGACCCGGTCGACCTCGTCGAGACGGTGGCCGAGCGGATCGCCGCGACCGTGCTCGCCCACCCCCTCGTCCAGGCCGTGGACGTGGCGGTGCACAAGCCGCAGGCGCCCATCACCGTGCCGTTCGGCGACGTCGTGGTCTCGATCCGCCGCGACCGGTCCAAGCTGCCGGCCGCGGAGCCGTACCAGGGGCCGCCGGCGTCGGGTCGGCGCGCGGCGCCCGCCGACCCGGCCCGCACGCACCCCCCGACGGCACCGATGCCGCTGACCGCGCCGGCACGCGGCGACGGCGCCCGCGCCGAGGCGCACGACCACGACGGCCACCCGGTGCGGGAGTCGGTGCTGCCGTCCGGGCACCTGCCGCCGCTGCCGGCACCGGCGGGCACCCTGCCCGCGCCGCCGTCCCCGACCGGGCCGCTGCCGCCCCCCGGCCCGGCCGCCGCGGCGATGCCCGTGCCGTCGACCCCGCCGGGCGGGCACCCGGGCGTCTACGCGGGCACGCACGCCGGGTCGCACGGCGGCGGTCTCGAGCCCCGTCCGGCGCCGTCCGTCCCCGACGACGAGCCGCCCGCCGCGCGCACCGCGCTCATGCCGCCGGTGCGGTGGGAGGACGAGCCGCCGACGTCGCCCGTGACCGGCGAGCTGGTCGTCGACGAGCTCGACCAGGCGCCCCCCGCGCCCGTCGACGTGGTCCTGGCGCTCGGCGCCAACGTCGGCCCCGCGCAGGAGACCCTGCGGCACGCGGTCGCCGACCTGGCCGCGGTGCCGGGCGTCGAGATCGTCGCGGTCTCGCCCCTCGCCCGGACCGCGGCGGTGGGCCCCGAGCAGCCCGACTACCTCAACGCGGTGCTGCTGGCCCGCACGTCGCTGGGCCCCCGGGACCTGCTGCGGGCCGTGCACGCGGTCGAGCAGCGCCACGGGCGCGAGCGCGCCGAGCGGTGGGGCCCGCGCACGCTCGACGTCGACATCGTCGTGTACGGCTCGACGACGGCCGTGACGGACGACCTGGAGCTGCCGCACCCGCGGGCGCACGAGCGGGCGTTCGTGCTCGCACCGTGGGCGCAGGTCGACCCGGAGGCCGTGCTGCCCGGGCTCGGGGGCGGGCCGGTCGCGCAGCTGGCCGCCACCGCGCCCGACCGTGAGGGCGTGCGCTGGATGGCCCTGGACTGGCTCACGGCCCCCGTGCCCGCGGCCAGCCCGGAGCCGGACGACGAGCACGGGCCGGACGCGCAGCAGCCATGACCGCGACCCGCTGGCAGACGCTCCTGCTCACCGCCGTCGGCGCGACGGCGGTGACGTGGTCGCTCCTGCGGGTGCTGGTCACGCGCGGCGGCACGCCGCCGGAGGTGCCGTGGCTCGTCGTGGCCGTCGAGGTGCTGATCGCGGCGGTCGTGCTGGCGATGGGCTGGGCGGTGCGGCAGTACCAGCAGGGGCGGCGCCCGACGCTGGACCCGATGCGGGCCGCGCGCACCGCGGTGCTGGCGAAGGCGTCGTGCTACACGGGGGCGCTGCTCGCGGGCTGGTACGGCGGCCAGGCGCTGTCGCTGCTCGTCGACGCGGACGTCCCCGGCAACGGGGAGCGGGCCGCGGCCGCGGGCGTCGCGGCCCTCGGCGCGGTGGTCATGGTCGTCGTCGGGCTCGTCGTCGAGCACTTCTGCCGCATCCCGCCGCCGGAGGCCGAGCAGGACCTGCGCGGCACGGACCCCGCGGCGTCCTGACCGGGGGGAGGTGCGCCGGTGCAAGGATGGGCGTCATGACGTCCGACCTGCCGGCCACCGGCCCGTTCGACCCCGCCGACGTCGTGTGGACGCCGGTGTCGACCCGGCTCGCGCGCGTGCGGCTCCTGCTCCTCGCCCTGTGGGGGGTGCTGCTGCTCGCGATCACGGGCGGCGTCGCCGCGCTCGTCGGCGCGGCGTGGCTGTGGGCCCTGCCGGCGGTGGTCGCGGCGCTGCTGCTGTGGGCGGCGCTGCTCGTGCCGCGTCAGGTGCGGGCGCTCGCGTACGCCGAGCGTGACGACGACCTGCTGATCCGCCGCGGCATCATGTTCCGCCAGCTCGTCGTCGTGCCGTACGGCCGCATGCAGTACGTCGACGTGTCCGCCGGGCCGCTCGCGCGCCGGTTCCGCATCGCCTCGGTGCAGCTGCACACGGCCGCACCGACGACGAACGCGTCGATCGAGGGCCTGCCGCCGGAGGAGGCCGCGCGCCTGCGCGACCGGCTGGCCTCGCGCGGCGAGGCCCGGCTGGCGGGGCTGTGAGCGCGTCGGTCGACGGCCCGGCCCCCGCGCCCCGGCCGGACGCGGGCGTGCCGCCCGAGCCGACCCCGCGCGCCGGCGACGTCCCCGCCGACGCGTGGCGCCGCATGCACCCGGTCACGCCGGCGCTGCGCGGCTGGAAGGTGCTCGTCGCGGTCGTCGCGATCGTCGGCTACCAGGCGGCGGACGACCTGCGCCGGGCGGCGGAGCTGCTCGACGAGGGCACGGCGTGGCTGGTGCTGCTGGGTGCGCTGGTGCTCGTCGGCGCCGTCGGGTTCCTGTACTCGCTGCTGGCGTGGCGGGCCACCCGGTTCGCGGTCACGGCCGAGGCGGTCCACCTGCGGCACGGGATCCTGTTCCGGCAGCAGCGCCAGGCCCGGCTCGACCGGCTGCAGGCCGTCGACGTCGTCCAGCCGCTGCTCGCGCGCCTGTTCGGGCTCTCGCAGCTGACCCTGGAGGTCGCCGGCGGCAGCGGGTCCGCCGTCGAGCTGGCGTTCCTGCGCGAGCAGGAGGCGACCGAGCTGCGCGCGCAGATCCTCGCGCTGGCCGCGGGCGTCCGGCAGGAGCCCGTCGCCCCGGCGGTCGGGCCCGCCGCGCCCCGCGCGGACGCACCGGGCGGGGGGTCGGCCGACGGGGCGGGCGCTGCCGGGCCGGACGGCGGCGCGGTCGTCGAGGGCGCGGCGCACCCTGCGGCCGCCGTGCCGGCGACCTCCGCGACGTCGCCGGTGCCGACGCTCCCGGTCTTCGCCGAGGCCCCCGAGCGTCAGGTGTACGACCTGCCCACGGGCCGGCTCGTCGGCTCGCTCGTCCGTTCGGTGCCGCCGTGGTTCCTGGTCGTGGGGCTCGTCGCCGGCGGGGTCGTCGTGGCCGTCACCCGCGACGTGGGCGGCGTGTTCTTCGCCGTGCCCGCCGTGCTCGGCGTCGGCGGGTACGTGTGGGGCCGCGTCAACACGGCCGCGACCTTCCGGGCCGCGACGTCGCCCGACGGGATCCGGCTGCGCCACGGGCTGACCGAGACCCGCACGCAGACCGTGCCCCCGGGCCGGGTGCAGGCCGTGCGCCTGTCGCAGGGCCCCCTGTGGCGCCGGTCCGACTGGTGGACCGTCGAGATGAACGTGGCCGGCTACGGCACGGGCGACGGCACCTCGGCCGACCAGGGCACGGTGCTGCACCCGGTCGCGACCCGCGCGGAGGCGGCCACCGCCCTGTGGCTGGTGCTGCCGGACCTCGGCGTGGACGACCCCCTCGCGGCGCTCGACGCGGCCCTGGGCGGCACCGGCGACGACGGCGGCTTCACCCCCGCGCCCCGGCGGGCCCGCTGGGTCGACCCGGTGAGCTGGCGCAGCCACGGCGTGCTCGTCACCCGGACCGCGCTGGTCATGCGCTCGGGCCGGTTCTGGCGCACGGTCGTGGTCGTGCCGCACGAGCGCACGCAGAGCCTCGGCGTGGGGCAGGGCCCGGTGCAGCGCCGCCTCGGCCTGGCCACGTTCGAGGCGCACTCGACGCCGGGGCCCATCGTGCCGACCGTGCAGCACCTGGACGCGGCGGCCGTGCGGGCGCTCCTGGACGAGCAGTCCGCCCGGGCGCGGCAGGCCCGCCGCGTCGCCGGCCCGGAGCTGTGGATGCGGGCCGCGACCGCGGACCTCCCGGGGGTCGCGGGCGCCGAGCCGCCCCTCGACGTGCCCACGGCGCAGGCCGCGGGTGCGCCGGGCGCCGCGTCGGGTGCGGTCGACGGGCTGCGTGCCGCCGAGGGGGCCGACGTCCCCGAGGGCCCGCGGTGACGGCCGAGCCGCCGGCGCGGCCCGGCCGGCTCGGCGTCGGCGTGGTCGGCACCGGTCGGGTCGGCGCGGTCCTGGGCAGCGCGCTGCAGGCCGCGGGCCACCCCGTGGTCGCGGTCAGCGCGGTGTCCGAGGCGTCCCGCGAGCGGGCCGCGGCGCTCCTGCCGGGCGTGCCGGTCGTCGACGTCCCCGAGGTCGTGCGCCGTGCCGAGCTGGTGCTGCTGGCCGTGCCCGACGACGCGCTCGCGGGCCTGGTCCGCGGGCTCGCGGAGACGGGTGCGTGGCAGGCGGGGCAGATCGTCGTGCACACGTCGGGCCGCTACGGCGTGGACGTGCTGGCCCCGGCGCGCGTGGCGGGGGTCATCCCGTTGGCGCTGCACCCGGCGATGACGTTCACGGGCACCTCGCTGGACCTCTCGCGCCTGGTGGGCTGCGCGTTCGCCGTGACGGCCCCGGGGCCGGTGCTGCCGATCGGGCAGGCGCTCGTCGTGGAGGTCGGGGGCGAGCCCGTGGTCGTCGCCGAGCAGGCGCGGGGGCTGTACCACGCGGGTCTCGCGCACGGCGCGAACCACCTGGTGGTGCTCGTCGCGCAGGCCGCCCAGGTGCTGCGCGAGGCCGGGGTGGCCGAGCCCGGGCGGGTGCTGCGCCCGCTGCTGGACGCCGCCCTCGACGGCGCGCTGCGGGCCGAGGACGCGGCGGGTCCCGACGGCGTGGGGGCCATCGGCGCGCTCACGGGCCCCGTGCGCCGCGGCGACGCCGGCACGGTGCACGAGCACGCTGTGACCCTGGCCGCACTGGGTGCCCGCACCGGGGCCGTCGACGTGCCGACGGGGTACGGTGCCCTGGCCCGGGCGGCCGCGGCCCGTGCGCTGGCCGCGGGCGTCGTCACGGCCGAGGACGCCCAGCACGTGCTGGACGCCCTGGCGGGCATCACCGGCGCCCCGCCGGTGTTGGGGACGGACGGGGCGGCCACCGGGCCGTCCACCGACGACGACGGGTCGACGCCCGGCGCGCCGCAGGAGGACGCATGACCACCACGACGCCCGCGCTGGTGCGCGACCGCGGCGAGCTCGCCGCGGCGCTGGCCGCGCAGGACGCGACGACGATGCCGCGCGCCGAGGGCGCGCCGGACGGCGGGCGCCGGTACCGGCGTGCCGTCGTCATGACGATGGGGGCGCTGCACGACGGGCACCTCGCGCTCGTGGCGGAGGCGAAGCGCCTCGCGGAGGTCGTCGTGGTGACGATCTTCGTCAACCCGCTGCAGTTCGGGCCGGCGGAGGACCTGGCCCGGTACCCGCGCGACCTCGACGGCGACCTGCGCCTGCTCGCCGGGCCGGGCCTGCTGGGTCCGTCCGACGTGGTCTTCGCCCCGACGGTCGACGTGGTCTACCCCGACGGCGACCCGACGGTGCGGGTGGGTGCGGGTGCGCTGGGCGACGTGCTCGAGGGCGCGTCCCGGCCGGGCCACCTCGACGGCGTGCTGACGGTCGTCCTCAAGCTGCTGCACCTGACGCAACCCGACGTGGCGGTGTTCGGGGCCAAGGACGCCCAGCAGCTCGCGGCGGTGCGCCGCATGGTGCACGACCTCGACGTGCGGGTCGACGTGGTCGCGCACCCGACGGTGCGGGAGGACGACGGGCTGGCGCGCTCGAGCCGCAACGCGTACCTCGCGGCGGACGAGCGGGCGCGGGCCCGGGCGCTGGCGGCGGCCCTCGACGCGGGCGCGGCGGCGGCGGACGACGGCGCCGGGCCGGCGGGCGTCCTGGCGGCCGCGCGGTCGGTCCTCGACGCGCGCCTGACGCCGGACGACGCGGTGGACTACGTGGCGCTCGTCGACCCCGCGACCTTCGCGGACGCGGGGCCGGGCACGGAGCGGGCGCTGCTGCTGCTCGCGGTGCGGGTCGGCGCGACCCGCCTCATCGACAACGCGACGGTGGTGCTGCGCGGGGCGGTCGCCGCCGCGGCGCGCACCGGCCACGGGGACGGGGCTGACGCATGACCACGCTGCACCGCACGATGATGACGGGCAAGATCCACCGCGCGACGGTCACGGCGGCGGACCTGCACTACGTCGGGTCGATCACGATCGACGCGGACCTGCTCGCGGCCGCGGACGTGCTGCCCGGGCAGCAGGTCGACGTCGTCGACGTGACGAACGGCGCCCGGCTGACGACGTACGCGATCGCGGGCGAGCCCGGGTCGGGCCAGGTCTGCGTCAACGGCGCCGCGGCGCACCTCGTGCACCCGGGCGACGTCGTCATCGTCATCGCCTACGGCACGATGTCGGACGCCGAGGCCCGCACGTACTCACCGCACGTGGTGCTCGTCGACGCGGACAACCGGGCGGTCGCGACGGGCGAGGACCCGGGCGGCGTGCCCGCGGACTGGTCCGCGGCGACGGGGCTGGAGCCCAGCGGCCTGTCGCTCGCCGACGGCCGCGACGCGGTCGCCCGGCGGTGACGCGGCTCGCCACCCGGCTCGCGGCGCCCGCCCCGGGCTGGACGACGCACGCCGACGCGGTCGTCGTGGGCTCGGGGATCGCGGGCCTGACGGCGGCGCTCGAGCTGCGCACCCGGGTGCGGCGCGTGCTGCTGGTGACCAAGGGCGTGCTGGTCAGCGGGTCGACGGTGTGGGCGCAGGGCGGTGTCGCGGCGGCCCTCGACCCGTCGGACTCCCCGGCGGCGCACCTGCACGACACGCTCGTCGCGGGCGGCGGCCTGTGCGACCCCCGCGCGGTGGAGACGCTCGTGACGGAGGGCCCGGCGCGCGTGCGCGAGCTCGTGGGCCGCGGTGCGGTGTTCGACACGGGCCCCGACGGCGGCATCGCCCTGACCCGTGAGGGCGGGCACCTGGCCGACCGGATCGCCCACGCGGGCGGCGACGCGACCGGCGCGGAGATCTCCCGCGCCCTGGTCGCGCAGATCGAGGCGGTCCGCGACGACCCGGGCATCGAGGTCGTCGAGCACGCCCTCGTGCTGGACGTGCTCACGGGCGCCCCCGACGCGGACGGGCGGCCCGGGCCGGTGCGCGGCGTCACGCTGCACGTCATCGGCGAGGGGCAGCGCGACGGCGTCGGCGCCGTCCTGGCCCCGGTGGTCGTGCTGGCCACGGGCGGCATCGGCCAGGTGTACCGCTCGTCGACGAACCCCGCGCAGGCCACGGGCGACGGCATCGCCGCGGCCCTGCGGGCCGGCGCCCGCCTCGGCGACATGGAGTTCGTGCAGTTCCACCCGACGGTGCTCTGGCTCGGCAGCGGCGTGAAGGGCCAGCTCACGCTGGTCTCGGAGGCGGTCCGCGGCGAGGGCGCGCTGCTGCTCGACACCGACGGCGTGCGGTTCATGCCGGACGTGCACCCGCTGGCCGAGCTCGCCCCCCGGGACGTCGTGGCGCACGCGATCGTGCGGCAGATGACGTCCACGGGCGCGGACCACGTGTGGCTGGACGCCCGTCACCTGGGTGCGGACTTCCTGCGCCGCCGCTTCCCGACGATCCACGAGCGGCTGCGCGAGCACGGCATCGACCTCACGACGGACCTCGTGCCGGTGGCGCCCGCCCAGCACTACCACTCCGGCGGGGTCGTCACCGACCTCGACGGGCGCACGTCCGTGCCCGGGCTGTACGCGGTCGGGGAGGTCGCGTGCACGGGCGTGCACGGCGCCAACCGGCTCGCGTCGAACTCGCTGCTGGAGGGCCTGGTGTTCGCGCACCGGGCCGCGCGCGACGTGGTGGCCCGCCTCGACGGCGGGTTCCTCGTGCCCGGCGACCCCGTCGAGCGGCCGGGCCCGGCGACCCTCGTCGCGGCCGCCGCGCGCGCCCGCATCCAGCGGGTCGCCACCGACGGCCCGGGCGTGCTGCGCTCGGCCGAGGGCCTCACGGCCGCGGCCGCACGCCTGGCCGCCGTCCCGACCGACGCGCACCGGCGGCACGACGACGGGCGCACGCTCGCCGCCCCGCAGGTCGCGGAGTGGGAGACGACGAACGTGCACCAGGTCGCGTCGGTGCTCACGGACGCCGCCCTGGCGCGCGAGGAGTCCCGCGGCGGCCACGCCCGCACGGACTTCCCGGCGACCGACGACGCGTGGCGCGTCCGCCTGGAGGCGGTGCTCGACCCCGACGGCGCGCTGGCGGTGACCCGCAGCCCGGTCACGGGTCTGCGCTGACCCTCCCGCCCCGGCCGGCGGGTGCACCGGTGCGCGGTCGGTAGGTTGGGCGCGTGCCCGCCACGACCCCCGCCCCGCCCGTGCCCGCCGACCCCCGGAGCGGGGTGCTGCCCGGCGACCCGGGCCCTGACGCCGCCGACGTGGCCCGCGTGGTCGCCGCGGCGCTCGACGAGGACCTCGGCCCGCTGGGCCGCGACGTGACGACGCAGGCGACGGTCCCGGCGTCCGCGACCGGCGCGGCCGACGTCGTGGCCCGCGCCCCGGGCGTCGTCGCCGGCCTCGTGGTGCTGCCGGTGGTGCTCGACGAGGTCGCCCGCCGCCTGGGCCTGCCCGCCGCGACCGTCGAGGTGCTGCGGCCCGACGGCTCGGCGGTCGCGCCGGGCGACGTCGTCGCGACCGCCACCGGCCCCGTCCAGGTGCTCCTCGTCGCCGAGCGCACGCTGCTCAACCTCGTCTCGCGCGCCTCGGGCGTGGCGACCCACGCGCGCCGGTGGACGGACGCGCTCGCGGGCACGGGCGCGCAGGTGCTCGACACCCGCAAGACGACGCCGGGCCTGCGGGCGCTGGAGAAGTACGCGGTGCGGTGCGGCGGCGGCACCAACAAGCGCATGGGCCTGCACGACGTCGCGATGGTCAAGGACAACCACGTCGTGGCGGCGGGCTCGGTCGCCGGGGCGATCGCCGCGGTGCGGGCCCGGTTCCCCGACGTCGCGGTGCAGGTCGAGGTCGACACCCCGGAGCAGGCGGACGAGGCCCTCGACGCGGGCGCGGACTTCCTGCTGCTCGACAACATGCCCACGCCGGTGCTGGCGGCGACGGTCGCGCGGGTGCGCGCCCGCGAGCAGGAGACGGGGCACGTGGACCTCGAGGCGACGGGCACCCTCACGCTGGACCGGGCCGCGGAGGTCGCGGGCACGGGGGTGGACTTCCTGTCCGTGGGGGCGCTGACGCACTCCTCGCCGATCCTCGACGTGGCGCTGGACCTGCGCGCGTCCTGAGCCGGTCACGGGTGCGCGACCGTGCCGGTGCGCCCCGGGGCCGACCGTAGGATTGCGCGGTGACCTCCACGCCCTCCGCCGAGCCCGTCGAGCCCGCCGCCGTCGTCGACGACGTCCCCGAGCAGATCCGGGTCCGGCGCGAGAAGCGCGAGCGGCTGCTGGCCGCGGGGGTGGCGCCGTACCCGGTGGGCGTGCCGCGCACGCACACGGTCGAGGAGGTGCGCGCGGCGCACACGGACCTCGAGCCCGGTGCGGAGACGGACGACGTGGTCGGAGTCGCGGGGCGCGTGGTGTTCCTGCGGATCACGGGCCGGCTGGTCTTCGCGATGCTGCAGGACGGGGCGGGCAACCGGCTGCAGGCGATGCTCAGCCAGAAGGAGGTGGGCGCGGACGCGCTCGCGTCGTTCAAGGCGGACGTCGACCTCGGCGACCACGTGTTCGTGCACGGGCGGGTGATCTGCTCGCGCACCGGCGAGCTGAGCGTCATGGCCGACGAGTGGCGCATGGCCGCGAAGGCGATCCGTCCGCTGCCGAACCTCTACGAGGGCACCGAGATGTCCGAGGAGGCCCGGGTCCGCCAGCGCTACGTCGACCTGGTGGTGCGGCCCGGCGCGCGGGACATGGTGCGCACGCGCGCGGCCGTGGTGCGTTCCCTGCGCGAGAACTTCCACCGTCGCGGGTACCTCGAGGTCGAGACCCCGATGCTGACGACGCGGGCGGAAGGCGCTGCGGCCCGGCAGTTCGAGACGCACATGAACGCGTTCGACATCGACCTGTTCCTGCGGATCGCGCCCGAGCTGTTCCTCAAGAGGGCTGCGGTCGGCGGTGTCGAGAAGGTCTTCGAGATCAACCGGAACTTCCGCAACGAGGGCGTCGACGCGACGCATTCCCCGGAGTTCGCGATGCTGGAGGCGTACGAGGCCTACGGCGACTACGACACGATGGCGGTGCTCACGCAGGACCTCGTGCAGACGGCCGCGCTCGACGCGTTCGGCACCACGACGGTGACGCTCGCGGACGGCTCGGAGTACGAGCTGGGCGGGGAGTGGGCGCAGCTGACGATGTACGGGTCGTTGTCGCAGGCGCTGGGCGAGGAGATCACGCACGACACCCCGGACGCCGTGCTCGTCGCGCTGCTGGAGAAGGCGGAGATCGACCTGGCCCCGGCGCGGCGCAACCACGGCAAGCTCGTCGAGGAGCTGTGGGAGCACCACGTGGGCTCGACGCTGTGGGCGCCGACGTTCGTGCGGGACTTCCCCGTGGAGACGTCGCCGCTGACGCGTGACCACCGCACGCACGACGGGCTGGTCGAGAAGTGGGACCTGTACGTGCGCGGCCTGGAGCTGGCGACGGCGTACTCCGAGCTGGTCGACCCGGTCGTGCAGCGGCAGCGCTTCGAGGCGCAGGCGCTGCTGGCCGCGGGCGGCGACGACGAGGCCATGCGCATCGACGAGGACTTCCTCGCCGCGATGGAGCACGCGATGCCCCCGTCGGGCGGCATGGGGATGGGCGTGGACCGGCTGATCATCGCGATGACGGGCCAGGGCATCCGCGACACGATCCTTTTCCCGCTCGTGAAGCCGCAGGCGTGAGGAGCCGATGATGGACGGATGGGGTGCGGTGGCGGCGGCGGTGCTGCCGTCGATCGGCGTCGGCCTGATCTTCTGGTATGCGATGCGTGCGCTCGTGAATGCTGATCGTCGTGAGCGCGAGGAGATCGCGCGCATGGATGCGCAGGCACGGGAGTCCGGCGACCTGTGAAATGTGCCGCACCCGCGGCGCATGGTTTGACGATGTATTCATCGGGTGACATCCTGACGCCGTCCCGGATATCCCCCTCACGAATGCACCGGAGTACACAATGGCTCAGAAGGTCCAGGTCCTGCTGGTCGACGACGTCGACGGCGGAAGCGCCGACGAGACCGTCACGTTCGGGCTCGACGGCGTCACCTACGAGATCGACCTGACGACGGAGAACGCCGCGAAGCTGCGCGACGGGCTGGCCACGTGGGTCGGTCACGCGCGCAAGGTGTCGGGCCGCGCGTCGGGCCGTTCCACGGCGCCGGCCCGGGCGCGTGCACCGCGCTCGAGCGACGCGCAGGAGATCCGCGAGTGGGCCAAGTCCAACGGCTTCCACGTCTCGGAGCGCGGCCGCATCTCGGCCGAGGTGAAGAAGGCGTACGACGACGCGCACTGACGTGCGCCGTCGGCACTGACGCGTCGCACGCGTCGGGCCGCACGCGGGGGGAACGACGCGAGGGGCCCGGCACCGTCACGGTGCCGGGCCCCTCGGCGTCTGCCCGGGTGCTGCCGCGGGTCGGCGCGGCTCAGGCCCGCGTCAGGGTGAGGTCGCGCGCGGCGGCGTAGCGGGCCCGGACCTCGGGCACGGCCGGTGCGCTGGCGACCTGCGCGTCGGCGGCGGCCGACCACGACGGGGCGGCGTCCTGGCCCGAGAGGACCCAGGCGGCCTGGCGGGCGGCCCCGTCGGCGACGTACTCGCCGGGGGTCGGCACGTGCACGTCGAGCCCGAGCACCGTGGGGGCCAGCGCCCGCACCGCGGCGGACTGCGCGCCGCCGCCGATGAGGAACAGGCGCTGCACGGGCACGCCCACGGCCCGCAGGGCGTCGATGCCGTCGGCCAGCGAGCAGAGCATGCCCTCGACGGCGGCGCGGGCCAGGTGTGCGGGGGTCGTGGTGCCCAGGGTCATGCCGTGCAGGGACCCGGTCGCGTCGGGCCGGTTGGGGGTGCGCTCGCCCTCCAGGTACGGCACGAGGACGAGTCCGTCTGCGCCGGCGGGCGCGGACAGCGCGAGCTCGGACAGGCCGGCGTGGTCGACGCCGAGCATGCGGCCCGCGGCGTCGAGCACCCGCGAGGCGTTGAGCGTGCACGCCAGCGGCAGGAACGCCCCGGTCGCGTCGGCGAACCCGGTGACCAGGCCGCTGCCGTCGGCGGTGGGGGCGGCGGACACGGCGGAGACGACGCCGGACGTCCCGATCGACACGGCGACGTCGCCGGGGCCCAGGCCGAGCGCGAGCGCGGCGGCGGCGTTGTCGCCGGCGCCGGGGCCGAGCACGGGGCGGGCGCCGAGCAGGGCCTGCGGGCCGGCCTCGCGGGGGCCGAGCACGCGGGGCAGCACGGGCACGGAGCCCAGCGCGCGCTCGAGCAGGTCGGTCCGGTAGCCGCCCGTGGCGGGGGACCAGTACCCGGTGCCGGACGCGTCGGACCGGTCGGTGACGAGGGCGTCGATCCCGAGGGTGTCGCCGCCGCCGGCCAGGCGCCACGTGAGCCAGTCGTGGGGGAGCGCGACGGCGGCCACGCGGGCGGCGTTCTCGGGCTCGGCGTCGCGCAGCCACCGCAGCTTGGTGACGGTCAGGGACGCGACGGGCACGGACCCGATCGCGTCGGCCCACGCCTGGGCGCCCGCCTCGACGTCGCCGCCGCCGAGCTCGCGCACGAGGTCGGCGGCGGCGGGGGCGGACCGGGTGTCGTTCCAGAGCAGCGCGTCGCGCACGACCCGGCCGTCGGCGTCGAGCGCGACCATGCCGTGCTGCTGCCCGCCGACCGACACGGCCTCGACGTCGTCGAGCCCGCCCGCGGCGGTGATCGCCTGCTGCAGGGCCTCCCACCAGCGGTCCGGGTGGACCTCCGTGCCGTCGGGGTGCCCGGCGCGGCCGAACCGCACGAGGGCACCGGTCTGCGCGTCGCGCACGACCACCTTGCAGGACTGCGTGGAGGAGTCCACGCCCGCCACGAGCGTCATCGTCCGTGCTCCTTCTCGTCGGGGTCGTCGCCGGAGGGTGCGGCGACGTGCGGACGCCCGGGCGCACGCGGCGCCCGGGCGTCGGCGGGGTGTCAGCCGCGCGCGCCGAGGGCGTGCTCGAGCGCGAGCTGGTTGAGGCGCACGAACCCGAAGCCGCGGGCGGCGACGGCGTCGACGTCGAAGTCCTCGAACGCGGACCGGTCGGCGAGCAGGTCGGCGAGGGTCTCGCCCTCGTCGAGCGTCGGCTGCGAGAGCTCGAGGACGCCGGCGGCCTCGAGGGCCTCCTGCACCTCGGGGTCGGCGCGGAACGCCTGCGCCCGCTCCTTGAGCAGCAGGAACGTCGACATGTTGGCCGCCGCCGAGACCCACACGCCCTCGGCGTCCTCGGTGCGCGACGGCTTGTAGTCGAAGTGGATCGGGCCGTCGTACCGGGGGCCGCCGCCGGGGAACCCGTTGACGAGCAGGTCGACGGTCGCGAACGCGGAGAACAGGTCGCCGTGGCCGAACACGAGGTCCTGGTCGTACTTGATGCCGCGCTGGCCGTTGAGGTCGATGTGGAAGAGCTTGTCCGCCCACAGCGCCTGCGCGAGGCCGGTGGTGTAGTTCAGGCCGGCCATCTGCTCGTGGCCGGTCTCGGGGTTGAGGCCGACGATGTCGCCGTGCTCGAGCTTCGCGATGAGGCCGAGCGCGTGGCCGATCGTCGGGAGCAGGATGTCGCCGCGGGGCTCGTTGGGCTTGGGCTCGAGCGCGATGCGCAGGCCGTAGCCCTTCTCCTTGATGTACGACGCGACGGTGTCGATGCCGTCGGCGTAGGCCTGGTGGGCGGCGTACAGGTCCTTGGCGGAGTCGTACTCGGCGCCCTCGCGCCCACCCCACATGACGAACGTGTCGGCGCCGAGCGAGGCGGCGAGGTCGACGTTGCGCAGGATCTTGCGCAGCGCGTAGCGGCGCACGCGGCGGTCGTTGGACGTGAACGCGCCGTCCTTGAACACGGGGTGCGTGAACGTGTTCGTCGTGACCATCTCGACGGTGATGCCGGTCTCGGCGAGCGCGGCACGGAACCCGTCGAGGACCTTCTCGCGCTCGGCGTCGGACGAGCCGAACGGCACGACGTCGTCGTCGTGGAACGTCACGTGCGCGGCGCCGAGCTCGGCGAGGCGGTGCACGGACTCCACGGGGTCGAGCCAGGCGCGCGTGGCGGTGCCGAAGGGGTCGGCGGCGTTCCAGCCGACGGTCCACAGTCCGAAGGAGAAGCGGTCGGCAGGGGTGGGCTTGCGGGTCATGAGCACGTCTCCACGTCGAGCGGCGTCCGGGCGGCGATGCCCGGCGGATTTGTTCGTGCCATGAATTTATGCCGTCAGGTCGGTAGGGTCAACCCCGTGCCCGACATCGCCCCCGCACCGCGCCCGCTGCCCCGGCCGGTGCGCGCGAGCCGCCAGGAGCACCTGCGCGCCCACAACCTCGCGGTCGTCCTCGGCCACGTCGTCGACGCCGTCGCCCCGCCGTCCCGCGCGCAGATCGCCGCCGCCACCGGCCTGTCGCGCGGCGCCGTCACCGGCCTGACCGACCTGCTCGTCGACGCGGGCCTCGTGCGCGAGCTCGACCCCGTCGTCCTCGCCCGCGCCGGGCGGCCCGCCGTGCCCCTCGCTCCCGTCGCGGGACGCGTCGCCGGCGTCGGCCTCGAGGTCAACGTCGACTACCTCGGCGTGCGCGCCGTCGACCTCGCCGGCGGCGTCCTCGGCGAGCACGTCGAGCACGTCGACCTGCGCGGCAGCGCACCCGTCGACGCCCTCGACCGGCTCGGCGCGCTCGCCGCCCCCCTGCTCGACCGGCTCGCCGCCGACCGCGTGCACCTCGCCGGCGCCGCCCTCGCGCTGCCCGGCCTCGTCGACCGCGTCACCGGCCCCCTGCGCCTCGCGCCCAACCTCGGCTGGCGCGACGTCGACGTGCTCGACGTGCTCGTCACCGCGGGCACCCTCGGCGGCCTCGTCCCGCGGCTGGCCAACGAGGCCAACCTCGCCGCCCGCGCCGAGGCCCACGCGCGCCGCGCGACCGGCCCCGCGTCGTTCCTCTACGTCTCGGGGGAGGTCGGCATCGGCGGCGCCGTGGTGCTCGACGGCGAGCTGTTCACCGGGCGGCACGGGTGGAGCGGGGAGATCGGCCACGTCGTCGTCGACGGCCGCGCGCCCGGCCGCGACGGCACCCTGGAGGCCCTCGCCGGGCAGGACGCCATCGCGTCGTCCGCCGGTCTCGCCGGCCGGCCGTTCGCGGACGTCGTGGCCGCCGCCGCCGCGGGCGACCCCCGGGCCGTGGCCGCCGCGCACGGGGCCGGGCGCTGGCTCGGGCTCGCCGTCGCGTCGGTCGCCAACGTCGTCGACGTCGCGCACGTCGTGCTCGGCGGCTCGTTCGCCCGCCTCGCCCCGCACGTGCGCGGCCCGGTGCAGGACGCGCTGGACGCGCACGTGATCTTCGCGCCCTGGTCGGCGCCGCAGGTCGTGGCGGCCGTCGCGGGCGACTACCCCGCGCTGTCCGGCGGGGCGCTCGCGGTGCTCCGGCAGGCCGTGGCCGCCCCGGACGCGCTGCTGGCGGGCGTGCCGCGGGGCGCCGTGCGTCCGTAGGGTCGTGCCGTGACCACCCACGCACCCGTCCTGCTCTGGATCGGCACCTACCCGCACGCCGGCATCGGCACCCCCGCCGGGCTCGGCGAGGGCGTGTGGCGCGTGCACCTCGACCCGGCCACCGGCCGGCTGCTCGACGGGCGGCTCGTGGTGCGGACCCCCGCCCCGACCTTCCTCGCGGCCGACCCGGGCGGGCGCGTCCTGCTGGGCGTCGACGAGAGCGCGGCCGGGACCGTCACGGCGTGGGACGTCACCGCCGACGGCGGGCTGGCCCCGCGGGCGACGGTCGGCTCGGGCGGCGGGTACCCGTGCCACGTGCTGCGCACGCCGCAGGCGCTGTACGTGTCCAACTACTCCGACGGCGTCCTCGGGGTGCTGCCGCTCGCCGCCGACGGCGGGTTCGCCCCCGAGGTGCTGGCCGCCGGCGGGGCCGTCCAGCGGTTCGCGCACGCGGGGTCGGGGCCGGTCGTCGACCGGCAGGGCGGGCCGCACGCCCACTTCGCCGCGCTCACGCCGGACGGTCGCCACGTGCTGGTCGTGGACCTGGGCACCGACGAGCTGCGCCGGTACGCGCGCGCCGACGACGGCTCGCTCGCCGAGGCGGGGGTCGCCGCCGCGCTGCCGCCGGGCACCGGTCCGCGGCACCTCGCCTTCTCCGCCGACGGCGCGCTGCTGCACGTCGCGGGCGAGCTCGACGCCACCCTGCACGTGCTCGCGTGGGACGCGGCCTCCGCCACCGGCACGCCGCGGGCGGTGCTGCCGGCCGCACCGGGCCTCGACGGCGGCGCGCCCGCCCACGTGCTGCGCGACGGCGACCGGCTGCTGATGGGCGTGCGCGGCGTCGACGTCCTCACCACCTGGCCGCTGGGGCCCGACGGCACGCCCGGGACGCCCGCGGTCGCACCGCTGCCCGGCCGCACGCCGCGGCACCACGAGGTCGTCGCGGGGTGGACCGTCGTGGCCCTCCAGGAGGAGCACCTGCTCGTGGTGCTCGACCGCGCCGGCGCCGAGATGGGACGCCTCGAGGTGCCGTCGCCGGCGTGCATCGTGCCCGTGACACCCGTGTGAGCGGTCACATCGCAGGTCGCGGGCGTCCGTGACCGAATCGTGACCCTTCTCGGGTGACGCCTCACCCGGTCCTCGTGGTCGACTGACGGGGTCGCGGACGGCGTGACGGGCAGCGTCGCCCGCCGTCGTCCGGGGCGCGGCCGTGCTGGGGGGTGCGGCCGCACACGTCACGAAGGAGTGACCCGGTGCACCGACCGTCCGCGTCCCGTCCTGCCCGCGCCGTCGTCACCGCACCGCCACCACCGCGTCGCCCGCGCACGCCGGGCGGCGCCCTGCACCGCACCGTCGCGGCCGTCGCCGCGCTCGCGCTCGTGGTGCCGCTGCTCACGGCCGTGGTCTCCCCGGCGGCGGCCCGGGTGGTCGCCGAACCCGTGGCGGCGGACGGTGACCTCGCGCGCGTGGGCACCGCCTCGGCCGACCGGTCGCAGGACGACGTCGACGGCTCGTTCCCGCCGGACGCCGCCGTCGACGGCGACCCGTCGACCCGGTGGGCCAGCGGCAACGGCCCGGACGAGGACGTCGAGTTCACCGCGTGGCTGCAGGCGGACCTCGGGGTGACCGCGACGGTCGACCGCGTGGTGCTGGCGTGGGAGGCGGCGTTCGCCCGCCGGTACGAGGTCCAGGTCGCCACGACGGACCCGGCCGACGCCGCCGCGTGGACCACCGTGCACGCGCAGGACGCCGGGGACGGCGGCACGGACGAGATCGTCGTCGACCCCGTGGAGGCCCGGTACGTGCGCGTGCTCATGCTGGAGCGCACGTCGTTCGACTGGGACCCCGCCCGCCCCCACTGGTACGGCTACTCGCTGTTCGCGCTCGAGGTGCACGGCACGCCCACGGCGGCGACGACCGCGTTCGCCCGGTCGGCGCAGACGGTGCCCGCGGGCACGACGGCGCAGGTCGAGGTGCTGCTGGGCGCCCCGGCCGCGGCGGAGGTCTCGGTGCGGGTCCGCTCGACCGGGGGGTCGGCGGTGCCGGGCACGCACTACACGGCCGTCGACGAGCGGGTCACGTTCGCCGCGGGGGAGCGCACCGCGCAGGTCGCGGTCGCGACCGTCGACGGCGGCCCGCTGGCACCGGCCACGACCGTCGCCCTGACCCTCGACGACCCGTCCGCCGGCCTCGTCCTGGGCGGCCGCACCGCCACCACGGTGACCCTCGCGCCGCACGGCGACCTGCCGGACGTGGGTGACGTCGAGGTGCTGCACGACTTCGCCGACGGTGTCCCCACGGGCTTCGTGCCCTGGGGCAGCCGGCCGGAGGTCACGCCGGTGCTCGGCACGGCGCCGTCCGACCGCGACGGTGCGCCGGCGGGCGACCAGGTGCTGCTCGCGACCGTCGGCGCGGAGCCCGCCGCCGGCGACTGGTTCGGTCTGACGCACGACACGGCGGCCACCGACTGGTCGGCGCGGGACGGGTTCACGTTCCGGTTCCGGGGCACGGGCGGCGGCGGGCTGCTGCGGTACGAGCTGAAGAGCGGCGGGCAGCTCTTCGAGACGTCCGTCGTGGACGACGCGGCCGGGTGGCGGCGCGTCAGCGTGCCGTTCGCGCAGCTGCGGCTCAAGGGCGACCCGGCCTCCGACGCCCGGTTCGACCCGGCGGCCTCGACGGGCTGGGCCATCACCCTCACCGACCTGGGCGCGGGCGCGTGGGCCGTCGACGACGTCGGCCTGTACGACCGGCTGACGCTGCTGGAGGACGCGGAGGGCGACGTGCCGCTGGCCGAGCCCGGCAGCACTGTCGGGCTCTTCACGTGGGGCTCGGACGGCGCTCAGGTGTCGCTGGGCGTGCAGCAGCAGGACCGCGACGGTGCACCGGCCGGCAACCACGTGCTCGGCGGGGAGTACCTCGTGCCCGGCGGCGGCTGGGGCGGGTTCTCCCAGAACCTCGCGGCCTCGCAGGACTGGAGCTCGTACCGCGGGATCCGCCTGCTCTGGTACGCGTCGCAGGAGACCCGTCCCGCGTCCCCGACGGCCGGCGCCGACATCAAGGTCGAGCTCAAGGACGGCGGCCCGGACGGCGAGCGCTCGGAGGTGTGGGCGGCGACGTTCAAGGACAGCTGGTCCGCGGACGGCAGCCGCTGGAAGCTCGTGGAGATCCCGTTCGACGCGTTCACGCTCTCCGGCTACCAGCCGGGCGACGAGGCCACGCGCAACGGCACCCTGGACCTCACGTCGTCGTGGGGGTACGCGATCACGTTCGTGCCCGGCGGCGCGCAGGCCCAGGCCTGGTCCGTGGACGACGTCGGCCTGTACGGCGCCGCCGTGCCGCCCGCGGCCGCGCGGGTCGACGCGGACGACGTGGTGCTGGTCGACCCGGGCGACGAGGCGCAGGTGACGCTGCGGCTGACGACCACGGACGGCGAGCCGCTGGCCGACGACGTGGCGGTCAGCTGGCAGGACGCCCCGGGCACCGCGGAGCGCGGCACGCACTACGCACCGGTGCAGGGTGACGCGGTGTTCGCCGCGGGCACGGCGTCGGGTGCGACGACGACGGTCACGGTGACCACGCTGGCGGCCGCACCGGCCGACGACGCCCGCACCCTCACGCTCGACCTGGCGTCCGCCGACGCGGCGCTCGGCGCCGACCCGCGGGTGGTGCTGAACGCCGTCGGGCACCCGTACCTCGACCCGTCGCTGCCGGCCGCCGAGCGGGTCGACGACCTGCTCGGTCGCATGACGCTCGCCGAGAAGGTCGGCCAGATGACGCAGGCCGAGCGTCTCGGGCTCGCGTCGCCCACGCAGGTCGCCGACCTGGGCCTGGGGTCGGTGCTGTCCGGCGGCGGCTCGGTCCCGCGCCCGAACACGGCCGCCGGCTGGGCCGACATGGTCGACGGGTTCCAGCGCCAGGCGCTCTCGACGCGCCTGCAGGTGCCGCTCGTCTACGGCGTGGACGCCGTGCACGGCCACAACAACGTGGTCGGCGCGACGATCTTCCCGCACAACCAGGGCCTGGGGGCCACGCGCGACCCCGACCTGGTCGAGGCCGCGGCGCGCGCCACGGCCGTCGAGACCCGGACGACCGGCGTGCCGTGGACGTTCGCGCCGTGCCTGTGCGTCACGCGCGACGAGCGCTGGGGCCGCTCGTACGAGGCGTTCGGCGAGGACCCGGCGCTCGTGGCCGCGCTGGCCGCGCCCGCGGTGCAGGGGCTGCAGGGCACCGACCCGGCCGACCTGTCGGGGCCGGAGAAGGTGCTGGCCACCGCCAAGCACTGGGTCGGCGACGGCGGCACCCGGTACGAGCCGGCGCAGGCCGGGTCGGGGTACCCGATCGACCAGGGCGTCACGCACGTGGCCGACCTCGACGAGCTGCGGCGCCTGCACGTCGACCCGTACGTGCCGGCGGTCGACGCCGGCGTCGGGTCCGTCATGCCGTCGTACTCGGCGGTCGCGGTCGGCGGTGCGCAGCCGCTGCGCATGCACGAGCACCGCGAGCTCAACACCGACCTGCTCAAGGGCGAGCTGGGCTTCGACGGGTTCCTGATCAGCGACTGGGAGGGCATCGACAAGCTGCCCGGCGGCACCTACCGCGAGAAGGTCGTGCGGGCCGTCGACGCCGGTCTCGACATGGCGATGGCGCCGTACAACTTCGCCGCGTTCGTCGAGGCGCTCACCGGTGCGGTCGAGGACGGCGACGTCGACGAGGCGCGCGTCGACGACGCGGTGCGGCGCATCCTCACGCAGAAGGTCGCGCTGGGCCTGTTCGAGGAGCCGTTCGCGGACCGCTCGCAGGCGGACGCGGTGGGCTCGGACGCGCACCGGGCGGTCGCGCGCGAGGCCGTCGCGGCGTCGCAGGTGCTGCTCAAGGACGACGGCGTGCTGCCCCTGGCCCGTGACGCGCACGTCTACGTCGCGGGGTCCAACGCCGACGACCTCGGCCACCAGGCCGGCGGGTGGACCGTCCAGTGGCAGGGCGGCTCGGGCGACATCACGCAGGGCACGACCGTGCTGGAGGCCCTGCGCGCCGCGGCGCCCGACGCCACCGTCACGTACTCGAAGGACGCGTCGGCGCCGCTCGACGGGGCCGAGGTCGGCGTGGTCGTGGTCGGCGAGCCCCCGTACGCGGAGGGCGTCGGCGACGTCGGCAACAACGGCCGCAGCCTCACGCTGCCGGCCGCCGACCGGGCCGCGATCGACACCGTCTGCGGGGCGGTGGAGTGCGTCGTCCTCGTCGTCGCGGGGCGTCCCCAGCTGGTGACCGAGCACCTCGACGACGTGGACGCCCTCGTCGCGTCGTGGCTGCCCGGCACGGAGGGCGCCGGGGTCGTCGACGTGCTGCTGGGCGACGCGCCCTTCACGGGCCGCCTGCCCGTCTCGTGGCCCGCGACGGCCGAGCAGGTGCCCGTGAACGTCGGCGACGAGGACTACGCGCCGCTGTACGCGTACGGCTGGGGCCTGCGCACCGACGCCCTCCGCACGCGCCTGACCACGGCCGTGGACCTGCTCGACGCGGGCCCGGCCCGGGCCGCCGTGCAGGCCGTCCTCGACGCCCCGGTGTGGGACGGCGACGCGGTCGACCCGGACGCGTCCGAGACGCTCGTGCCCCTGCTCGCCCGGGCGGCCGCGCAGCTCGACCACGACCCGGGCACGACCGACCGCGCGGCGCGGGACGTCGCCCGGGCGGCCGACCTCGTCGTCAGCGGCGTCCGCGACCTCGCGCAGGCCGCGGTCGTGGCCGGGGCGGACGGGCTGCCCGCCGACGCCGTCGCGCTGACGGCCGACGCCGAGCACGCCCTGGTCTCGGGCGACCCCGCGGCGGCGGTCGCGCTGCTCGCGCAGGTCGCGGGCGCCCCGACCACCGACCCCGTGCCCTCGGCGACGACGCTGCGCCTGGCCCCGCGGGTCACCACCCTCGGCGCCCGCACCACCGCCGTCGTCACCGTCCGTGCGGACGGCGCGACGCCCGCGGGCGACGTCGAGGTGCGGGTCGACGACGACGTCGTCGCGACCGGGACGCTCGAACCCGTCGGCGCGGGGCGCGCGCAGGTGCGCGTCACCCTGCCGCGGGGCACGGCCGCCGGGACGCACGACGTCACGGCGACGTCCCTCGGCAGCGCGGCCGTGGCCGGCTCGACGTCGGCGCCGACCACGTGGCGGGTGCTCCCGGGCCTGGCGCGGGTGCGCACCGACGGGACGGACTGGTCTGTCGGCCGCGCCGACCCGAAGGTCGTCGAGGTGCAGGTGCGCGGCGTCGAGGGCGTCCCGCCGACCGGTGACGTGGAGGTCTGGGTGAACGGCCGCCGGAGCGTGACCGTCGACCTGCCGCCGGACGGCACGGTCGCGGTGACCCTGCCGCGCTCGACGCGCACGGGCCTGGTGCTCGTCGTCTACCGCGGCGACCCGTCCTACCTGCCCGCCGTGGCCCCGCCCCGCCTGCTGATCGTCCGGTGACGCCCCGCACCCGCCGCCCCGCCGCCCGGCGTCCGTCGCGCCCCGCGCCGGGACGTCGGGTGGTGGCGGGACGCCGACGATCGGTGAGAATGGGGCGGTGACCGCAGAGCGAGCGCCCCGCGTCGCCATGCTCTCGGTGCACACGTCGCCGCTCGACCAGCCCGGCACCGGCGACGCGGGCGGCATGAACGTGTACGTCCTCGAGCTTGCGCGCGCCCTCGCGGCCCGCGGCTCGCGCGTCGAGGTGTTCACCCGGGCCACGTCGTCCGACCTGCCCGAGACGGTGGTCCTCGACGGCGCCGACGCCGACGGCCGCCCCCTCGCCCCCGCGGACGCCCGCGACGTGCTGCTCGCGTGCGACGTCGACCCCGGCGTGACGCCGCCGGTGCTCGTCCACCACGTGCCCGCCGGTCCGTTCGAGGTGCTCGACAAGAACGACCTGCCCGGCGTGCTGTGCGGCATGGCCGCCGGGGTGCTGCGCTCCGAGGCCGCCCGCCGGCCGGGCTGGTACGACGTCGTGCACTCCCACTACTGGCTGTCCGGCCAGGTCGGCGCGATCGCGGCCCAGCGCTGGGAGGTGCCGCTCGTGCACACCGCGCACACGCTCGCGCGCGTCAAGAACGCCAACCTCGGCCCGGGCGACACCCCCGAGCCCACCGGCCGGGTCATGGGGGAGGAGCAGGTCGTCGCCGAGGCGGACGCGCTCGTCGCCTCCACCGCCGTCGAGGCCCGCGAGCTCGTCGAGATGTACGGCGCCGACCCCCAGCGCGTGCACGTCGTCGAGCCGGGCGTCGACCTCGACCGGTTCCGCCCGGCCGGCCCCGGGGCCGCGCGCGCCGCCCGCGCCCGGCTGGGGCTGCCCGCGGACCGGCAGGTGGTGCTCTTCGCCGGGCGCGTGCAGGCCCTCAAGGCCCCGGACGTGCTGGTCCGCGCCCTCGGCGTGCTGCGCGCCACCGGGCGGCCCGTACCGCTGCTGCTCGTGCTCGGCGGCCCCAGCGGACGCCCCACCGCCGTGCGCGAGCTGCTCGCGCTCGCGTCCACGTGCGGCGTCGCGGACGACGTGGTGGTCCGTCCGCCCGCGCCCCGCACCGAGCTCCCCGAGTGGTACCGGGCCGCCGACGTGGTGGCGATGCCCTCGCGCTCGGAGTCGTTCGGGCTGGTCGCCGCCGAGGCCCAGGCCACCGGCGTGCCCGTGCTGGCCGCCGCCGTCGGGGGGCTGCGCACGGTCGTCGAGGACGAGGTCTCGGGCCGCCTCGTGCCCGGCCACGACCCCGCCGTGTGGGCCGACGTCCTCGCCGACGCGCTCGCCGACGACGCACGCCGGGCCCGGTGGGCCGCCTCCGCCCGGGGGGTCGCCGAGCGGTTCGGCTGGGAGGCCGCCGCCGAGCAGGTGCTCAAGGTGTACCGCGTGGCCGCGGAGCACCGCCGGACCTGACGTCGGGGGTTCGTCGGGGGGACGGACGTCGCGGGCTGTCGGGGGACGGACGTCGCGCGCTGTCGGGGGACGGACGTCCCTGCGCACCGGTCCGCCCTGCGGCAGGATGGCGCCATGACCTACACCCTCGTGCTGCTCCGCCACGGCGAGAGCGAGTGGAACGCCAAGAACCTGTTCACGGGCTGGGTCGACGTCCCCCTCTCCGAGAAGGGCGTCGCGGAGGCCAAGCGCGGCGGGACGCTGCTGACCGACGCCGGCGTGCTGCCGGACGTCGTCCACACGTCGCTGCTGCGCCGCGCGATCACGACCGCGAACTACGCGCTCGACGCCGCGGACCGCCTGTGGATCCCCGTGAAGCGCTCGTGGCGCCTCAACGAGCGCCACTACGGCGCGCTGCAGGGCAAGAACAAGAAGGAGACCCTCGACGAGTACGGCGAGGAGCAGTTCATGCTCTGGCGCCGCTCGTACGACGTCCCGCCGCCGGAGATCGAGCTCGGCACGCAGTACTCCCAGGACGCGGACCCGCGCTACGCGGGCGAGCCGATCCCGCGCACCGAGGCCCTCGCGCAGGTCCTCGACCGGGCGCTGCCCTACTGGGACGCCGAGATCGTGCCCGACCTGAAGGCCCGCAAGACGGTCCTCGTCGCGGCGCACGGCAACTCGATCCGCTCGATCGTCAAGTACCTCGACGACGTCGACGAGCAGACCATCGCCGGCATCAACATCCCCACGGGCATCCCGCTGCTGTACGAGCTGGACGAGGAGACCCTCAAGCCCGTCACGAAGGGCGGCACGTACCTCGACCCCGAGGCCGCGCAGGCCGCGATCGCGGCCGTCGCCAACCAGGGCCGCTGACACCTCCGCGCACGACAGAGGCGCCCGCCCCCTCCCCGGGACGGGCGCCTCTCGCGTGCCGGGGTCGCCCCCGGTGGTCGTGCGGCCGGGTCAGGACCCGCGCACCGCGGCGGGGTCCAGGGCCTCGGCGGTCGCGCCCGTGACCAGGTACACGATGCGCCGCGCCACGGACACGCCGTGGTCGCCGAACCGCTCGTAGTACCGGCTCAGCAGCGTCACGTCGACGGTCGCCTGCGGGCCGTGCTCCCACTCGCCGCCGAGCATCGCGGCGAACGTGTCGGAGTGCAGCTCGTCCAGCAGGTCGTCGTCCTGCTCGATGCTCTCGGCCAGCGCCAGGTCGCGCGTGCCGAGCAGCGTGGTGACGCGCCGGGCGACGCGCACCGCGGCGTCCTGCATCTGCGTGAAGGTCTCCTCCAGGCCCGCGGGCACGGCGACCTCCGGGTACCGGGCGCGCGTCACCTGGGCGACGTGCCGGGCCAGGTCGCCCATGCGCTCCAGCGACGCGCTCATGCGCAGCGCCGAGACGACGACCCGCAGGTCGGTCGCGACGGGCTGCTGCTGCGCGAGCAGCCGCACGCAGCGCTCGTCGAGGTCCCGCTCGAGCGCGTCGATCGCCAGGTCGTCCGCGATCACCGACTCCGCGAGGGTCAGGTCGGCCGTGAGCAGTGCCCGGCCGGCGTTGGTCACGGCCTGCTCGACCCGGGAGCTCATGGCCTCCAGGTCGTCGCCGAGCTGCTTGAGCTCGGCGTCGAAGATGTCCCGCATGTGCTCCCTCTCGTGCGCGTGTGCCGCCTCACGGTCGCAGGTCGTGGTGAACGCGACGCCGCGGCCAGGTGAACAGCCCGTGGCAGGACGGCGACCACGGCCCCGGGTGGCGCGACCACGCACCACCGTCGTCCTAGTGTGACGCTGTGGAGCTGTTCGAGGGTGTCGTCCCCCTGGTCGCCGGTGCGCTGGGCGTGCTCACCGGTGCCGTCGCCGTCGGCGCCTTCCGGTGGAGCGAGCGCGTGCAGACGCGCATGCCCCCGCTGCCCGAGCCCGAGGTCGACGAGGGCCTGGTGCGCACGCTCGCGGTGCTGCGCTCGGCGGCGGTGGTGCTGGACGCGCAGGACGAGGTGCTGCGGGCCAGCGCCCCGGCCCACGCCCTCGGCCTGGTGCGCGACGGCCGCCTCGTGCACGCCTCGATGCGGGACATGGTCGCCGAGGTGCGCCGCGACGGCGTGATCCTCGACGAGGAGCTCGACGTGCCGCGCGGCCCCGTCGGCCAGGGGCGGCTGCTGCTGCAGGTGCGGGTCGCCCAGGTGACGCCCGACCTGCTGCTCGTCCTGGCCGAGGACCTCACGCAGGCGCGCCGCGTCGAGGCGATCCGCCGCGACTTCGTCGTCAACGTCTCGCACGAGCTCAAGACGCCCATCGGCGCGCTCTCGCTGCTGGCCGAGACCGTCGAGGACGCCGCGGACGACCCGCCGGCGGTGCGCCGGTTCGCCGGGCGCATGCAGGCGGAGGCGACGCGGCTGTCGGCCCTCGTGCACGAGATCATCGAGCTCTCGCGCCTCCAGGTCGCGGGCGCCCTGGAGGACGTCGCCCCCGTGAGCGTCGACGCGGTCGTCGCCGAGGCCCTCGACCGGGCCCGCACCGGCGCGGACGCCAAGCAGGTCCGGCTCAGCGCGGGCGGCGACACCGGCGTCGTCGTCTTCGGCGACCACGCGCTGCTGGTCACCGCGGTGCGCAACCTGCTCGACAACGCCGTGGCGTACTCCCCGGACGGCACGTCCGTCGGCGTCGGCGTCAAGCGGCGCGGCCACCTCGTGGAGCTCGCGGTCGTCGACGAGGGCATCGGCATCGCCGCGGCCGACCAGGAGCGCGTCTTCGAGCGGTTCTACCGGGTCGACCCCGCGCGCTCGCGGGACACCGGCGGCACCGGGCTGGGCCTGTCCATCGTCAAGCACGTCGCGGCCGACCACGGCGGCGACGTGAGCGTGTGGTCCCAGCCGGGCCGCGGCTCGACGTTCACCCTGCGCCTGCCCGTCGCCGACCAGGGCGACGACCCGGCGGACGCGCCCGCGGCCGACGTCCCCGCGGACGTCCCCCCGACCGACGACGCGCCGTCCCCCGGCGGGACCGCGTCGGCCACCCCCGCCGCCCCGCGCGGCACCGACCGACCGGCCGACGGCCGGCCAGCGACCAGGAGCACCGTGTGACCCGCATCCTTCTCGTGGAGGACGAAGAGTCCTACCGCGACCCCCTGTCGTACCTGCTGGCCCGCGAGGGGTACGACGTGGTGACCGCCGCGACGGGCCCCGAGGCGCTGGACCGGTTCGCCGAGCACGGCGCCGACCTCGTGCTGCTCGACCTCATGCTGCCGGGGCTGCCGGGCACGGAGGTGTGCCGCCGCCTGCGGCAGGACTCCGACGTGCCGGTCATCATGCTCACGGCCAAGGACGACGAGATCGACAAGGTCGTGGGCCTGGAGCTGGGTGCCGACGACTACGTGACGAAGCCCTACTCGTCGCGCGAGCTGCTGGCCCGCATCCGGGCGGTGCTGCGGCGGCGGTCCGCGGGGCGCCCGAGCACGGCGGACGACCTGGAGGACGACGGCACGCTCGAGGTCGGCCCGGTCCGCATGGACGTGGACCGGCACACCGTGCACGTCGACGGGCACCAGGTGGCGTTCCCGCTCAAGGAGTTCGAGCTGCTCGAGATCCTGCTGCGCAACCCCGGGCGCGTGCTGACCCGCGGCCAGCTCATCGACCGCGTCTGGGGGTCGGACTACGTGGGGGACACCAAGACCCTCGACGTCCACGTCAAGCGCATCCGGGCGAAGATCGAGCCGGACCCGTCGACGCCTGCGCTGCTGACCACGGTCCGCGGCCTGGGCTACAAGCTGTCCGACGGGTCCGAGGAGTGAGCGCGCTCACACTCCCGGGAGCCTGATCGGCGGCCCGGGCGTGCGCCCGGACCTGGACCGGTGTCTGGTCGACCAGCGTTCATCCGGGGTTCACCGAGGGCCGCCGATCCGGTCACCTGCTCTCCCTAGCGTCGGTCATGGCCGCGCACCGACCGGTGCGCGCGGACCGACAGGATGGGACACAGTGAAGCTCACCCCCCACAGCCGTCTCGGCGCCGTGGCCCTCACGGGCGCGCTCGCCCTGACTCTCGCCGCGTGCTCCTCGGGGTCGTCCGAGGAGCCGGGTGCGACCGGTGACGGCGCCGCTGCGGAGCTCTCGGGCTCCCTCGCCGCGGCCGGTGCGACCTCGCAGGAGAACGCCGTCGCGGGCTGGATCGCCGGCTTCAACGAGCAGCAGCCGGGCGTCGCGGTCAGCTACGACGCCATCGGCTCGGGCGGCGGCCGCGAGCAGTTCCTCGCCGGTGCCGTCCAGCTCGCCGGGTCCGACGCGGCGCTCGACGAGGAGGAGCTGGCCCAGGCCACGGAGCGCTGCTACGGCGGCGAGGCCATCGAGGTCCCGCTCTACATCTCCCCGATCGCCGTCGTCTACAACCTGCCCGACGTCGACGCCGCGAACATCAACATGTCGGCCGAGACGATCGCGAAGATCTTCAACGGCGACATCACGTCCTGGGACGACGAGGCCATCGCGGCCGAGAACCCCGACGTCGAGCTCCCGGCGATCGACATCATCCCCGTGAACCGGTCCGACGAGTCCGGCACGACGGAGAACTTCACCGAGTACCTCGAGGCCGCCTCGGACGGCGCGTGGCCGCACGAGGCCAGCGGCGACTGGCCGATCTCGGGCACGCAGTCCGGCCAGGGCACGCAGGGCGTCATCGACACGGTGACGGGTGCCGAGGGTGCGATCGGCTACGCCGACGCCTCCCGCGCCGGTGACCTGGGCACGGTCGCGCTGAAGGTCGGCGAGGAGTACGTGCCGTACTCGGCCGAGGCCGCCGCCGCCGTCGTGGACGCGTCCCCGCGTGCCGAGGACGCCACGGCGAACCGCCTGGTCGTCGAGCTCGACCGCACCACGACCGCCGCGGGCGCCTACCCGCTGGTCCTCATGTCCTACTCGATCGCCTGCTCGGTGTACGAGGACCAGGCCGACGTGGACAACGTCAAGGCGTACCTGACCTACGTCGCCAGCCCGGAGGGCCAGGAGCGCGCCGCCGACCCGACCGTCGCCGGCTCGGCGCCGATCTCGGACGACCTGCGCACCGAGGTCATGGCCGCGATCGACTCGATCGCGCTGGCGGGCTGAGAACCGGCCCACCTGTGACCGCCACCGACGGGAGCCGTCCCGGGGCCCAGCGCCCCGGGGCGGCTTCCGCCCTGCCCGGCGACGCCGCGCACGCGGTCACGCCCCCACCCTCCCCGCCCCCCGCACCCTCCGGAGCAGCCGTGGCCGTCACCGCCACCCCCCCGCACGGGACCTCCTCGCCCCCGACCGAGGACGCCGGCCTCGAGCGCGCCGACGTGTCGACCGGACGCGTCGCGAGCAAGGTCTTCGCCGGCCTGTCGACCACCGCCGGCGTCCTCATCCTCGTCACCCTCGCCGCCGTCGCGGTGTTCCTCGTCATCGAGGCCTGGCCGGCGCTGACGGCGTCCGCCGAGGAGCTCGGCGAGATCTCCTGGTTCAACGGCGACTCGATGCTCGAGTACGTCGGGCCCCTGGTCTTCGGCACCCTGCTCGCGTCGGTGCTCGCGCTCGTGCTGGCCGTGCCGGTCTCGGTGGGCATCGCCCTGTTCATCTCGCACTACGCGCCGCGCCGGCTCGCGCAGGGCCTGGGCTACCTTATCGACCTGCTCGCGGCGATCCCGTCCGTCGTCTACGGCCTGTGGGGCGCCCTGTGGCTGCTCGACGTCGTCGGCCCGTTCTTCGAGTGGCTGTCGGGCACGCTCGGGTTCGTCCCGCTGTTCGCGGACTACCAGGCGCCGGCCAAGAACATCATGTCGGCCGGGATCGTCCTGGCGGTGATGATCCTGCCGATCATCACGGCCGTCTCCCGCGAGGTGTTCCTGCAGACCCCGCGCCTGCACGAGGAGGCGTCGCTCGCGCTGGGCGCCACGCGCTGGGAGATGGTCCGCCAGGCCGTCCTGCCGTTCGGGCGCTCGGGCGTCATCTCCGCCTCGATGCTCGGCCTGGGCCGCGCGCTCGGCGAGACGATGGCCGTGCTCATGGTGATCTCGCCCGGGTTCCTGTACTCCTTCGCCCTGCTGCAGCCGGGCCAGCACCAGACGATCGCGGCGAACATCGCGTCGAAGTTCCCCGAGGCGAGCGGCCTGTCCGTGAGCGCGCTGGTGGCGACCGGTCTCGCGCTGTTCGTCATCACGTTCGTCGTCAACTTCGCCGCGCGCTGGATCATCGCGCGCCGCGCCGAGTTCTCCGGAGCGAACTGATGACCGCCGACATCGTCCCCGCCCCCGTACAGCTCGTCGACACGTCGCACGGCCGGCTGCCCCGGTGGGCGACGCCCGTCGCGGCGGCCGCGGCCCTGGTCGTGGCCCTCGTGCTCCTGCTCGTGCTGGGCACGCCGACCGTCGCGGGCGTGGTCGTGCTCGGCGCGGTGCTCTTCGCGGTCGGTCTGACCGTGACCTCGCGCGTCGTCGAGGGCCCCCGCCGCGCGGCGGACCGCCTCGCCACGACCCTCGTGACCGGCGCGTTCCTGCTCGCGCTGATCCCGCTGGTGTCCCTGGTCCTGCTCGTCGTCACCCGGGGTGCCGCGTCGTTCTCGTGGGAGTTCCTCACCACCGACATGGTCGGCGTCTTCGGTGCGATGACCGAGGGCGGCATCCAGCACGCGCTCGTCGGCACGCTGGTGATCACGCTCGCCGCCGCGGTCATCTCCGTGCCGATCGGCCTGCTCACGGCGATCTACCTCGTCGAGTACGGCCGCGGCCCGCTGGCCCGGGCGATCACGTTCCTCGTCGACGTCATGACGGGCATCCCGTCGATCGTCGCGGGCCTGTTCGCGTTCGCGCTGTTCACGCTCATCATGGGCCCGGCGTTCCGTGCGGGCATCATGGGTGCCGTGGCTCTCGCGCTGCTCATGACGCCCGTCGTCATCCGCTCGGTCGAGGAGATGCTGCGTCTCGTGCCGAACGAGCTGCGCGAGGCGTCGTACGCGCTCGGCGTGCCGAAGTGGCTGACGATCATCAAGGTCGTGCTGCGCACGGCCGCCGCGGGCATCGTGACCGGCATCATGCTCTCGGTCGCGCGCGTCATCGGCGAGACCGCGCCCCTGCTGCTCACCGTCGGGCTCGTCACCCAGGTCAACTGGGACCTGTTCGAGGGCCGCATGGCGACCCTGCCGGTGTTCGCGTACCGCCAGTACGAGTCCGGCGGCACGGGCATCGACCGCGCGTGGGCCGCCGCCCTCACCCTCATCCTCGTCGTCATGGCGCTCAACCTGCTCGCCCGGTTGATCAGCCGCTGGTTCGCGCCCAAGGGCGCCCGCTGACCCGTCGGCGCGAGCCGGCCCCCAGGAAGGACTCCACCCATGTCGAAGCGGATCGACGTCTCTGACCTCGACGTCTACTACGGCGACTTCCTCGCCGTCGAGGGCGTCACGATGGCCATCGAGCCCCGGCAGGCCACGGCCCTCATCGGCCCGTCGGGCTGCGGCAAGTCGACGTTCCTGCGCACCCTCAACCGCATGCACGAGGTCATCCCCGGTGCGCGCGTGACCGGCAAGGCGCTCATGGACGGCCAGGACCTCTACGGCCAGGACGTGGACCCGGTGACCGTGCGCCGCCAGATCGGCATGGTCTTCCAGCGCCCGAACCCGTTCCCGACCATGTCGATCGCCGACAACGTGCTCGCGGGCGTCAAGCTCAACAACCGCCGCATGGCCAAGGGCGAGCAGCAGGACCTCGTCGAGGCCTCGCTGCGCGGCGCGAACCTGTGGAACGAGGTCAAGGACCGCCTCGAGCGCCCGGGGTCGAGCCTGTCGGGCGGGCAGCAGCAGCGCCTGTGCATCGCGCGCGCGATCGCGGTGCGCCCGCAGGTCCTGCTCATGGACGAGCCGTGCTCCGCGCTCGACCCGATCTCCACGCTCGCGATCGAGGACCTCATCGCCGAGCTGAAGTCGGACTACACGATCGTCATCGTCACGCACAACATGCAGCAGGCGGCGCGCGTGTCCGACCGCACCGGGTTCTTCAACATCGCGGGCACCGGCAAGCCGGGCCGGCTCATCGAGATGGACGACACGGCGACGATGTTCTCCTCGCCGCGCGAGAAGGCCACCGAGGACTACATCTCGGGCCGCTTCGGGTGACCGGGCGGGTGCGCCGCGCGGGCTGAGCGCGCGCACCCACCGACGACGAGGGCCGGGCAGGTCACCAGACCTGCCCGGCCCTCGTGCGTGCGGTGCGTCGCGCAGCGCTGCGCGACGTGCTGCGCGGGGCCGCGCGGTGCGTCAGGAGGTGGGCTCGGCGGTCGGCGCGGGCTCCTCGGTCGGCGCAGCCGTGGGCTCCTCGGTCGGCTCCGGCGTCGGCTCGGCCGTCGGCACGAGGTCCGCGTACTCGGGCAGGGTTCCGTCGACCACGGGGATCGCGACGGACACGTCGCCGGCGGCGTCGGTGGCCAGGCTCAGCGTGGTGGTGCCGCCCGGGCGCCCCTCGACGGCCTCCGTGGTGACCTCGGCGAGCAGGTAACGCTCCGGGGCGCCGGTGGCGCCCATGAGCACGGTCCGCTCGGCGGGGACCTCGACGTCCACGGGCTCGGCGCCCGCGAGCTGCAGCGTGACCGTGACGTCCTCGGTGCCGCCGTTGGCCAGCGCGCCGGCGAGGGTGCCGAGGCCGCCCTCCTCCTCGGTGACGACGAGGAGGTTGACCGCGCGGACGTCGCCGAGCGTGACACCCAGGCCGTCGGAGGCCTCGTAGTCGCCGATCGTCGTGATCGGGTTGGTCGCCGAGCAGCCGGCGAGCGCCGTGGCGGCGACGACGCCGACGAGGGCGCTCGCGAGGCGGGCGGGGCGGCGGGTGCGGGGCGGGTTCACGGCATCTCCTGCTCGCGGTCTCGCGCGGCGGGCGCGCGGGCACCGCGGTGCGGTGCCGGTGTCATCGACGGTGTCCAGCCGGTGCGCGGCGACGTCGACGACGCACCGCACGCCGTCCCCACAGTACCGGGCCCGTGCACGTCCTCGGTGCGTCCGCGTGGGACGTGGGTCCCGGGGGGCGGGAGGTGCCGCAGGCGGCCCGGACGTGTGCGGCGGAGCAGTCGTCGGGCGCCCCGGGCGGGGCCTCGGACGGGCCGTCGGTACACCCGTCCGGGTGACCGTCGCGGGCCGGAAGGCTGCCCGGAGGGGGTCCGCCGACGGCTGAGCGGGTGGCACCCGGGCGCGCTGACCAGCGTGTTGATGCGGTTCTGCGGGGGTCTGGCCCGGTTCGGCCCGATGGGAGCGTGTTAGCATAGTCGTCTGCGAAAGGGGACACCTGCAGATGACTTTCACTGTTGGGGAGACCGTCGTCTACCCGCACCACGGTGCAGCCAAGATCGAAGAGATCAAGACGAGGACCATCCGGGGCGAGGACAAGATCTACCTCAAGCTCAAGGTCGCGCACGGTGACCTCACCATCGAGGTCCCGGCGGAGAACGTCGATCTCGTGGGTGTCCGCGACGTCGTCGGCCAGGAGGGTCTGGACCGCGTGTTCGAGGTCCTCCGGGCGCCGTACACCGAGGAGCCCACCAACTGGTCGCGCCGCTACAAGGCGAACCTCGAGAAGCTCCAGTCGGGCGACGTCATCAAGGTCGCCGAGGTCGTGCGCGACCTGTCGCGCCGCGACGCCGACCGCGGGCTCTCCGCCGGCGAGAAGCGCATGCTGGCGAAGGCCCGTCAGATCCTCGTCTCGGAGCTCGCGCTCGCCGAGCACACCGAGGAGGACAAGGCCGAGGCCATCCTCGACGAGGTCCTCGCCTCCTGACACACCTGACCGACGGCCCGGGGCGACCCGGGCCGTCGTCATGTCCGGACACCATCCCGAGGGGCACCCGAGCACCGATGAGCGTCGCCGCCGTCCTGACCGCCGCGGGCAGCGGGTCCCGCCTCGGCCACGCGCTGCCCAAGGCGGTCGTGCCCGTCGCCGGTGCGCCCCTGGTCGTCCACGCGGCGCGGGCGCTGCTCGCGGCCCGCGGCGCGGACGCCTCGCGCGTCGTGCACCTGGTGGTCACGGCCCCCGCGCAGCACCGGGCGGACGTCCTGCGCGCGCTCGAGGCCGTCGAGGCCGGCGACGCGCGCGTCGAGGTCGTGACGGGCGGGCGCACGCGGCAGGAGTCCGTGGCGGCCGGCCTGGCGGTGATCGGCGACGACGTCGACGTGGTCCTCGTGCACGACGCCGCGCGCGCCTTCGCGACCCCCGACCTCGTGGCGCGCGTGATCGACGCGGTGCGTGCGGGCCACGACGCGGTCGTCCCGGGCCTCGCCGTGGTCGACACGGTCAAGCGCGTGGGGGAGCCGCGCGGCGAGGAGGGGTGGCCGGTGGTCGAGACGGTGCCCCGGGCGCAGCTGCGGGCCGTCCAGACGCCGCAGGGCTTCCGTCGTGACGTCCTCGTGCGCGCCCACGCCGCCGGGGCCGCACGTGCGGGCGACGAGGCCACGGCGGCGTCCGACGACGCGGGGCTCGTCGAGGACGCGGGCGTGGCCGTGTGGGTGGTGGCCGGCGAGGAGGCCGCCGCGAAGATCACCACGCCGCGGGACGTCGCGGTCGCGGAGCTGCTGCACGGGCCCCGGTCGGGCGCCCGTGCCGACGAGGAGGCCTGATGGACGTGCGGACCGGCATCGGCGTGGACGTGCACGCCTTCGACCCCGACCCAGCGCCGGGGGCGGTGCTGCACGTGGCGGGTCTCGCGTGGCCGGGCGAGCGCCCGCTCGCCGGGCACTCCGACGCGGACGTCGCCGCGCACGCCGCGGCCGACGCCCTGCTGTCCGCGGCGGGGCTGGGCGACCTCGGCGCGCAGTTCGGTACCTCGGACCCCCGCTGGGCGGGCGCGGCGGGCACGGCGATCCTCGCGGAGGCGGCCCGGCTCGTGCGGGCGGCGGGCTTCTCGGTCGGGAACGTCGCCGTGCAGGTGGTGGGCAACCGGCCCAAGGTCGGCACGCGGCGGGCGGAGGCGCAGGAGGCCCTCTCCGCGGCCGTGGGGGCCCCGGTGTCCGTCGCGGGCACGACGACGGACGCGCTGGGCCTGACGGGCCGTGGGGAGGGCGTGGCGGCGATCGCCACCGCGCTCGTCGTGGCGACCGGCGCGGCCGGGGCGACGGACGCCCCGGGGCAGGTCAGCGCGGCGGGCTGACCGCGACCGCCCGCCCGTCCACCGGCTGCCCGCCGGCCGTCCCCTGCGGGAGCGGTGCGGGTCGGGCCGGCTCCGGTCCGGTCACCTGCTCGTTGCCGGACGCCTGCTCGGCCGCGGGGACCTGCACGTCGGCCGCAGCCGTCGCCGGTCGGGCCCGGGGGCGGCTGCTGCCCAGCAGGACGCCGCCCACGACCAGCGCGCCCAGCGCCAGCTCGACCGGCTCGGTGGGCTCGCGCAGCACGAGCCACGACGCCCCGATCCCGACGACGGGCACGAGCATCGAGAACGGCGCCACGACGCTCGACGGGTGGCGGGCCATCAGCCACGTCCACACGCCCGTGCCGACCAGGGTGGCCACCAGCACCGTGTAGGCCAGCCCGGCGAGCGCGAGCAGCCCGGTGGGGCTGGTGAGCCCCGTGAATGCCTCCGCGATGCGCCCGGGGCCCTCGACGACGAGCGACAGCGCGAGCATCGGCACGGGCGGCACGACCGACATCCAGAGCATGAGCCGGAACGAGGAGTCGGGGCGGGCCTGCCGGTTGGCGAGGTTGCCCAGGGCCCAGCCCAGCCCGCCGCACAACGTGAGCAGCACCGGCAGCAGGGTGGCGCCGCCGTCGAGCTGGGCGCGGTGCACGGCGATGCCGGCCAGCCCGGCGACGGCGACCGCGACGCCGAGCCCCTGCCGGCCGGTCAGGCGCTCGCGCAGCAGGACCGCGGCGAGCAGCACGGTGAAGGGCGCGGACGACTGCAGCACCAGCGACGCGAGGCCGGTGGGCATGCCGCTGTCCATGGCCAGGTAGAGGAACGCGAACTGCAGCACGCCGAACCCGAACCCGTACCCGAGCAGCCAGCGCCAGGCGACGGCCGGGCGGGGCACGAGGAGCAGGGTGGGGACGGCGATGACGGCGAACCGCACCGAGCCGGCCAGGAAGGGCGGCATCTGGGCGAGCGTCGCGTGGATCGCGAGGAAGTTCAGGCCCCACGTCACCGCGACGACGAGTGCGAGCAGGCGGTGGGTCAGCGGCATGCCTGGCAGTCTGCGGCAGCCCGACGATGCAGCACCATCGCACGGTGCTGCATCATCCGTGTAGCGTTGCTGCATGGATCCGCAGGCGTTGGCGACGCTGCGCGCGGTGCGCACCCACGGCGGGGTCACCGCCGCCGCCGCGGTGCGGCACCTGACGCCGTCCGCGGTGTCCCAGCAGATCGCGGTCCTGCAGCGCGAGGTCGGCGTCCCGCTGACGCAGCGGGTGGGGCGCGGGCTGCGCCTGACGCCCGCCGGCGACGCGCTCGCCGACGCGGCCCTGGACGTGGCGGTGGCCCTCGAGCGGGCGCGGGCGGCCTGCGACGCGTTCGCGGCCCGCCCGCAGGGCACCGTCACCGTCTCGGCGTTCGCGAGCGGGGCGCAGATGCTCCTGCCGGGCCTGCTCACCCGGGTGGCACGGCTCGACGGGGTCGAGGTCCGGTGCGTCGACGAGGACGTCGCGCAGGACGCGTTCGCGGCGCTCACGGACCGGATCGACGTGGTGGTCGCGCACCGCCCCGACCGCAGCCACGACTGGGGCCCGGGCGTGCGGGTGGTGCCGCTGCTGCGCGAGCCGCTGGACGTCGCCGTGCCGCTCGACCACCCCCTCGCGGACCGCGACCACGTGGCGCCGGCCGACCTGGCCGACGCGCGGTGGATCGCCGTGCGGGAAGGGTTCCCGGTGGCGACGGTGCTGGCGGCCGTCGCGGCGGGCACGGGCGCTGCGCCCACGGTCGTGCACCGCATCAACGACTTCCACGTGGCCGAGGCGCTCGTGGAGGCCGGTCACGGGGTCAGCCTGCTGCCGCGGTGGACGACCCGGGCGGCGGACGGCGTGCGGCTGCGGCTGCTGCCGCTGGTCGGGGTGCGCGCCGGGCGGCGCATCGACGCCCTGGTGCGTGCCGACCGGGCAGAGCGCCTCGTCGTGCGCACGGTCGTCGACGAGCTCGTGGCGCACGCGGCGGGGATCGGCGCCGCGGGCCGTGGCGGCACGGACCGTGGTGCGTGACGATCCCCACGGCCCCGCCGGATCGACCCGCGTGATCGTGGGCCACGCCTGATCGGACGGGGGACTCTCCTCGCAAACCGGACGAAACACCGGTACCGTCCGACGACGTGACTCCGGTGGGTGGTGTGCGCATGACGAGCTCGACCGTGCGCGGTGACGCAGACGTGGAGATCCGCGCCGACGGTCTCCCGCAGCGTCGCGCCGTGCTGCCCGTGCGACCGCGGGTGCGGGTGTCGTTCGAGACGCTCGAGGCCACGGTCCGCGGCCTGCGCACCGTCGACGAGCACCATCGCCCCGTCGACGTCGCGAGCCCCCCCGCCGGCGGCGAGCCCCCGATCCCCGGCCGGCGCTGACCCGACCCGCACCGACCCGCGCCGGTCCGACCGGTGCCGGACCGACCCGCGCGGGGTCGGGCAGGTGCCGGGCGGGGCCGGGCGCCGTTCCTCCGGGCTCAGCGCCCGGTGAGCAGCACGACCTTGCCCCCGGCGCGGCGCGTGGCCTGGAGGCGGTGGGCGTCCGCGACGTCGGCGAGCGGGAACGTCGCGGCGACGTGCACGTCCAGCGCCCCGTCCGCGGCGAGCGCCGACAGGTGGGCCCGTGCGGCCTCCTGCAGCCCCGCCCCGCGCCCCGCGCCCGGCCCGAGGGCGCGCACGCCCAGCGCGGCGGCCCGGGCGGAGGCCGGGAGGGTGACGACGCGGGTGCGGTCCGCGACGAGGGCGACCGAGACGTCGAGCGCCTCGACCGTGCCCGTCGTGTCGATCGCGACGTCGACGCGGTCGTCGGGGCCCACGGCGGCCCGGACCCGCTCGAGCAGGCCCGGCCCGGAGGCGACCGGGACGGCGCCGTACCGGTCGAGGCACGCGACGTGCCGGGGCGAGACCGTCGTCACGACGCGGGCGCCGCGCAGCGCGCACAGCTGGGCGGCCATGCGTCCCACGCCGCCCGACCCGCCGTGCACGAGCACCACGTCGTGCGCGCCGACCCCGGTCACGTCGACGGCGTGCAGCGCCGCGGCCCCTGCGGCCAGCAGACCGGCCCCGGCGGGCGCGGACAGGCCCGGCGGGCGGCGCACGAGCACCCGCTCGGGGGCCACGACGAGGTCGGCGTACCCGCCGTCGACGGGCCAGGCGACGACCTCGTCGCCGGGGGAGAACCACCGCACCGCGGACCCCACGGCCCGCACGACGCCGGCGACCTCCGCGCCCGGGCGCACCGGCCCGGGCGCTGCGGTGCCGGGCCGGTAGGCGTCCAGGTCGCCGTGGCCGACGCCCGCGGCGTGCACCGCGACGAGCACCTCGTCGGGCCCCGGGTCCGGCACGTCCACCTCGACGACCCGCAGCACCTCGGGCCCTCCCGGCGCGTGCGCGACGACGGCCCTGCTCCTGTGCGGCACCCCGCCACCCTGGACCGGTCGGGGCGGGTGCGCCACGGGTCCGGCGGTCACCCGAAAGGCGGAGATCCGCACCGTCGTCGGCCCCGGCGGCCGGCCCGGGCGGGGTGCGCGGGCGGCTCGTGGGCGGGCGCGCTCAGGCGACGGGGCCCAGGACGCGGTCGACGTAGGCGTTCGCGAACAGCCCGTCCGGGTCGACGCGGCGCCGCACGGCGACGGCGTCGGCGAACCGTGGGTACAGCGGTGCCAGGCGCGCCGCGTCGAGGCCGTGCAGCTTGCCCCAGTGCGGCCGCCCGCCGACCTCGGCGACGATCCGCTCGACCGCGTCGAAGTACCGGGCGTGCGGCAGCCGGACGTTCTGGTGCACCGCCACGTACGCGGTCGGGCGCCCGTGGGCGGTCGAGAGCCACACGTCGTCGGCCGCCGCGAAGCGCACCTCCACGGGGAACGGCACGGGCTCGCCGGTGCGGCGGACCCAGGCGTCGACGGCCCGCACGACGTCGGCGACGTGCTCGCGGGGCACGGCGTGCTCGGCCTCACGGAACCGGACCCGGCGGGCGGAGACGAGCACGCGGTCGGAGCGGGCCGTGTACCGGCGCGCGGCGAGCCCGCGCGCGGCCACGGCGTTGAGCCGCGGGGCCAGCGAGGGCCGCGCCCCGGCGACGGCGCAGACGAGCGCGAACGCGCCGTTGGAGAGCAGCTCGTCGTCGACGAGGCGGCGCAGGCGGGGCAGCGGCAGGTCGACGTCGTCGGGCACCCGGTCGTCGACCTTGACCAGGGCGCGGTCGGTGTGCGGGAACCAGTAGAACTCCAGGTGGTCGTGGGTGTCGACGTCCTGCTGGAGGCTCTCGAGCACGGCGGGCAGGCGGGCGGGGCGCTCGACCGCCAGGAGGCGGAACGCGGGGACCACCTCGACCGTGAGCGCCACGAGGACGCCCGCGGTGCCCAGGCCGAGGCGCGCGAGCTCGAGCAGCCCCCGGTCGCTCCCGGCGTCGACGTCGACGAGGTCGCCGCGCGCCGTGACCAGGCGGGCGCCGACGACCTGGGCCGCGAGACCGGGCAGCCGGCCGCCGGTGCCGTGCGTGCCGGTGCTCACGGCGCCCGCCAGGCTCTGGTGGTCGATGTCGCCGAGGTTGGGCATGGCCAGGCCCCGGACGGCCAGCGTCGCGTTGAGCTCGCGCAGCCGGACCCCGGCGCCGACGGTCACCCGGGCGGTGCCGTCGGGGCGGGTGCGCACACGCTCGACGGCGCGCAGCGCGTCGAGCCGGAGCAGGACCCCGTCGGTCGCCGCGGCCGGGGTGAACGAGTGCCCGGCGCCGACCACCCGCACGCGCAGCCCGTCGCGCCGTGCGGCCAGGACGGCCGCGACGACCTCGTCCTCGCCGCGCGGGCGCACGACCCTGGCGGGAGCGGCGCACGCCGTGCGTGCCCAGTTCTCCCACGTCGTCGTGGCAGCCGGACGGACCATCGCCCTGCCAGGATCGACGTGGTCGGTTGTCCAGGTCAAGTGTTCGAACGACTTGACCAAGGTCATGACGACAGATGAGATGATGTCCACCGAGCACGCGGCCGGGGGGGTTCGCGTCGCCGTTCGTCGCAAGGAGGGGCCCGTGAACCGACTGCCGGTGGCCGAACGCCGTGAGCAGCTCGTCGAGGCAGCACTGACCGTCGCCACGCGCGACGGGATCGAGGCCGCCACCGTGCGTGCCGTGGCTGCCGAGGCCGGTGTGTCGCTGGGGGTCGTGCACTACTGCTTCCAGGACAAGGACGAGCTGCTGCGCGCGATGGCCCACACCATCACCGAGCGCAACATGGTCCGCGGCGTGGCGGAGATGCCGGACTCGAACGACGTCGGCGTGCTCATGCGCCGCGTCGTGGAGACGCTCTGGCACAACATCCGCAGCACCCGGGGGCCGCAGCTGCTCACGTACGAGCTCACGACCGTCTCGCTGCGCCACCCCGAGCTGAGCCAGGTCGGCGCCGAGCAGTACCGGCTGAGCTGGGGCGCCGCCGACCTGTTCCTCAGCGAGATCGAGCAGGCCGCCGGGATCGTCTGGACCGCGCCGCGCGAACGCCTCGCCCGGTCGATCATCGCGGCCATCGACGGGTTCTCCCTGGCCTGGCTCGTGGACGACGACGAGGACGCGGCCCTCGAGGGCCTGCACCTGTTCGCGCAGTTCCTCGCGTCGCAGACCGCACCCGCCGGCACCGCGGCGCCGGCCGGCACGAACGGTGCGCCCGGGGCCGAGCCCGCCGCCGCGCCCGGGGGCGGGCACCACCTGGTCGCCGTGCCCGACGCGGACGACGAGGCGGGGGACCGGCCGGCCCTGGTGTGAGCGTGGGCGCCGATGCCGCGCGCCGCCCGGCGGCCGCCGGGACCCTCGGCGCGCGGCTCGGCGCCGCCACGGCCGGGCTCGCCGCACCGCTCGTCGTCGTCGACCTCGACGCGTTCGACGCCAACGCCGACGACCTCGTCCGGCGCGCGGTCGGCGTGCCCGTGCGCGTCGCCACGAAGTCCGTGCGCGTGCGGGCCCTCCTGGACCGCGCGCTCGCGCACCCCGGCACCGCCGGCGTCATGGCGTACTCGCCCGCGGAGGCGCGCCACCTCGTCGACCACGGCGTGCGGGACGTCCTGCTCGGCTACCCGACGGTCGACCGGGCCGGGGTCGACGCGGTCGCCGCGGCACCCGCCGCCGCCGCGGCCGTCACGTTCATGGTCGACGACGACGACCAGGCCGCCCTGCTCGCCGACGCGGCCCGTCGGCACGGCACCACGCTGGGCGTCTGCCTCGACGTCGACGCGTCCCTGCGGGTCGGGCGCGGCCCGCTGGCCCTGCACCTCGGCGTGCGCCGGTCGCCCGTGCGGACGCCCGCCGACGCGGTCGCGCTCGTGCGCGCCCTGGCCGCCCGTCCCGGGCTCCAGGTCCGCGGCGTCATGCTCTACGAGGCCCAGGTCGCCGGGATGCCCGACACCGACCCCCTCGTCCGCCTCGTCAAGCGCGCCTCCGTCGCCGAGCTCGCGCACCGGCGCCGCGACGTCGTCGACGCCGTCGAGCAGGAGCTGGGCCGGGCCCTGACGCTGGTGAACTCGGGCGGCACGGGCTCGCTCGAGACCAGCGCGCCGGCGGCACGGGTCACCGAGGTCACCGCCGGCTCCGGCCTGCTCGCCCCCACGCTCTTCGACGGCTACCGGGCGTTCACGCCCCGCCCCGCGGCGTTCGTGGGCCTCGACGTCGTCCGCGTGCCCGGGCCCGGGTGGGCGACCGTGACCGGCGGCGGCTGGGTGGCGTCCGGCCCGGCCGGCCGCAGCCGCCTGCCCCGCCCCGTCGCACCGGCGGGCCTGCGGCTGGCCGGCCGCGAGGGCGCCGGCGAGGTCCAGACCCCGCTGCGCGTGCCCACGGGCGCCGACCTGCGCGTCGGCGACCGCGTCTGGTTCCGGCACGCCAAGGCCGGCGAGGCCATGGAGCACGTCGACCACGTGCACCTCGTGCGCGGCGACCGCGTCGAGGCCACCGTCCCCACCTACCGCGGCGAGGGCGTCGGCATCGGCTGACGCGTCCGGTCGGGCCCCGGCACCCCGGTAGCCTGGGCCGGTGACCCTGCGGCTGTTCGACAGCGGCACCCAGACGGTGCGCGACTTCGTCCCCCTCCACGAGGGGCGCGTCGGCGTCTACCTGTGCGGTGCCACCGTCCAGGCACCCCCGCACGTCGGCCACCTGCGCCCCGTGATCGCGTTCGACGTGCTCGTGCGCTGGCTGCGCCGCGGCGGGACCCACGTCACGCTCGTGCGCAACGTCACCGATGTCGACGACAAGATCCTCGCCAAGGCCGCCGCCGCGGGCGAGCCGTGGTGGGCGTGGGCCATGACGCACGAGCGGGCCTTCACGGCCGCCTACGACGCGCTCGGCGTGCTGCCGCCCACCTACGAGCCGCGCGCGACCGGCCACGTGCCCGCGATGGTCGAGCTCATGGAGCGCCTCGTCGAGCGCGGCCACGCCTACGTCGCCGGCCCCGGCGACGTGTACTTCGACGTCGGCTCCTGGCCCGCGTACGGGTCGCTGACCAACCAGCGCGTCGAGGCCATGGTCGACGCCCCCGACGACGCGCGCCCCGGCGACAAGCGCGACCCGCACGACTTCGCCCTCTGGAAGGCCGCCAAGCCCGGCGAGCCCGCCACCGCCGCGTGGGACACCCCGTTCGGCCGCGGCCGCCCCGGCTGGCACCTCGAGTGCTCCGCGATGGCCCACCGGTACCTCGGCGAGGAGTTCGACATCCACGGCGGCGGGCTCGACCTGCGCTTCCCGCACCACGAGAACGAGCAGGCCCAGTCGCGGGCCGCCGGGTACGGGTTCGCCCGCTACTGGCTGCACAACGGCTGGGTCACGCAGGGCGGCGCCAAGATGAGCAAGTCGCTCGGCAACGGGCTGCTCGTCACCGCCGTGCTGGAGAAGGTCCGCCCGGTCGTGCTGCGGTACGCCCTGACCGCCGTGCAGTACCGCTCCATGCTCGAGTGGACCGAGGACACGCTCCGCGAGTCCGAGGCCACCTGGGAGCGGCTCGCGGGCTTCGTGCAGCGCGCCGCCGAGCGCACCGGCGCCGCGACGGCCGACGAGGTCGCCACGGTCGAGCTGCCCGCACCCTTCGCCGCCGCGATGGACGACGACCTCAACGTGCCGGCCGCGCTCGCGGTCGTGCACGAGACCCTGCGCGCGGGCAACAGCGCGCTCGCCGCGGGCGACGACACCGCCGCACGCGGCGCGATGGTCGCCGTCCGTGCGATGCTCGACGTGCTCGGGCTCGACCCGACGAGCGAGCAGTGGGCCGGCACGGACGGGGACGACCGCACCGCGCGGGCGCTCGCCGCCCTCGTGCAGGCCGAGATCGAGGCGCGCGCCGCCGCGCGCGCCTCCCGGGACTGGTCCACCGCCGACGCGATCCGGGACCGCCTCACGGCGGCCGGCGTCGTGGTCGAGGACTCCCCGACGGGCGCCCGCTGGACCCTGGCGGCGCCCACCACCGACGGCACGGAGGACTGATGGCCGGCAACTCCCAGCGGCGCGGGGCGACCCGCAACCCGGGTTCGAAGAAGGGTGCCCGCGTCGGCACCGGCGGCAACGGCCGTCGTGCCCTCGAGGGCAAGGGGCCGACCCCCAAGGCCGAGGACCGCCCGTACCACGCGGCGCACAAGAAGAAGGTCGCCGCCGAGCGCGTCGCGGGCCGCCCCGGCGGCTCCGGGCGGCCGTCGGCGGGGGCGTCGCGCAGCGCGGCCGGCTCGCGGGGCGGCCGCACGAGCGCGACGCACGAGATCGTCAGCGGGCGCAACTCGGTCCTCGAGGCGCTGCGCGCCGGCATCCCCGTCTCGACCGTGTACCTGGCGGCCCGCCTGGAGGCCGACGACCGCACGCGCGAGATCATCAGCCTCGCCGCGGACGCCGGCTACCCGCTGCTCGAGGTCGGCCGCGCCGAGATCGACCGGCTCACGGACGGCTCCGTGCACCAGGGCGTCGCGATCCAGGTGCCGCCGTACACGTACGCCGAGCCCGACGACCTGCTCGACGCCGCCCACGCGGCCGACGTGCCGCCGCTCGTCGTCGCCCTCGACGGCGTGACCGACCCGCGCAACCTCGGGGCCGTGCTGCGGTCCGCCGGGGCGTTCGGCGCGCACGGGGTGCTCGTGCCGGAGCGGCGCGCCGCGGGCGTCACGGCCGCGGCGTGGAAGGTCTCCGCGGGTGCGGCGGCCCGGGTGCCGGTCGCGCGGGCGACCAACCTCGCGCGCACCCTCGGCGAGTACCAGCAGGCCGGCATGTTCGTCGTCGGGCTCGACGCCGGTGGTGACGTGCCGCTGGGCGAGCTGCCGTACGCGGGCGACCCGCTGGTGATCGTCGTGGGCTCCGAGGGCAAGGGCCTGTCGCGGCTCGTGCGCGAGCGGTGCGACGCGATCGCCTCGATCCCCATCGCCGCCGCGGTCGAGTCCCTCAACGCGGGCGTCGCGGCCGGCATCGCCCTCTACGAGGTCGCCCGGCAGCGCGCGGTCTGAGCACCGACGCACGACGCCCGCCACCGGTCCGGTGGCGGGCGTCGTCCTGTCAGGTCGGGCGGGTGCCGCTCAGTAGCGGAACTCCGAGACGCGGGCCCGCAGGTCCTCGGACATCTGGGCGAGCTCGTTCACCGCGGCGCCCATCTGCCCCAGCACGTGCGAGGACGTCTGGGAGGCGTCGGCGACGCCGACGATGTTGGTGGCGATCTCGCCGGAGCCGGTCGCGGCCTCCGCGACGGAGCGGGACATCTCGTTGGTCGTGGCCGTCTGCTCCTCCACCGCCGAGGCGATGGTGAGCTGGTAGTCGTTGATCGAGGCGATGATCGTGCCGATCTCGCCGATCGCACCGACGGCACCGGTGGTGTCGTGCTGGATGGCCTCGACGCGGCGGGCGATGTCCTCGGTGGCGCGCGCGGTCTCCTGCGCGAGCTCCTTGACCTCGCCGGCGACGACCGCGAAGCCCTTGCCGGCCTCCCCGGCACGCGCGGCCTCGATCGTCGCGTTCAGCGCCAGCAGGTTCGTCTGCTCGGCGATCGACGTGATCAGCTTGACCACGTTGCCGATCTCCGCCGACGACGTGCCCAGGCGTGCCACCGACTCGTTGGCGGTCTCGGCGGCGGCCGTCGCGGACTGCGCGACGCGGGTCGCCTCGGTCGCGTTCTGCGCGATCTCGCGGATCGACGCACCCATCTCCTCGGCGCCCGCGGCCACGGCCTGCACGTTGCGGCTGACCTGCTCCGCGGCGGCGGCCACGACACCGGCCTGCACCGACGTCTCCTCCGGGCCCGCCGCGACCTGCGACGACGACGCCGAGAGCTCCTCGGCGGCGGCCGCGACGGTCTGCGAGGTGGAGACGACGCCGGAGATCGCGTCCCGCAGCGACGCCTGCGCGCTGTTGAGGTCGGCGGCGAGCAGACCCAGCTCGTCCCGGGTGTCGATCGGCACGTCGACGGTCAGGTCACGCTCGCGCATGCGCTCCGCCGTGCGGCGGACCAGGGCCAGGTCGCGACGGGTGCGGCGCATCACGACGAACACGATCGCACCGGCCAGGCCGCCGCCCACCAGGGTGACGACGACCGCGATCACGGTGGCGTTCTCGACGACGTCCTGGTCGGCGGCCACACGGGCCGACGCGTCGGCGGCCACCGAGTCGATGAGGGCCTGCAGCGCGTCGGACACCTCGCTGGTGATGGGGCGCACCTGCTCGACGTACGCGTCGTGGTAGGCGGTCGCGCCGTCCTCGACGGTCGGCTGGATGGCCGTCGACGTCTCCTGGTACCGGGCCACGGCGTCGAGCAGGGCCGCGTACGCGGTCTCGTCGAGCACGTACGGCTCGTACGCGGTGATGTTCTCGAGGGTCTGGGCGTCGAAGCCGGCCCGCTCCTCGTCGATCGTCGCCCGGTCCTCCTCGAGGACCATGCCGTACTCCAGCACCCGCGCCCGGCTCGCCTGGAACCACCGCTGCGTGTTCTGCAGGTAGGCCTGCGGGGTGATGGCGTTCTCCTCGAGCGCCTCGATGTCCGACGCGAGCGCACCCAGGCGGTTGACGCCCACGGTCGAGACGGCGACCAGCGCGGCCAGCGTCACGGCGAACGCCAGCCCGATGCGCACCAGGAGGGACAGGTCGGCGAACCGACGGCGGGGGGCAGGCATGGCGGGAGGACCTCCACGGGATCGCACGGGGCGCCGGTCGACGCCCCCGCGTCCCACCCATCGGCCGCACTCACCCGCGGGTGAACCCCGCAGCGGGTGAACGACCGTCCAGGTGCTCTGCGGTCAGCCGATCAGCTGGTCGGGGTCGTACCCGTCGTCGTCGCGCAGGTCCTCCGGGCGTGTGCCGAGCACGGCCTGCTCGTCGGGGCGCGTCGGCAGGATGTCCTGCACGTAGCTGTGCGCGACCTCGACCATCGGCACGTCGCGGTGCTGCTGCTGCGACATGAACCACCGGTGGTCGAGCAGCTCGTGGTAGACCTGCGCCGGCTCGAGCTTGCGGCGCAGGTCCCGGGGCACCGAGCGCACCGCGGGCTCGAAGACGTCGGTCAGCCAGTCGTGCGCGACGAAGGCCTCGTCCTCGGCCTGCCGGTCCGTGGTGGCCCGGAACTCGTCGAGGTCGTTGAGCAGGCGGCGTGCCTGGTTCTCGCCCACGTCCAGGCCCGTCAGGCGCATGAGCCGGCGGGAGTGGTGCCCGGCGTCGACGACCTTCGGCTGGATGCGCACGGTCGTGCCGTCGAGGTCGGTGAGGATGTCGAGCTCGCCCACGTCGAAGCCCAGGTCGTTGAGCCGGTCGATGCGGGCCTGCACGCGCCACCGCTCGCCGAACCCGAAGGACTCCGTCTCGGTCAGGGCCCGCCAGAGCTCGCCGTACCGCGCCGCGAGGGCGTCACCGATGGCGACGGCGTCCTCGTCCTCGTCGAGGAACTCCCCGGCCTGCAGGTCCATGAGCTCGCCGATGATGTTGACCCGGGCGACCTCGAGGTCGTACGAGCGCTGCCCGTCGGTCAGCCGGTCGTGCAGGTCACCCGTCTCGGCGTCGACGAGGTAGGCGGCGAACGTCTCCGCGTCGCGGCGGAACAGCGTGTTCGACAGCGACACGTCGCCCCAGTAGAAGCCGGCCAGGTGCAGCCGCACCAGCAGGACCGCGAGGGCGTCGATGAGGCGGGTCGCGGTGTCGGGCCGCAGCGACTGGCTGAACAGGGCGCGGTACGGCAGCGAGAACTGCAGGTGCTGCGTGATGAGCACCGCCTCGAGGGGCTCGCCCTCGGGGGACCGGCGCCCGGTGATCACGCCGACCGGCTCGACGCTGGGCACCTCGAGCTTGCGCAGCTGGCGCAGCAGCTCGTACTCGCGGTACGCGACGGTCTCGCCGATCTCCTTGATGGCCACGACCCGCCCCGACATGCGGGCGAACCGCACCACGTGCCGCGAGATGCCCCGCGGCAGCGCCGCGAGCGTCTCGGCCGGCCAGTCCTCCAGCGGCACGTGCCACGGGAGGTCGAGGAGCGCCGGGTCGGGGTTGGCCGCCGTGATCTGGAGGCGCTGTGCCGTGCCGCTCATGCGTCGATCCTCTCAGGTCGGCCGTAGGACCTGCGCGCCGGGCCCGCAGCGGACCCGCCGTGCAGGTCAGGCGTGCAGGTCCGGCGGGCAGACGGCGAGGCGGGCCCGGGATGACCCCGGACCCGCCTCGTGCGTGGTCGTACCGGTGCGTCAGGCGGGGATGCGCTCGCCCGAGCCGGCGTGGAACAGGTGCTGCTCGTTGGGGCGGATGCGGACGTTGATCGTCTCGCCCTTGCCGGGCACCTGGCGGGGGTCGACGCGCACGATGACCTGCGCGTCGCCGGCGCCGGAGTGGACCTCGGCGGCCTGGCCGAACTCGTTGGTCAGCTCGCCGTAGACGAACGCGTCGGAGCCGAGCTCCTCGACGATGTTCACGACGACCGGGAAGGAGTCCGGCGTGCCGGCGGGCACGACGTCCAGCGACTCGGGGCGGAAGCCGACCGTGATGTGGCCCTTGTCGTCCTCGGTGAGGCCGGCGACGACGTCGCGGGGCAGCGCCATCCGCGAGCGGCCGACGGCCGCGGCACCCTCGGCCACCGGGAAGGTGCCGATGTTCATGGCCGGTGAGCCGATGAAGCCGGCGACGAACACGTTGGCGGGGGTGTCGTACATGTCCCGCGGCGTGCCGACCTGCTGGAGGATGCCGTCCTTGAGGACCGCGATGCGGTCGCCCATCGTCAGGGCCTCGGTCTGGTCGTGCGTGACGTAGACCGTCGTGACGCCGAGGCGGCGCTGCAGCGAGGCGATCTGCGTACGGGTCTGCACGCGGAGCTTGGCGTCGAGGTTCGACAGCGGCTCGTCCATGAGGAACACCTGCGGCTGACGCACGATCGCGCGGCCCATGGCGACGCGCTGGCGCTGGCCGCCGGACAGGGCCTTGGGCTTGCGGTCGAGGTACTGCGACAGGTCGAGGATCTTGGCGGCCTCCTCGACGCGCTGGCGGATCTCCGCCTTCGGCGTGCCGGCGATCTTCAGGGCGAAGCCCATGTTGTCCGCGACCGTCATGTGCGGGTACAGCGCGTAGTTCTGGAAGACCATCGCGATGTCGCGGTCCTTCGGCTGGACGTCCGTGACGTCGCGGTCGCCGATGAGGATGCGGCCGGCGTTGACGTCCTCCAGGCCGGCGAGCATGCGCAGCGAGGTCGACTTGCCGCAGCCGGAGGGGCCGACGAGGACGAGGAACTCGCCGTCCTCGATGTGGAGGTTGAGGGCGTCCACCGCGGGACGCTCGGTGCCCGGGTACACCCGGGTCGCGTGGTCGAAAGTGACCGTGGCCATGAGCGATCAATCCCTTCACCGGCAGGTACGTGCCGGACGATCCGTCGTGAAGAGTGTCAACGCACGGTCGGTGGAGGCACCGTGCTCGAGCCCTGTGTCTCCGCTGACACGGATCGAGAGCGGGCTCCGGGGAGTCCCCTCTCGGTCGTGGTCAGTATGGCACAGATCACCCTGCCGCCCGCCGGGACCGTGACGCCCCGGAGGTCACCGGTCCCAGGTGGCGGCGAGGTCGGCGAGGACCGCGACGACCGCGTCGGGCGACCCGACGCGGTACGCGGCGGCGGTCTGCCCGGCGCCCACCTTGACCGTGACGTCCGTGGCGCCGAGCGCGGCGAACGCGTGCTCGTCGGTGACGTCGTCACCGGCGTAGAGGACCACGGGGGCCCCGAGCTCGCCGCGCAGCGCCTGCAGGGCCGTGCCCTTGTCGGCGGGCAGCACCGTGAGCTCGACGACGTCCTTGCCGTGCAGCGTGCCGCAGCCCAGCTCGGTGCCCAGCGCGAGGGCCTGGGCCTCGGCCTCGGCGCCGACGTCGGGCTCGGCGAGGCGGGTGTGCACGACGACGGCGGTGGGCTTGGTCTCGACCCACACCCCGTCGCGGCCCCGGGCGACGGCCGCGGCCCGGGCGCCCAGCGCCGCGAGCCGGTCGGCCTGCGCGTGCGTGAGCTCGACGACGTCGCGGTCCAGCCCGAAGGTCGTCACGCGGGCGCGCTCCGCGCCGTGGCTGCCGATGAGGAACGTGCCCGCGGGCACCTGCGCGAGGGCCTGCAGGTCGGCCATCGACCGGCCTGACACCAGCGCCAGCTCCAGGCCGGCGTGACCGGCGAGCGTGGCGAGGGCGTCGACGCCGGCGGGCAGGATGCGCGAGGCCGAGGGGTCGTCCTGCAGCGGCGCGAGGGTGCCGTCGAAGTCGAGCGCGACGAGCAGCGGGTGCGCGTCGGCGTCGGCGGCGAGGGCGTGCAGCCGGTCGGTCAGGGCGCGGGCGTCGCGCGGCTCGGCGTTCACTCGCCGCTCCTCGGGACGGCGGCCAGCACGGCCAGGAACTGCTCGGACCACGCGCGCACGTCGTGCGAGAGCACGCGGCGGCGCAGCCGGCGCATGCGCTTGCGGGACTCGCGCGGGTCCAGGTGCGCGGCGTACGTGATCGCGTCCTTGGTGCCCGCGATGTCGTGGGGGTTCACCAGGATCGCGCCCTGCAGCTCGTCGGCGGCCCCGGTGAACTCGCTGAGCACGAGGGCCCCGCGGTCGTCCGAGCGGGCGGCGACGTACTCCTTGGCGACGAGGTTCATGCCGTCGCGCAGCGCGGTGACGAGCATGACGTCGGCCGCGAGGTACAGCGCCGCCATCTCCTCCATCGGGAACGACTGGTGCAGGTACTGCACGGGGGCGTGCCCGACCTGGCCGTAGTCGCCGTTGATGCGCCCGACGAGCAGCTCGACCTCGTCGCGCAGCTGCTGGTACGCGCCGACGTTCTCCCGGCTGGGGCTGGCGACCTGCACGAGCGTCGTCGCGGTGGGAGACAGGCGCCCGTCCTCCAGCAGCTCGCCGTACGCCTTGATGCGGTGCCGGATGCCCTTGGTGTAGTCGAGCCGGTCGACACCGAGCAGCAGGATCTCCGGGTCGCCGAGCTCCTTGCGGATCTCCATGGCGCGCTGCTGCACGGCCGGGGTGCGCGCCAGGGTGTCGAAGGCGGTCGAGTCGATCGAGATGGGGAACGCGGCCGCGCGCACGTGCCGCTGGGCGTCGGTCCCCTCGCCGATCGTCACGACCTGCCCGCGCGTGGTCAGGTCGGTGAACCGGCGCACGACGCGCACGAAGTTCGACGCGTCCCCGCCGCGCTGGAAGCCCACGAGGTCCGCACCCAGCAGCCCCTCGACGACCTGCCGGCGCCACGGCAGCTGGGCGAAGATCTCCAGCGGGGGGAACGGGATGTGGTGGAAGTACCCGATGCGCAGGTCGGGTCGCAGCTCGCGCAGGAACGCCGGCACGAGCTGCAGCTGGTAGTCGTGCACCCAGACCGTGGCGCCGTACGCGGCCTGCGACGCCGCGGCCTGCGCGAACCGCCGGTTCACGCGCTGGTACGCGTCCCACCACTGCCGGTGGAACGTCGGCGGCGCGATGACGTCGTGGTACAGCGGCCACAGCGAGTCGTTGGAGAAGCCCTCGTAGTACCGCTCCACCTCGTCGGAGGTCAGCATCACCGGCACCAGCCGGGTGCCGTCGACGTCGAACGGCTCCAGCTCGAGCCCGGGCGAGCCGCCCCAGCCCACCCAGGCACCGTCGGCCTGGGCCATGACGGGGGCCAGGGCGGTCACCAGACCGCCCGGGGACCGGGTCCACGTGGTCTCGCCGTCCTCGCCGACGCTCACGTCGACGGGGAGACGGTTGGCGACGACGACCAGGTCCTGGCCGTCGGTCGGCACCTGCTCGGGCACGGTGGATCAACTCCTCGGATGGCTGGTCACGACCCTAGCCGCAGGTGCCGCACCCCGCCCCGGGTGTCGCTGCGCTGTGCGGCAGGTCACCGCCGGATACGGTTCGGGGCATGGAGCGGATCGGCCTGGAACCGGGGACCGAGGTCGGGGGGTACACCGTCGTGGCCCCCCTCGGCTCGGGCGGCATGGGCACGGTCTACCGCGCCACGGACGGCGGCGGCACCGTCGTCGCGCTCAAGCTGCTGCACCCGCACGTGGGCTCGGACGCCGCGGCGCGGGCCCGCCTCATGCGCGAGGTGCAGGCCCTGCAGAAGCTGCGGCACCCCGCGGTCGCCGCGGTCCTCGACGCCGAGGCCGACTCCACCGAGGCGTTCCTCGTCACCGAGCTCGTCGCCGGACCCACGCTGGCCGAGCGGGTCCGCGACGACGGCCCCCTCGACGCCGACGCCCTGCTGGAGCTCGCCTCCGGCCTGCGCGACGCGCTCGACGCGGTGCACGCCGCCGGGGTCGTGCACCGCGACCTCAAGCCCTCGAACGTGCTGCTCACCGACCACGGCCCCGTGCTCATCGACTTCGGCCTGGCCCAGGGCGTCGACGACGACGCCAACCTCACCTCGACCGGCCTGGTCATGGGCACCCCGGGCTACCTCGCCCCCGAGATGCTCGACGGCGGCGAGCCCGGGCCCACCACCGACATGTGGGGGTGGGCGGCGCTGCTCGCGTTCGCCGCGAGCGGCCGCGACCCCTTCGGCTCCCGCCCCCTCGAGGCCGTGCTCACCCGGGCGCGCGCCGGGGACGTCGACCTCGCCGGCGTGGGGCCGCTCACCGCGGCGGCGATCAGCGGCGCGCTGCGCCCCGACCCGGCCGACCGCACCGACCCCGCCGACGTCGTCGCCGCGCTGACCACCGTCGCTGCCGAGGGCGACCTGCCGCCCGACGACGTCGCGACCGTCGCCGTGCCCGCCCCGCCGCCCCCGGCCGCCCCCACCGAGGCGGTCGCCGCCCCCGCCGCCGTGCCCCCGGCGCCCCCTGCGCCCGCACCGCCGCAGCCCGCCGCCAACGACGGGCACACCGTGGCCGTCCCGGTCGGCGCCGGGTCCGCCCCGCCGTCCGTCCCGCCCGCCGCCGACGAGGCGCCCACCGAGGTCTGGGACGACGACGCGACCGCCCAGCACGACCCCGCCGACCCCGACGGCGTGGACTGGATCTCCGACGACCTCGACGCCTCGGAGCCCGAGCAGCCCGACGGCTCCGGGTACGAGCGCCCCGCCGCCGCCCGCCGCTGGGGCGGCCTGCTCGCCCTTGCGCTCGTGGTCCTCGGCGCCGGGGCCCTCGCGCCCGTCGTGACGTTCGCCGTCGTGCTCGTGCTCGTCGTGGTCGCCCGCACCGTCGGGGCGACCGTCGAGGCCATGCACGACCGCCGCGAGCGGCGCGGGGTGCGCGGCTCGGACGTGCCGATCGCCGTCGCGAGCTCGCCCTGGTACCTGCTGCGCTCCCTCGTGGGGCTGCTGCCCTCGCTCGTCGTCGCCGCCAGCGTCGTCGTCATCGTGCTCGGCGTCGTCTGGTGGCTGATCGGCTCCGGCACGTGGCAGCCGGACGGTGTCGAGCTCGGCGACGAGCCCGCCGGCCTGACCGCCCAGCTCCTCGTCGGCGCGACCGTGCTGCTCGGCGTGCTCGTGCTGTGGTTCGGGCCGCTCTCGCGCATGACCCGCACCGGTGCGCGCCGCACGCTCGCGCTCGTCGCCCCCGGCCGCCCCGGCGCCGCCGTCGTGGTGATCCTCGCGCTCGCGGCCGCCGCCGTGCTCGGCGCCCACCTGGAGCAGGGCACGGGCACCACCTGGGACCCGTTCACCGCGCCGCGCCTGCCCAGCCCGTAGGGCGGGACCGCAAGGCCCTGCCGCCACTCAGGCCGAGCGCCTAGGGTGGGTTCGTGCGCGCGCCGAGAACACCCGCCGGGGTGCTCGCGCGCGCCCGCCTGCTCCTGCTGCTCGCCCCCGTGGCCGCGCTCGCCGCCGGGCTCGCGCTGTCCGCGCAGGGCCGCGTCGTCATGCACCAGTGCGTGCGCGCGGACGGACCCCTCGCGCTGGCCGGCGTCCGCCTCGCGGTGCTGGAGTCGGGCGCCGACTGCCCCGACGGCGCCTGGGCGCTGGGCGACGTCTCGCGCGGAGCCGTCGTCGTGCTCGGCGTCGTCGTCCCCGTGCTCCTCGCCCACGTGCTCCTCGCCGGCACCGGCGTCGGCCTCGGGGCCCGCGCCCACCGGGCCGTCCGTGCCGCCCGCGCCCTGCTCCGCGCCGGCCTGCCGGCCCGCACGAGCACGCCCGCACCCCTCGTCGTCCCCGCCCGCCCCGCCCCGCCCGCCCCGCCCGTGCGGGTGCGCCACGACCGGGGTCTCGTGCTCGTGCGACCGCACCGGGGTCCGCCCGCGGTGGTCTGACCACCCGACCACCCGGACCCACCACCCAGGAGCACCCGTGCCCAGCACCGACCCCCGTCCCACCAAGAACCAGCGCCGCGAGGAGGCCCGAGCCAAGGCCCTCGCCCTCAAGCAGGAGCAGGAGCGCCGCGCCCGGCGCAACCGGATCGTCGCCATCAGCGGCCTCGCCGTCGCCGTGATCGCCCTCGTCGCCGTCGTCGTCGGCGTCGTCCGCCAGGGCCAGGAGACCGCCGCCATGTACGGCGACGTCGTCTACGGCTCCGCCGACGCCGAGGTCACCGCCCCCGCGCTCGCGGACGTCACGTCCCCGTCCGTCGCCGACGAGACCGGCGGCATCCCCGTCTCCGCCGCCGGCATCGGCACGGCCGGCGAGGACGACGTCGTCGTCTCCGTGTACTTCGACTTCATGTGCCCCTACTGCGGGCTCTTCGACGAGGCCAACGGCGCCGAGCTCGAGCGGCTGTCCGCCGAGGAGGGCGTGACCGTCCTCTACAAGCCGCTGTCGTTCCTCGACGGGCAGTCCAAGGGCGCGGCGTACTCCACCCGTGCCGCCAACGCGTTCGCCGTCGTCGCCGACGAGGACTCCGACAACGCGGTCGCGTTCCTCACCGCCCTCTACGAGAACCAGCCCGAGGAGGGCACCACGGGCCTGACCGACGCGGAGATCGCCGACATCGCCGTCGAGGTCGGCGTCCCGGCGGCCGTCACCGAGGGCTTCACCACGACCGTCGAGGGCACCTACGAGACCGCCGACGGTGAGCAGACCGGCACCTGGCGCGCGTTCGCCCCGTTCATCGCCGCCGCCACGGCGCAGGCCAGCACCGAGCTGGGCGGCTCCCTCGGCACCCCGACCGTGCTCGTCGACGGCACCAAGTGGGAGGGCGACCTCTACACGACCGGCCCGCTGACGGCCGCGATCGAGGAGGCCGTCGCCGCGAAGGGCTGACGCCCCGCAGCACCCGACGCGGGTGCCGCCCCGACCGGGCGGCACCCGCGTGCGCCCCGCGTCGGTACGCTGGGCGCCTCGCCTCCTTAGCTCAGCTGGCCAGAGCAGTCGCCTTTTTGCCGCGTTTTAGCGTGTCACTCCGCCTGCGTGTCACTCCCGCGGGACGTCGAGTCGGAGGCGGTCGCTAAGGTGTGTGTCACTCTGTCGTCCGGTCTGGGCGACGCGCCGGAGTGGCGTAGTGGTAACGCAACTGTCTTGTAAACAGTTGTCGCGGGTTCGATTCCCGCCTCCGGCTCCCTCGTAGCGGGGCCTTCGCGATCCTCGGGAAGGCCCCGCCCGAATCCACATCGAGCCCGGTCGCTTCGAGCGGCGACCTGCGTTGCCAGCTACACGATCCCCTCGGCAGGCAGGGTGCTCTTGCCATCACGTGGCGGCGACCCAGTTCACGAGTTCTCGGTCCGCTCGATCCAGCGGTCGATGACTTGGTTCACCCGACGGCGCAGCGGCCGCCGGGGCACGCGTGGGCTGGTGTTCCATGGACCGATCTCGCGGGTGAGGTTGATCCGCTCGTCGCCCGCACCTAGCGCCTGCTCGGTGACGCAGTAGGGCTGAGTGACCTGTCGCAGGTGCTCGAGATGGTGCGTCGAGAGGTTGAACCTGAGCGGGCTGGGTAGGGACTGCTGCAGGGCTGGTCACGGTGTCAACCGATCCTGCAGCAGTCCCCCGCGTCGTCCGGGTGTGGAGGTGCCGCGTCACGACAACCTTCGACGGGCGGACTGCATGCGACGGCCGAGCATCGTCCGCCGCCGCAACCTTGACCAGATCTTCATCGTCCGGGTCCGCTTGAAGGCGTACGGTGACAATACCCCCCAGGGGTATAGCCGAAGCGGCGCGAAGCGACTCCACTCGGAGGTGCGCTCCGCGGGCATCGGCCGAGCCGCCTGGTACGGGGTGCACGACGAGGCGGCTCGGTGCCGCCCGCGCGCGATGCGTGGAGGAGGTTCGACATGACGAGTCCGAGCACGGTGCTCGACGTTCGCGGCCTGCACTGGGCGACGTCCGAGGCGGTGGTAGAGAAGACGCTCGCTCGCCGACCGGGAGTCGTGGACGTGCACGCGAACGCGGTGTCGCAGACAGCCAGCGTGACGTACGACCCCGCGCTCACCTCGGTGGCCCAGCTCACCGGCTGGGTCCGTGACTGCGGCTACCACTGCAGCGGTCAGGCCGTCCCGGACCACGTGTGCGACCCCATGTCGGAGCCGACGGCAGTCGTCGACGGGCACGACGCCCCGGCCGCGCACGCGACGCACGACGCCCACGCGCGGCACGCTCCCCACGGTCCGAGCGGCGCGCACGACATGTCTGCTCACGACGGTCAGCCCACGGGGATGTCACCGCACGACGCGATGGGCCACGGCGGCCACCATGGTGGCGGGTCGATGGAGGGCATGGCCCGCGACATGCGCAACCGCTTCCTGCTGGCGTTGCTCCTGTCGATCCCCATCACCCTGTGGTCACCGATCGGCCGCGAGGTGCTGGGCTTCACCGCGCCGACCCCGTTCGGGCTCCGGGACGACGTCCTCGCCCTGGTGCTGTCGCTGCCGGTGATCTTCTACTCCGCCTGGATCTTCTTCGACGGCGCCGTCCGCGCGTTGCGGGCACGGACCCTCGACATGATGGTCCTCGTCGCGGTGGGGGTCGGCACCGGGTGGGTCTACAGCGTCGCCGTGACGCTCAGCGGCGGTGGCGACGTCTTCTACGAGGCCGCGACAGTGCTGACCACCTTCGTCCTGCTCGGGCACTGGGTCGAGATGCGGGCGCGCGGCGGTGCCAACGACGCCGTGCGCACCCTCCTAGAGCTCGCGCCCGCCAAGGCGGTCGTGCTGCGCGACGGCGTGGAGGCTGAGGTCCCGACCTCGGAGGTCGTCGTCGGCGACCTGCTGCTGGTGCGACCGGGCGCCAAGATCCCGGTCGACGCCACGGTCGAGGACGGCGAGTCGGAGGTCGACGAGTCGATGGTGACCGGCGAGAGCATGCCGGTCGCGAAGTCCCCCGGCTCCGAGGTCATCGGTGCCTCCATCAACACAACCGGGACGCTCCGTGTCCGGGCGTCGAAGGTCGGCGCCGACACGGCCCTGGCTCAGATCGTCAAGATGGTCCAGGACGCGCAGAACTCGAAGGCGCCGGGTCAGCGGCTCGCCGACCGTGCGGCCTTCTGGCTGGTCCTCGTGGCGCTCGCCGGCGGGACCGGGACGTTCCTCGTCTGGCTGGCCGCCGGGGCAAGCGTGCCCACCGCGATGCTGTTCGCGATCACCGTCGTCGTGATCACGTGCCCGGACGCGCTCGGACTCGCGACGCCGACGGCGATCATGGTGGGCACCGGTCTGGGCGCGAAGCGAGGCGTGCTGTTCAAGAGCGCCTCGGCACTCGAGACCTCCGCCCGGATCGACACGGTGGTGATGGACAAGACGGGCACGCTGACGAAGGGCGAGCCCGCCGTGACCGACGTGATCACCGCCGGGATCGACGAGGGCCGGCTCCTCGCGCTCGTTGGTGCGGTGGAGCGCGAGTCGGAGCACCCGCTCGCGCGCGCGATCGTCGGCCACGCGAAGTCCGCAGGTGCGCCCGTGCTGACGGCGACCGACTTCCGCAACGTGCCCGGCCACGGCGCGACGGCGACGGTCGACGGGCGGCGGGTCCTGGTCGGGAACCGCCGGCTGATGGCGGCCGAGGGTGTCGAGCTGGGCGACCTGGCGGCGCGACGGGACGAGCTCGCGGCCTCCGGGCGCACGTCGGTGGTCGTGGCCGTCGACGGCCACGCGGTGGGCGTGGTCGCCCTGGCCGACGCGGTGCGCGACACCTCGGCTGCGGCGGTCGCGGCGATGCACGAGTCGGGCATCCAGGTGGTCATGCTCACCGGGGACAACGAGGCGACGGCGCGCCGCATCGCCGACCAGCTCGGCATCGACACGGTGATCGCGGAGGTGCTGCCCGGGGACAAGGCGGCGAAGGTCGCCGAGCTCCAGGCGCAGGGCAGGCGCGTGGCGATGGTGGGCGACGGGGTCAACGATGCGCCTGCCCTGGCACGCGCGGACATCGGGATCGCGATCGGCGCGGGAACCGACGTCGCCATCGAGACGGCTGACATCGTCCTCATGCGTTCGGACCCCCTCGACGTGCCGGTCGCGCTCCGCATCGGCAAGGGGACGCTCCGCAAGATGCGGCAGAACCTCGGCTGGGCGATCGGGTACAACGCGGTGGCCCTGCCGATCGCCGCCGGCGTGTTCTACCCGGAGTTCGGCGTGAGCCTCAGCCCGGAGATCGCGGCGCTGTCGATGTCCGGCTCGTCGGTCATCGTGGCCGTCAACGCGCTCCTGCTCAAGCGGCTGAGGCTGCCGTCACCGCAGGTCACGGGGAGCGCTCGCCCCGAGCCCGTCCGGAGCGGCGCAGAAGCGGCCGCGCACGCCGCACACCACTGAGGCGCCCGGCCGGCGCGTCAGTTCCGTCGCCGGCCGGCGCTCCCGGCCCGTGCGCCGCGAGCGGTCCGCCGATTCTTCAGCGGTTCTTGACTCGGTCTCAGCGGAACCTGGGCACCTCGGCGAGCACGCTGGGCGCAGGCGGAGCCGTCCGGTCGGGGCGTCGACGCCGGGAGCAGACAGCCAACGCACGACGGAAGCGAAGGAGTGGAGACCATGAACCACAGCGGGTTCGGGCACGTGAAGTGGATGGTGCTGACGGCCGTCGTGCTGTTCGGCGTCCTGCTGCTGATGGGCAGGTCGGCCGGCGACGCGCTCAGCTACGCAGTCCTGCTCGCGTGCCCGCTCATGATGGTCGCGATGATGTTCGGGATGCGCTCCGGCCACGGCAGCCAGGGCGCCGACACGGGCGCGCCCCCACGCGACGGCACGAACGACCGCGTGGGCCACCACCACGGCGCGTAGGACCGGGTCGACGGAGCCCAGTGCCCGGCTCCCCCCGGGTGGTCAGACTCGCCGACCGGACCAGCCGCTACCCGTCGGGGTACGGCGACAACCTCAGCACACAACTCACCAGCGAAGGAGCACGACATGAGCACCACCACGTACGAGGTCACCGGGATGACCTGCGGCCACTGCGTCTCGTCCGTCACCACGGAGGTCAGCAAGCTGGCCGGCGTGAGCGACGTCGACGTCGCCCTGGTGCAGGGCGGCACGTCCCGAGTGACGGTCAGCAGCAGCGCACCCCTGCCGCTGGACGACGTCCGCTCGGCCGTCGACGAGGCGGGGTACGAGCTGGTGGGCGAGTCGGCATGAACGATGCCGGACGGCTCGCGGGCTTCGGCCTCGCGCTCGCTGCGGCCCTGGGCGCCGGGTTCGGCGTCGGGGCCGCAGTGGGGCCGATCGGCATCGACGAATCGCCCACCACCGTGAACCAGACCGGCGACATGCCGGCCGACCACGACTGACCCACCAGAACGGAGATACCCCCGTGGCCGAGGCCATCGAGCTGGAGATCGGCGGGATGACCTGCTCGTCCTGCGCCGCTCGCATCGAGAAGCGGCTCAACCGCATGCCCGGCGTCGAGGCCAGCGTCAACTACGCCACGGAGAAGGCGAAGGTCACGCTGCCCGAGGGCACGTCCCTCGCGGACGCCGTCGCCGTCGTGGAGGCCACCGGCTACACCGCACGGCAGCGCCAGGTCACGCGCTCGGAGCCGGTCGCTGCTGCCGACTCGGCGACGGTGTCCCGCGATGACGAGACGGCGGCGCTGCGGCACAGGCTCGTGCTGTCCGCGGTCCTCACCGCGCCCGTCCTTGCGCTGTCGATGGTCGAGCCCTTGCAGTTCGACAACTGGCAGTGGCTGTCCCTGACGCTCGCCGCGCCCGTGGTGGCCTGGGGCGCGTGGCCGTTCCACCGCGCCGCGTGGGCGAACGCACGCCACGCCGCCGCGACGATGGACACCCTCATCAGCGTCGGCGTCCTGGCCGCGTTCGGCTGGTCGCTCTACGCTCTCTTCTTCGGGGCAGCGGGCCGCCCCGGCATGCGCATGGCCTTCGACCTCGTCCCCGACCGTCGCGGCGGTGGGCACGAGATCTACCTCGAGGTCGCCGCAGCCGTCACGGTGTTCATCCTGCTCGGTCGCTACTTCGAGGCACGGGCCAAGAAGCGCTCCGGTGCCGCGCTCCGGGCGCTCATGGAGCTCGGCGCCAAGGACGTCGCGGTCGTGCGCGACGGCGTCGAGCTCAGGATCGCGGTGGACGACCTGAGCGTCGGTGACGAGTTCCTCGTCCGCCCCGGCGAGAAGGTCGCGACCGACGGTGTCGTCGTCGACGGGGCGTCCGCCGTCGACGCCTCCATGCTCACCGGTGAGCCGGTGCCTGTCGAGGTCGGGCCGGGCGACACCGTGGTCGGCGCGACGGTCAACGCGGGCGGTCGGCTGCTCGTGCGGGCCACCCGCGTCGGAGCCGATACCCAGCTCGCGCAGATGGCCCGCCTGGTCGAGGAGGCACAGACCGGGAAGGCCCCCGTCCAGCGACTCGCAGACCGGATCTCGGCCGTGTTCGTGCCGATCGTCATCGCGCTCGCCGTCGCCACGCTGGGGTTCTGGCTCGGAACCGGAGCCGGCGCCGAGGCGGCGTTCACCGCGGCCGTGGCCGTCCTCATCATCGCGTGCCCGTGCGCACTCGGTCTGGCGACGCCCACCGCCCTCATGGTGGGCACCGGTCGGGGTGCCCAGCTCGGGATCCTGATCAAGGGCCCGGAGGTGCTGGAATCCACTCGACAGGTCGACACCGTTGTCCTCGACAAGACCGGGACGGTCACGACCGGGCAGATGCAGCTCGTCGAGGTCCGGCCCGCCGCCGGTACGGCGCGCGAGGACGTGCTGCGGCTCGCAGGAGCCCTCGAGGACGCCTCCGAGCACCCCATCGCGCGGGCCATCGCGGCCGGGGCGCGCCGCGAGCTGGACGTCGTCCTGCCGGCTGTCGAGCAGTTCTCGAACAGCCAAGGGCTCGGGGTCTCCGGCATCGTCGACGGGCACGCCGTGGCGGCGGGACGCGTGTCGTGGATGGCCGACGAATGGGCGCAGCACCTCGCGGCCGGCCTGCGCGCCGACCTCGAGGCGGCGGAGTCGGCCGGGCGGACGGTCGTGGCCGTCGGCTGGGACGGCGCACTGCGGGGGCTTCTGGTCGTCGCGGACACGCTCAAGCCCACGTCGCGGCAGGCGGTCGCCGAGCTCCGGGCGCTGGGACTGCGTCCGGTGCTGCTCACGGGCGACAACGTGCGTGCGGCCCGCGCGATCGGCGCGGAGGTCGGGATCGACGAGGTCGTCGCCGAGGTGATGCCCGAGGACAAGGTCCGGGTCGTGCGGGAGCTGCAGGACGCCGGCCGGGTGGTCGCCATGGTGGGCGACGGCGTGAATGACGCCGCTGCACTCGCCCAGTCGGACCTGGGCATCGCGATGGGGACCGGCACGGACGTCGCGATCGAGGCGAGCGACCTGACCCTGGTCCGCGGCGACCTGAGGGCCGCGGTCGACGCCGTCCGCCTGTCCCGGCGGACGCTGTCCACGATCAAGGGCAACCTCTTCTGGGCGTTCGCGTACAACGTCGCAGCGATCCCGCTCGCGGTCTCGGGACTGCTCAACCCGTTGATCGCGGGCGCTGCGATGGCGTTCTCGTCGGTCTTCGTGGTGACCAACAGCCTGCGGCTGCGGAGCTTCCGCGCCGTCTCCGTCGACGGGGCAGCGCGGACGATCGGTGCTGACCGGCGTCCGGTCGAGGCGGTCGCGTCGGTCTGACGCAGCTTCGGGCAGTCCCTGGTCGGTGGGTACGCCGCCTACCTCTACTGTCCCGGTCTGCCCGCCGACCAGGTCGACGTGCTGCGAGGCGCGGTCGAGAACGCGAGCACCAGCACGATTCTCGCCGAGCCGGCATCGGACCATGAGGAGGCCGTGCGAGCCGTCACGCCGACGCCCTCGAGGACCTCGTCACCGCCTGGTTCGACCAGCTCACCTGACGGACCGCGCGTGCCCGGCTCGCGTGCTCAGCGTCCTGGGTCCGTATCGGTGCTGGGTGCCTGATCCGGACGACGGCGGAACACGAGCGCGACGTTGTCCTGCTCGCGGGGCAGGACCAGGCGGCTGAGCTCACGGTCGTGCGTCATCTCGAAGTCCTGCTGAGCTGCGTAGTCCGCCCAGTTCCCGCTGCCGTGCTCGTTCGTCCCGATCACCACGTACAGCTGCACGCTCGGGGTCGCGAACACCGCGCGCTCAAACGGGTTGCCCGGCGGTGGCCACGAGCACACCACCACCTGTGGGGCGTAGGTGCGCAGTGCCGCCTTCGCATCCTGTTTCAGGACGTGCTCTGGATAGTCGATCGCGTGGTCCCAGCTGTAGTCGTCCGTAGCCGTGACGTTCACCCCGCGGTCGGACAGGAACCGCGAGAGCGTCCCGTCCCCGGCCGCGATCTCGACACAGGCGCGGTCCCCGATGAGCGCCGCCAGTCGTGCGATCAACGCTGAGGAGTAGAAGCAGTAGATGCCCTTCGGGCGGACCAGCGGCATCAGGAACCGGCGCTGCGTCAGCAGCGGCCAGACCAGCCCGTAAGCCGCCATCGACACCGGGCGCCGCTCCAGACCGCGCAGGAAGAACAGCCGCTGCGCTGCTCGCCCGTTCAGGGTGTTGAACCGCACCGGCCCTTCCCTCACGCCGGTCTCCACCTGGAATGAGACCCGCTTCACCGCGTGCAGCAGCATCTGCCGGCGCACCTCCTCACCGACCAGCTGCCGGGCAGGACGCCGGCGTCCTGGCGTCGCCGGGGCCGGCGTCCTCGCCTCGGCCACGACCGCACGCAGCTCCGCCGGCCCGCCGGCTGACGCGCGACGCAGCCGCTGGGAGACCGCGCCCCACTCCTCCGGGTACGCCGCCTGCAGCTCTTCCAGCGACGGCCCCGACGCGAGCCACGTCACCGGGTCCTGCGGACGCGAAGGCCCTGAGGTCATCTCCATCTCCAGACGTCGCCCCGGCTGAGTCCTGCACCTTGCAGGTTCAGTCCAGGTGTCACCACCTCTTGAGGACACGTCACGACGCCGCGCCGGGTCTACCCACCCGCTTGCAAGACGCTGTCCGCGGCGCTGACGTCCAGGCCAGCTGCCTGGCGCACGGCTTCGAAGAAGCCGTCCGGACGGGGGGTGCGCAGCACGCGAGGCCACCGCGCGCCCCCTCTGCAGGGAACACCCAGCACCGGCGCAGACGCGACCGCCGCACCCCTGGGACCTCGCCCGGTTCGTTGCGGGTGGTCCGAGAGATGCGGCGGCTGCATCGTCAGAGCTGCGTCAGAAGGGTCTCCATCTTCGCGATCTCCGCGGTCTGGTCATCGACGATCTTCTGAGCGAGTTCCAGCGCGTCCGGGTTCTCCCCGTCCGCCTGCTCGGTCTCGGCCATCTCGATGGCGCCTCGGTGGTGGTCGATCATGAGCTCGAGGAACCGCGTGTCGAACTCGGTGCCGGACAACGAGCTGAGCTCGGACATGACCTCCTCCTGGTTCATGCCCTCCATGTCCATGCCGCCGTGGTCCATCCCCTCCATGCCGTCCATGGCGTCGGCGACGGGCTCCTCGCCCCACGACTCGAGCCACCCGGCCATCATCTCGATCTCGGGGCCCTGCGCCGCGGCGATGCGCTCACCGAGGTCCTGGACCTCGGGCGTCGCGGCCTTCTCCGCGGCGAGCTGCGCCATCTCGATCGCGCCCTCGTGGTGCACGATCATCATCTGGGCGAACGTCGTGTCGGCGTCGTTGTGCGCGGTCTCCTCGGTCGACGACTCAGCGGTCGCGGAGGTCTCCTGACCCGTGGGGCTCGTGCCCGCCTCGGTCCCGTTGGAGCAGGCCGCGAGGCCCAGGGCCAGTGCGGCGGCCGCAACCGTGGCGGCTGTACGGCGTCGTGTGCGGTTCGTCATGGGTCCTCCTGGTGGTTCGGTGGTGCGGTGGCCCGGCGTGGTGAGACCTAGGCCGTGGACGTGCTCGCGCAGCAGGCATCGGGAGCCTCCTGCACGGCGTTCAAGGCGCCGCCGCAGCAGCCGTGGGCTGCCGGTTCGGTGGCGGGCGAGGTGGGAGTGACGTCGGCTGTGGCCGTGTCCTTGCAGCAGGTCATGGTGGGAGCTCCGTATCCGTGCGAGAGGTGGTGCGTGGGGGTTGCGGGGTTCAGCGTCAGAGCCGGCTCGTGACCTCCTCGAGGAGGTCGGCGGGCTCCAGCCACATGGACGGGTAGTTCCCGGCCCAGGTCTGCGTCCCGTCGGCGTCGACGAGGATGAAGCCGTGACCGGGCAGGCCCTCGTGCATGCCGGTCCCGAGGACTCCGTACGCCCCGGAGACGGTCCCGTCGTCGAGGAGGAAGGGTGCCTCGACACCGAGGCGCTCGCGGTCGGCGTTGATCTGCTCGGCGGTGTTCATGACGATCGGCAGGACGGTGATGCCGGCCTCGGCGAACGCGGGGTCCTGCTCGATCTTCTGCATCTGGATGAGGCACGCGTCGCAACCCGCGCCCTCGTTGAAGTAGAGCACCACCGGTGAGCCCGCGTAGTCGGACAAGGAGACCGTCGCTCCCTCCGACGTCGGGAGCGTGAACCCCGGTGCCGTGCGCGTCTCGTTGGTGACCGCCGGACGTGCGCTCAGAAGGGCCGCCGTGACGGCGACCAGGATCACGAGGAGCGAGGCGCCCCAGATGGTCCAGGTCCGGCGCCGGCGCCGGCGCAGGTCGGCCTGCTGGCGCTCGACCTTGTGGAGGGCGAGCTGTCGGTCGTGGAGGCGCCGGGCCGCGCTGGCGGAGGTCATCGGTGTGTCTCTTCCTGGGTCGGGACGGTGTGGCACGAGGGGATCACCGGGGTCTCCTCGGTCGGTGCCTTCGGCGTGGTGGGCCGTCGGCGCTCGGACAGCGTCGCCCAGACGAACACGGCGGCGACGACGAGCAGCGCGAGCCCGAGAACCGGCTCCGGGACGGGGGACAGCCACTGCTGGACGCCCCCGAAGACGTCGGTCAGGGTGCGGCTCGCAGAGTCCTGGACGGCCGAGCCGCCGGTCATCTGGGTGCTCCCGGCGAGCGCGATGACGAAGGCGCCCATCACGGCGAACCCGATCGCCACCGCGACGTTGACCGTGTTGGTGACGAGCGTCCGGCCAGCGAGAGGAATCCGCACGAGCTTCGCGCGGAACAGCTTCTTGTCCCGCAGGCGGGCCTTGTCCCACACGAGCGCCATCACGAACAGCGGGAAGACCATCCCGAAGACGTACGCGAGCCCGAGCAGCAAGCCGCCGCCCGGCGATCCGGAGAGCGCCGAGAGTGTCATGACCCCGGCGAGGACCGGTGCGCAGCAGCTCGACGCGATGCCGGAGAACACCCCGAGGGAGAAGAAGCTCGCCGTGTCGCCGCCCGTGGTGTCCGGCGCGCGCAGGAAGGACGGCAGGGACCACATCCGTCCGGACAGCGCCAGCCCGGCCAGGACGATCATCAGTGCGCCCCCGGCGTAGTAGAGCGGGGCGTGGTAGCGGGCTATCGCTCCCGCGATCAGGCTCATGCCGAGCGTGATGGGAACGAGCACGAGCGCGAGACCGGCGGCGAACACGAACGTCAGCGGCAGCAGGCGCCACCGGCTGTTCTTGATCGCTCCAGCGAGGTAGCTGGGCGCGAGGAAGACGATGCAGCACGGGGCGAACAGGGCGACTCCACCGGCGAAGAACGCCGCGAGGATGCTGCCCGTCGTCAGGAGCTCGGAGCCCATGTCAGGCCGCCCCGGGACCCGTCGCGAGCTCGGCCGCCTGCAGCGCGCGGACCAGCTTCTTGCGCGGCAGCCGGCCCGAGCTGAAGAACGCGCCGTCGAGCAGGACGAGCGGGCTCATGGGCGGCCGGTGCTGTGCGACGAGGGTCCGACCTTCCGGCGAGTCGATCTCCACGCGGCGCAGGTCGATGCGGCGCTCGTCCGCGAGCTCGCCGAGGACGTCGTCCGCGTCGACGCAGAAGTGGCACGCGGGAGCGTGCACGACGGTGACGACGGGCGGGGCGGTCTCGGGGCGCACGGTGACTCCTGACGTGTCCTGATCTGACAACCCGAGCCTCGCCGCGCTCTCCTGCAAGGGCGGTCGCCGTTCGATCAAGGTTCCATGAACGTCCTGGCGGACCGCGGCCGCGACACCACAATGGGTCCGTGAGTACCCCCTCAACGCCCAGCGGCGCCGCGCGCCGTGCCGTCGTCGTCGACGACGAGCAACCTCTCGCGCTCCTCGTCGCCGGCTACCTCGAGCGCGACGGGTTCGAGGTGCACCTGTGCTTCGACGGCGCGCAGGCCGTCGAGCTGATCCGACAGGTCGACCCGGACGTCGTCGTGCTGGACCTCGGGCTGCCCGGCGTCGACGGCGTCGAGGTCTGCCGGCAGGTGCGCACGTTCTCCGACTGCTACGTGCTCATGCTCACCGCCCGCGCGGAGGAGGTCGACACCCTCATCGGCCTGTCCGTCGGAGCGGACGACTACATGACCAAGCCGTTCAGCCCGCGCGAGCTCATGGCCCGGATCGCGGTGCTGCTCCGGCGGCCGCGACGCGCCGAGGTGGCGCCGGGGCCGTCGGCGACGGGGCCGGTCACAACCGTCGGCGCGCTCACCCTCGATCCCGTCGGGCGGGAGGTGACGGTCGACGGTCAGCTCATCCCGCTGACTCGGACCGAGTTCGACGTGCTGTCCGCGCTCGCCTCCCGCCCGGACATGGTCTTCACCCGTCGGGCCCTCATCGACGTCGTCTGGGGCCCCACCTGGGTCGGCGACGAGCACCTCGTGGACGTGCACGTCCTGCACGTGCGGCAGAAGCTGGGTGACAGCGCCGACCGGCAGCGCTTCGTCCGCACCGTGCGCGGTGTCGGGTACCGGCTGGGTACGGGCGAGTGAGCGTCCGCGGGCGCGGGCTGGCCTCCGGCGGGCTCGCCGCGCGTCTGCTGGTCGCGATCGGTCTGGTGATGGTGTCGGGCATCGCCACGGCGTGGGCCGTCGCGGTCGTGGTGGGGCCCGCGCTGTTCCACGAGCACATGATCCGGGCAGGGCTCGAGGACTACGACGAGGCCGTCCTGCACGCGGAGGAGGCGTTCCAGGCGGCGAGCGTGCTCTCGCTCTCCTTGGCGCTGGCCGCCGCCGTGATCGCCTCGCTGGTGGTCAGCGTGTTCCTCACCCGTCGCGTCGCCGCGTCGCTGCGGTCCCTGTCCTCCGCGGCGTCGCGGGTGGGGAACGGCGCGTACGGCTCGCACGTCCCGTCTCCGCGCATGGGATCCGAGTTCGACGAGCTCGTCGCGTCGTTCAACCGCATGGCGGACCGGCTGGAGGAGGGGGAGAGGCTGCGGGCGCGCCTGCTCGCCGACGTCGCCCACGAGGTCCGCACACCGGTCGCGACGATCGCGGGTTACCTCGAGGCGATCGAGGACGGCGTGAAGGTGCTCGACGCGTCCACCACGGAGGTGCTGCGTGAGCAGACCGCACGCCTGACGCACCTGTCGCGGGACCTCGCTGCCGTCACGCAGGCCGAGAGCGGCGCGCTCGTCCTGGACCGCGAGCGGGTCGACCCGGGTGAGCTCGCGATGGCGACCGTGCAGGCGGCTCACGGCCGAGCCGCCGAGCACGGCGTCACGCTCCGTGCGGACGTCACCGCGGGCGTGCCGGCCGTGCTGGTCGACCGGCTGCGCATGGCGCAGGTCCTCGACAACCTCGTCGCGAACGCCGTCCGGCACACACCGACGGGTGGTCTGGTCGTCGTGAGCGCGCGCCGGGCACCCGACGGCGCTGTCGAGCTGAGCGTCGAGGACACCGGTGAGGGCGTCGCCGCGGAGCACCTGCCCCACCTGTTCGAACGCTTCTACCGCGTCGACACGGCTCGTTCGCGCGACCGGGGCGGGTCGGGGATCGGGCTGGCCATCTGCAAGGCGCTGACTGAGGCGCACGGCGGGCGCATCCGGGCGGCGAGTGGCGGGCCGGGCCAGGGCAGCACCTTCACGGTCCTGCTGCCGGCTGCGTGATCGAGCCCCCCGCCCACGCAGGTACGCACGCGTCCTACGACGTCCGAGACCCGTGGGGCCGCTCGGTGTGGTCGTCGAGCACCCGCCGGTAGGTGTCCGCGTCGAGCTCGCCGGCGAGCAGCCGAGCGTCGAGCGCGGACCTCTCGTCCTCGCGCGCTCCGGGGAAGAGCCGGGTCACTGCCCAGACGGACACCCCGAGGACGACCACCACGAACGCGATCACGACCCACCCCGCGACTGCGCCGCTGGCGTACCACGCATCCATGTCTGCTCCTGGAGCCGGGGCACCGGGTGGTGCCATGACCAGCATCGCCGTGCAGCATCAAGTCCCTGTCGATTCGCTGTGAAGGCTCGATGAAGCACTCGGCCGAGACGACGAGCCGGCCGGCCGCCAGGGGGGATGGCGGCCGGCCGGCGGCTGGGGGTCGGGGGCGCTCCGGGTCAGGACGGCGCGCCACCAGGTCGCAACCCGGCGTCAGGGCTCTCGTCGAGCCGCGGTGACGGTGACGAGGTCCGGCGAGGGCGTGGGCGACGGGGCTGCGGGCCGCGCGCTGACGACACGAGCCGCGCGGACGGTGAGAGCGATGCCGACCACGATGCTGAGCAAGGACCACAGCTGTGGTTGCGTCAGACCGGCGACGACGGGGTCGTTGATGCGCAGCTCCTCCACGAGCAGACGAGCGACGCCGGACAGCGCCAGGTACGCGCCGAAGACCGTCGGTCCCGTCGCGCGTCTGCCGAGTGCCCACAGCACCCCTGCGATGAGGACCGCAGCGATCGCCTCGTAGGCAGGGGTCGGGTGGACTGGGACGTCGGTGGGGACCGCGCCGTCGGAGAACGTCATCGCCCACGGAAGGGTCGAGGGCTTCCCGTACGTCCCGTCACCCGAGAGCAGGCACCCGAGACGTCCGACGCCGTACGCCAGCGCCAGCGGGACGGCAGTCGCCCCGGCGACGACGCCGAGAGGCAGACGGTGGCGCCGGATCACGACGAGCGCCGCCGCGACACCTCCGAGCAGCCCGCCGTACCAGGTGAACCCCATGCCACCGAAGTCGTGCAAAGTCACGGACGGAAGCTGCTCGAGCACGTAGTAGAGCTTGGCTCCGGCGAAGCCCCAGACGGTGGCCCACATCACGAGCGCATGGGCCGAATCACGATCCAGTCCGCGCGCTGTGAATGCGCGGCCGAGCAGGTACGCGGCGAGCAGCGCTGCCAGCGCCTTGCTGACGCCGTAGCTCTGGACTTCCACGCCAAGAAAGGTGAAGAGGACGGGCTGCATCGCGACTGCTTCCTGAGCGATCGGGGAGGGGGGCATGCATTCCTCCGCCCGTGTCCGGGCGCACACAGCATCTCGGGCGCCTGTCAAGGTCCGGCTGTCGTTCTACGAAGGTTTCATCAACAGGTTTCATCGGTCCGAAGAGCCGCATTCCCGCCGACTGAGAGGTCGCGCGGCGGACGCCCCCGCACGTACGGAGCGGTTCGCGACTCAGTCCGGCGCCGTGCCGTGGTGGTTCGTGTGCTCCGTCGGTGAGACGTCCGGTGCCGGTGTCTCGGCTCCGCTCAGCCGAGGGCCGACGACGAACGTCGACAGGGCGAACATCCCCGCGAAGACCAGCAGCGCGACGGCGGGGGCCCACCAGCTCGAGAAGCGCCTGTGCAGTCGGATCAGGAACGGGACCGACAACGCCAGACCGAGCGCTCCGAACAGGAGCGTGCCACCCGCTCCTGCCACCAGCGCCGTGCCCACCAGCGGACCCACGTGGTGCAGGACGTGTGGTGCGGCACCGGAGACGGCCCCCAGCGCACCGTTGAGGGCCGTCCACAGGGTCCGCGCGCCGGATCGGCGCCCGGGCGTTCCGCGCTCGGGTGCGACCGGCTCGAGAGCGACGACCGGCTCGTGCATGACGGGGTCCATGCACCCAGCATCCGTGTGGCGTGCGGTGATCCCGATGGAGGAACGATCAACGCTCGATGAAGGTCACGCCGACGCGAGGCCGGGAGTCAGCCGAGCCGACGCATGATCTCGTTCAGCCGGCGCAGCCCAGAGCCGAAGCGCCCGATGGCACCGCGGTGCTCCGCGAGCTGGCTGTACGGCAGGTACCGCAGACGCAGGTTCGCGACAGGGCCGAACGCCGGCCGGGTCAGCTGAGCCCGCACGTCGTTCTCCCTGTCGTCAGGTGCCACCAGGTAGAGGTCCGGGACGGAGTCCGGGTCGCCGGAGAGCGCGAGGTCGAGCATGCGGACGATGCCGGAGTAGATCGACGTCGTGTGCTCGACCTCGAACGCGGCGACCACGGCGTCCTGGTCGAGCCACAGCGTGTCGATGAGGCGGATCGCGTCGGCGGCGGGACGGCGCCGTCGTCGAGGCTCACCGTTGGAGCATCGCCGGGAGGACGAGCCCGTGCATGGGACCTTCGGCGGGTGTGCGCCGAATGCACGAATGCACTGATGAAGGTTGTCTGAAGTTGCGATCAAGAAGGGCCCAGTTGAACCCTGGCGGACCCCGGACGGCTTACTTTCTCCTCGCTCGAGCGTGCGCCCCGGGAAGCCGACTTCCCGTGCCGGCCGCTGCTCCGTCCCATTCCGGAGGAGTCGTTGATGAGGATCGTGGTGTGCGTCAAGCACGTGCCGGACGTCCAGGCGGACCGGACGTTCCGCGCAGACGGCCGGGTCGACCGGACAGAGGACGACGGCACGCTCAACGAGCTCGACGAGCACGCCCTCGAGGCGGGACTCGTGCTCGCCGAGGAGGTCGGCGGAGAGGTCGTCGTCCTGACGATGGGCCCTCCGGCAGCCGAGAGCGCCGTGCGGCGAGGGCTGCAGGTCGGCGCGAGGCAGGCCGTGCACGTGGTCGACGACGCGCTGGCCGGCTCGGACGCCTTCGCGACCGCGCACGTGCTGGCCGCTGCGATCCGCAGGATCAGTCAGGACGGTCCCGTGGACCTGGTGCTCACCGGGATGGCCTCCCTCGACGGCATGACGTCCGTGGTGCCGAGCCTGCTGGCGGTCGAGCTCGAGGTCGCCGGGCTCACGTCGGCGGCGAGCGTGTCGGTGGCCGACGGCCGGGTGCGCGTCGAGCGACACCTGGACGAGGCGCACGAGGTGCTCGAGGCACCGCTGCCGGCCGTGGTGAGCGTCACCGACCGGGCGAACGAACCGCGGTACCCCAGCTTCAAGGGCATCGCAGCAGCCCGCAGGACCCCGGTCGTCCAGTGGTCGACCACCGACCTGGGCGTCGCGCCCGCCGAGGTCGGGTCGGCTGCGGCCAGGACTCGGGTCATCGAGGCGACGGCGCGCCCGCCGCGGCAGAACCGGGTCCTGCTCACGGACTCCGGGGACGCTGGGCTGCGCCTGGCCGCCTACCTCGTCGACAACAACCTCGCCTGAAGGAGCACCGGACATGACACCCACGGAGCGCACCCACGCAGGGCCTGTCCTGGTCCTCGTCGACCACAGGGACGGCATCGTCGTCGACACCGCCCTCGAGCTCCTCACCGTCGCGCGGACCCTCGGGACCGTGCACGCCCTGTGGCGCGGGGACCATCCCGACGACGGTGCGATCCGCACGCTCGGAGCGCACGGAGCCGAGATCGTCCACCACTTGGCAGCGCCGCACGCGGGCGCCGAGCTGCCGGCCGTCGTCGCCCACGAGCTCGGCGGGGTAGCCGAGAGCGCCCTGGCGAACACGGTCCTGCTGTCCTCGTCGACCCGGCACAAGGAAGTGGCCGCGCGGACGGCGCTGACGCTCGGAGCCGGCCTCGTCGTCGACGCAGTCGCCGTGCGGCGCGGCGCCGACGCGCAGATCGAGGCCACCGTGCACGCCTTCGCAGCGACGTGGGCCGCGCGCGTGGAGGTGGCCCGCCCACGAGCCGTCATCGCGATGACCGCAGGCGCCGTGACCCCCAGCCCTGTCCAGGAGGCACTCGTCCCCGAGGTCCGCCCGCACGACTCCGGGGGCGCCGCCGACGTCCACGGGGTGCGACTGCTCGAACGCACTCCACGCCCCACCTCGCACGGGCCGGACCTGGCGAGCGCCCGCGTCGTCGTGGCCGGTGGGCGCGGCACCGAGGGGGACTTCAGCGCCGTGCGCGAGCTCGCCGACGTCCTGGGTGGTGCGGTCGGCTCGACACGCGTCGCGACGGACGAGGGGTGGATCGGAGCTGAGACGCAGATCGGGCAGACCGGCGTGGCCGTGGCGCCCGCGCTCTACATCGGCGCCGGGGTGTCCGGAGCCGTGCACCACCGCAGCGGCATGCAGTCGGCAGGGACGATCGTCGCGATCAACACCGACCCGGAGGCCCCGATCTTCGAGCTCGCCGACTTCGGCGTGGTCGGGGACCTCTCCACCGTGCTGCCCCAGCTCACCGCCGAGCTGCGACGTCGGCGGGCGTGATGGCAGCGCGCCAACTGAGCGCGGTACCTGCACTCTTCATCGGACCTTGACGAGAGCGTGATCGTTTCCGCGATGTGCGCCCGGAAGACTCGCACCGCCTCGAGACTCCGGTGCGCCGTGCCACAGCCGCGCCGGGTACCTCGACGGTGTGCCGTCCACGCGACGGCGCGGTGACCGCGATGTCGTGCAACGGAGGAGGAGTGCAGTGAGCAAGCGGACCAGCGCACGAGAGGACCGGGAGGCGCGGCTCGCCGTCATCAAGGCCGAGCAGCGGGCTGCGGAGCGACGGCGGACCCGCCGCTGGGTCATCGTCAGCTCCGTCGTGGTGCTGGCCGTCGCGGCGCCGACGACGTTCGTGATCGCCGGCGAGCTGCGCCGTGACGCCGAGGTCGCGGACGCAGCGGCCCGCCCGATCGAGGGCGAGGAGCAGGCGGAGGTCGCAGCGTCCGGGCACGTGCCCGGAGAGGTCGACTACTCGGGCACGGCGGCGACGGACGCTGATCGGGGCGTGCTCCCGCCGATCGGCGGCGACCACGACGAGATCCCGCAGAACTGCGGCTTCTACACCGAATCGGTGCGCGACGAGAACGCGGTGCACTCCCTCGAGCACGGCGCCGTCTGGGTCGCTTACCGCGACGACGTCAGCGCCGCGGACAGGGACCGCCTGCGGGACCTCTCCGAGAACAACCCGTACCTCCTCGTCACCCCGTACACGGACCTCGCGGCTCCTGTCGTCGCGACCGCCTGGGGGGTGCAGCTCGAGGTCGAGTCCGTGCAGGATGATCGGCTCGAGCCGTTCCTGGTCCGGTACCTCGAGAGCGAGCAGGCACCGGAGCCCGGAGCTCCGTGCTCGGGCGGCGTCGGCGTCTGACCTACCGGCGCGCACCTCGGGTGGCCGGCACGCTGACGGCCTCAGTCCTCCTCCGAACCGCCGAAGGCCAGCACGGACGTCACCGAACCGATGACCTGTCCTGCTGGCGCCAGTGTCAAGATCGTGCCGTCCGCCTGAAGGAAGTGCTGTGCGGTCCCGGGCAAGGTTGCGGGATCGAGCGGGCGAAGCGCCCGTGGGTTGTGGAACACGATGGCTCCGTCGAGCCACCGCTCCTCGTAGTGAGGGCCCACGACCGCGGCGAACGGCAACGGTGCTGTCGCGTCCTCGTCCGGGTCGATCATCAGCCCTTTGACCACGAGGGTGACGTCGTCGGACCCGAACCCGGCGATGACGCCCAAGCGGTTGAACTTGGAGAGGGTCGCCGAGGCGTTGAAGATGACGGCGCTGACGTTCTCGGCATCCGGGAGGAAGAAGAAGCCGGACGGGATGGGCGTCTTGCCCTTCATGTGGAACTCGACCTTCGTCGCGACGACCTCCCGCGTCCCGTCGGCTCCGGTCCGGGTGTCGTGCTGAATCCCGTACAGGTAGGTCGAGAGCGCCGATCCGGTGTAGGTCATGGACATCGTGTCGTGGAAGTCCTGGATCGCCACGGTGAGCGGGACGTCCGAGACCTCGGGCCGCTCCCAGTACTTCTTCTTGAGTTTTGCGGTGAGCGGTCCGGCGTACTTCAGCGGCAGGTAGTCGCGCCGGTAGCTCTCAGGGTCGTGATCCGGCTCGAGCCGAGGCGACGGCGTCGCCTTGCCGTCTGGCCCGATGCTCGGGTTCACGGTCACGGCTTCGAGCGCGAACCGTCCCCGTGGTCCCGTCGCCAGAGAGTCCGGCGCCGGCTTGGGACGCTCGACGTCGTACCCGGCCTCGGTCAGCGCGGCGAAGAGGTAGAGCTCCCACACCCGCTGGTCGAACCCTGAGGTCTGGAACTGCTCGACGAAGTTGCCGTCGACGTCGTCGTACCAGCGCATCATCGACGTGATCAACCTGCGCGCAGCGACGAATCCGAGTTCTTCCCTCAGCCGGACGAAGTTCGGATGCAGACGCTCGCGGTCGGTGAGAGGCGTGAAGAAGTCGACTGGTCGCTTGGTCTCGTCGCCCTGCACGCGGAACTCGTCGGCGTCGGCCGCCGCTCTCGCGATGCGGCTCCGCAGCTCGATCACGGCACCCTCCGGGGCCGCGTGGTACCCGGTAGCGCCGATCCACCGATACTTCTCGTCGAGGTCCCGCATGAGGAGGTGGGCCGAGTACTCCCCGTCGGTGTCGCGGATGAGCGCTGCGATGACGGACTCGTCCTGCGACGAGAACCACGCAAGCTCGTCGGCCATCACGGCCATCACGGCCATCGCGGCACGCCGGGTGTACGCGGCTAGCCCCTCGAACCGCGCTCGTGTGATCGCGCGCACCTGGCACCGGCCTCTCACGACTGGTCTTGAGGCTCCCAGCAGGGCCGGTGCTGGTCAACCTCGCCCTAATCCGACGTAAGCACGACTTCGCTGGCGGCGACCCAGCCTGATCTGGGTAACCACGCAGGCTGAGCCCTTCGGCTTCACTCACGTCCGGCGCGCATCATCCGGTGGCGAGCGGCGCGCTCGATCCGTCGATCGTCGGATCCTCCTCGAGCGCGTCGGCGGACGGCTCTTCGTCGCTGCCGGCGCCGGAGGCGACCGACGCCCGAGCCGGGAGCAGCACGAGAGCGACGAGTGCCGCCAGCGTGGCGACTCCCGCCCCGACGAGGCCCGACCGCTGCAGCGCCTCCGTGTACGCGTCGCGAGCCGCGGCGAGGAGCTCTGCGCCCTGCGCCTCAGGAAGCTGAGCCGCCACGCGCACCGCGGCCTGGAGCGAGTCCTCGGCCAGCGCCCGTGCTGGACCCGGCAGCGCGCCTGCGGCGTCTGCGACGCGCGGTGCGTAGACCTGCGACACGGTGGTGCCGAAGACCGCGACCCCGAACGCCCCTCCGACGAGCCGCGCGGTGTCGTTCATCGCCGACCCGACGCCTGCCTTGCGAACCGGCAGCGAGCCCATCACCGAGTCGGTCGCGGGCGCCATCGCGAGCCCGATGCCGAGGCCGCACAGGACCAGGGTCACGAGGACGGGCTCGTAGTCCGTCGTCGTCGTGGCCGTGGCCGCGACCGCCAGCCCTGCCGCCGCGAGGAGCATGCCGGCCGTGACCGTCACCTTGGTCCCGAGCCGGCTGACGGCCAGGGTGCTGGTCGCGGCTCCCACGATCAGCGCAGCCGCAGCAGGCACCGTCCGCAGTCCGGCGGCGAACGCGCTGTAGCCGAGGACGAGCTGCAGGTGCTGGGTCATGACGAACAGCGCGCCGAACAGGGCGAAGAACGCAAGGGCGATCGTGAGGCTGGCCGCGGTGAAGCGCGGGTTGCGGAACAGCCGCAGCTCGAGCACCGGGTGGCTGCTGCGCAGCTCCCACAGCACGAAGGCCGTCAGGGTCAGGGCAGCCAGGGCGAAGGCGGTGAGGGTCCGGGTCCCGGTCCACCCGTGCGTGGGGGCCTCGATGATCCCGTAGACGAGCGCGAGGAGCCCGGCGATGGACAGGCCCACGCCCGGGAGGTCGGCCCGACCCGCGTGGGTGTCGCGGGACTCGGGAATGAGTCGGGCGCCTGCGAGCAGCACCACGACCGCGATGGGCACGTTCACCAGGAAGATCGATCCCCACCAGAAGCGCTCGAGCAGCCAGCCCCCGACGACCGGACCGAGCGCGACGCCGATCCCGGCTACCGCCGTCCACATCGCGATGGCCTTCGCCCGACGAGGGCCGGTGAACATGCTCGTGATGATCGAGAGCGTCGACGGCATGATGAGCGCCCCACCGACGCCCATCACGGCACGGAACGCGATGAGCTGCTCGGGTGTCGAGGCGATCGCGGCCAGCGCGGACCCGGCGCCGAACACCACGAGCCCGGCGAGGAAGACCCGACGACGTCCTACCCGGTCGCCGAGGTTGCCCGCGGTCAGCAGCAGCCCCGCGAACACCAGCATGTACGCGTCGACCATCCACTGGAGCTCCGACGTCGATGCGTCCAGCTCGCGTTGGAGGGTCGGCAGCGTCACGTTGAGGATGGTGTTGTCCAAGCCGATCATCAGGAGGCTCGCGCTCAGCAGTGCCACTGCTGCCCACGGGCGGCCGCTCACTGCTGCCTGACCGCTGCTCGCTGCGTCGCGTGTCATGAGACTGCCTTCCTGGTGGTCTGCGACCGCACGAGGACCTCGTGCAGCTCACGGCGGGGGGACGGCCGCGGGGAGCGGCGGGCGTATCCCACGCGCAGGAGCACCTGCGGGAAGCCCTCGCGTCCCAGCATTGGCATCAGGCGAGAGCGCAGCTCGGGTACCTCGATCGCCTGGCTGAGGAAGCCGGTCGCGAGCCCGGCGCTGGTGGCGTGCAGCAGGACGTCGGCCATCGCGAGACCTGCCGACACCCAGGCGGCGCGGTCGTCGCGGTCGGTCCCCACGACGAGGAGCGCGGGGGTGGCCCGGGCGAGGCGTCGGTCGGTGAAGGCGCGCACCGGGCCGAGGTCGGCACGACGGACGGCGGCGGGGGCCCAGCGCGCCAGGGGGCCGGGGACGCCGAACGCGTATCCCGGCATGCCGTCACGGCGCGGACCCCGGTTCGGGACGAGCCTCTTGGCGAGCTCGTGCCGGAACTCGCGCTCGCGCCACTTGACGCGGTCGCCCTGCGCGATGAGGTCGGCGCACCGCGCGATCTGCTCGCCGGCGGTGACCGCGGCCACCCAGCAGCCATGGACGCCCGCCGCGTCGGCGAGGGCGGTCAGGACGTCCTGGGGCACGGCGGTGTCGCGGTAGGGGTGGCGGTTGCAGTGGCGCGCGGTAATGGCGTCGAACATCGCTCGGTCGTGGGGTGGCTCCCGCCGGGAACCGGCACGGATCCTCGCGATCACGGTGGGCCGGGCGGGATCCACCGTGGTGTCGACCAGGGGCGGGTAGCCGAAGTGGTCGAGGGCGAGCGCGGCGAACCGTGCGGACGCCGCGCAGGTCAGGGTGAGCTCGCGGTCGTCGGGGTCGATCGTGGGCAGTGCCCGGGAAGGATCGGTGCAGACAGACAGCTCGCCGTCGCTCACCTCGAAGGTCCAGGGCTGACCGTTGTGCCCCGACGGCGCGAGCCGCGCGAACCTGGCGGCGAAGGCGAGCCGGTCGTCGTCGCTGCCCGTGTGCGGGAAGTCGTCGTCGATCTGCCACGCACCGAGAAAGGTCTCGGTCATGTCCCGTCCTCCTGACGGTCGGCGTCCCGTGCGGGGCGGCATGAGCGGTGCATCGCGGCGAGATGCCGGACGGCAGAACGCAGGAGGTCGAGCTCGACCTCGGGCAGGTGGGCGAGGTGGGTGGCGTACATGTCGGCGCTCAGGCGCAGCACGGTCGAGTCGGTGACCGCCACCAGATCGGTGCGGTGCTCACCGTCGGTGAGGACGCCGTCCTGCCCGCAGCACCCTCCCGCGCACACCCTCGTGCACGTGCAGCCCGCTCCGGGCTCGACGGCGTGCACGCAGCTCGCCCTCGAGGACGAGCACCAGCTCCGCCGTCGACCGGCGTGAGGCGACGCGCTCGCCGGCTCTCACGCGCACGGGCTCGGCGGCGGCCGCGAGGCGGGTGGCTTCCGCGGCGGACAGCCCCGCGAGGACGTCGATCCTGCGCAGCGCCTCACCGTCCTCGCGCCACCGGCCCCGCACCTCCATCGGCGTCCCGATCCAGGTCGTCGCAGGGTGCTGCGGACGCGGGTCCGGCTGGAACGAGCTGAGCCGAGGCGAGGTGTCGTTGCCGAGCTCGCGCAGTGCCGAGAGCGCCTCGGCGTCGGGTCGTTCGAGGGCGTGCTCCACGGCCGAGAGCCGGGACCGCGCGCTGGTGACGTCGCTGACGAAGACGGCGAACGGGTGGACCTCGTGGTGCTGGTACCGCGGACTCAGGTAGGCGTCGGTGCTGCTGAACGGAACGGTGTCGTGGAGGACGACCGACGGGACGTGGAAGAAGTCGAGGTTGTTCTTGGCGACCTTCTCCTCGAGGTCCCCGACCACCGCGTCGACGTCCAGGCGCAGCGGCCCGGTCATGACACGGAAGAGCGCGACGCCGGTCTCCACGACCGCACGAGCCACGCTGACGCGCGGTGCCGTGGGGTCCTGGCTCCGCACGAACCTGCCGACCTCGCGGACCTTCGCGACCGCGAGGTCCGGGAGGATCGGCAGCCGCCGGTACACCCCCGCGCCGTGCACGTGCTCGACGGGGAACAGGGCGCGGCCGGTGTGGCGCATCCGGGTCCCTGTCGGCGCGCACGGTGGTGCCTCGATGACCGTGTACGCGAGGATCTGGCCCGTCGCTGCCTCCGCGGCGAGGATGTGCACGTCGCCGGGCGCCACGACGTCCGTGGGTTCGGCTTCGACGCCGTCCCGGCAGGCGACCTCCGAGTCGATGAACCCGACGTGCACGTACGCGGCGAACCGGAACCGGAGCACAGCCCCCAGCTCGGCATCAGTCAGGCCCGTGGTGGAGACGGCCACGACGGTGACGCCGTGCCGGTCCTGCACGCGGTACAGCTCGTCCGGACGCTGCTCGGTGACCAGTCCCAGGACGCTCGCGCAGGCGCCGGCCGCGAGTGCGTCCCGGAGGGCTCGGGGCTCGTCGCCCGTCCCGGCGACGACGGCAGAAGTGCTCGTCAGGTGCGCTGCGACCGGGTCGACGACGTCCGGGGCAGCGGCGGTCGTCGTCATGCCTGGTCCCGGAACGTGCGCGCGAGGCGCGCGATGCCTGCGACCGCGATCAGGGCGCGACCCCGCGCGCGGCGATCCTGCTGGGGCGCGACAGCTGGTGCACGTCGAGGACGATGCGCCGACGCACGCGCCGTCCCTCGAGCAGGTCGAGCGCGACCCGGGCCGCGATCACGCCGAACGCGCCGGCGGTGTACCCGAGCTGGGGGAAGTCGACGTCCTCTCCCCGGGCTCGGCGTTCCAGCGTCGGGATGATCTCCGGCGGCAGCACGTGGAGCGGGACGACACGGGCGAGGAACGGCAACGGCTCCAAGGGCGTCGGACGATCGGCCCCGAGCCGACCTCCGAGCACCGCGACGCGCGGGTCGCGGTAGTCGTGGACGAGGACCATCTGCACCCCGGCGATGTCGTAGCCGGAGATCACCGGGACGCCCCGCTCGTGCGCGCGGACGTGCAGCAGGCGCTTGCACGACAGGGCCCGGCTCGTGGTGACGTCGATCCCGTCGATCACGAGCGCCGCTCCGTCGAGCAACGGCTCGACGGTCTCCGGGACCACCCCTCGGGTTTCCACCTGGATCGCGGCGTGCGGGTTGATGGCGCGAGCACGCGCGGCGAGCGCCACCGCCTTGTTGACCCCGACGTCCGTGAGGACGCCGTTCTGGCGGTTCAGGTTGTGCAGCTCGAACGTGTCCGGCTCGGCGAGCCGGAGCGTCTCGGCGCCCAGCCGGACCAGTGGTTCGACGACCGCGCCTCCGATGGAACCGCAGCCGGCCACCAGGACTGTCGCGGTGCGGAGGTGCTGCTGCTCGTCGCCGGCGATCAGTCCGCGGTTGCGCTGCGTGAGGTGTTCGTAGAACTGGTCGTGCTCGCGTCCCGCGGTCATGTGTTCCGGTCGGCGCGCGACATCCGTCTCGCTCACGATTCCCCCTTGTCCGTTTTGTCTGTCGGTGACATCCGACCACACGAGCGGTTCGTCGGACTGCGTCGGCGCAGATCTTCAGGGGACCTTCATGACATTGATGCATTCTTGATCGGAGATCCTTGAGCGGACCTTCACCGCACGGAAACGAGAATGCGAGAAGGGCACTCGTACTGTCGTTGCATGCCGGTGACCGTGCCGGCTCCCGTCCAGCGAGCAGGTGCGTCCATGACCACGACATCGTTCGTCCTCGAGGGCCTGACGTGCTCGTCGTGCCTTGCCGAGGCGCTCGAGGCCATCTTCGAGGTGGACGGCGTGACGCGCGTCGCCGTGGACCTCGTCGCCGGTGGTGGCTCTCCCGCAGTCGTCGACGGCTCGGCCCCGCTCACGGTCGGAGATCTGCGCGCCGCCGTCGGACGGGTGGGCTTCGGCCTCGTCGAGCTGCCGCCGGCCGCAGCGCGCTGATTCTCCCGACGCTGATCTCGGTTGCGTCCGGAGCGACGTTCCCGCTTGACGAGATCTTTACCGTAAAGCAGGGGAATCACCGAGCCGTGGGGTGCTACGGTGTTTTTCAGATACCACCCCGGGGTACCCAAGAGGGGCTGAGATCATGGACGCCATCGCGCAGTCCACTCGCACCGCACGAGCCGTTCTCGCGGCGCACGCCATCGACAAGGCGTACAGACGAGGTGCGTGGCCGGTCCGCCGCGTCGTGCCTGTCCTCTCGGGCGTCAGCTTCTCGCTGCAGGCGGGGGAGATCGTCGGGCTCGTCGGCGAGAACGGGTCCGGCAAGTCCACCTTGATGAAGATCCTCGTGGGGGCCCTCGCGCCGGACGCCGGAGAGGTCGAGCGCGTGGCCCGGCTCGGCTACTGCCCGCAGGTGCCCCAGCTCTACGAGCGACTCACCTGCGACGAGCACTTCGAGCTGTTCGGCCATGCCTACGGGATCGACGCCCGGCAGGAGCGGGACGCGAGGCGCGCCCTCTACGAGTCACTCGGCTTCGGGCGCTACGCGGGAACGCGCGTCGGTCAGCTCTCGGGCGGCACCGTCGCCAAGCTCAACCTCGGCCTCGCACTACTCGCCGACCCGGACGTGCTCCTGCTCGACGAGCCCTACGCCGGCTTCGACTGGGACACCTACCTGCGCTTCTGGAACCTCGTCGCAGAGCGCCGGGCGACTGGGCGCAGCGTCCTGATCATCAGCCACTTCGTCGCCGACGAAGAGCGCTTCGATCGCATCCTTGACCTGCGCGACGGACGGGTGGTGCCGCGATGACCCTCGCCCTCGTCTTCCGGTTCCTGGCCGACTACGTGCGCAACGGCACGAACCTTCTGGTTCTGGTCCTCGTCCCGGTGACGTTCGTCGTCGCGGCGGCACCGACGCTCGCCGACGCCGCCCAGCTGCTGGGTGGACAGGGCGGCGCCTTGGCCGTCGACGTGGTCACCGCCGGGTGGGCCTCCGCGTTCATCGCCGCGCTGGCCATGTACTTCCAGGTCTCGGGCGGCCGTCAGGCCGACCACCGCCTGGCGCTCGCCGGGCTGCCCGCAGGGCGCCTCGCCGTGGCGCGCGCGCTGTGCGGGCTCGTGATCGCACTCCTCGCGTCGACGGCAGCTCTGCTGGCTCTGTACGCGACCTCCGGACTGCAGGACGCCGGCCGGGTGGTCGTGGGCACAGTCCTCTTCGCCGTCATCTACCTCGGCATCGGGGCCGCCGTCGGGTCCTGGGTGCGCAACCCCGTGAACGGCACCGTGCTGATCCTGTTCCTGTGGATCCTCGACGTCTTCTTCGGACCCACGCTGAGCGGGTCGACGGAGCCGGTCACGCGTGCGCTGCCGACCCACTTCGTGTCGCTCTGGATGGTCGGCGTCCCGTCCGGGCACGAAGGACGACCCGGTGACCTCGGTTGGGGCCTCGTCTGGAGTGCCGCATCCGTGGCACTGGCACTCGCGGTCCTGCGGCCGAAGACACGCATGGCAGCCCGCCGAGGGATCACTGCCGGCTCACGGATCGACCAGCTTCGCGCAGCCGTGCGGACTGGACTGCGCGAGTGGCGGCGCAATCCCGTGCTGTGGGTGCTTCTCGCGGTCGTCCCGGGAGTGTTCGTCCTCCTCGCCGACGCGATCACCCCGTCCGGAGCGACACCCGTCGTCCTCAACGAGGGGGGGACCCTCGTGACGCAGACGATGGACCCGGCTCACATGCACGCCGGCACCATGGCGCCGATCGCGGTGGCGTCCCTTGCGACCCTGGCCGGCCTGTTCCTCGCCCTCGACGCCCGCTCGGGCGACCAGCGACTGACGCTCGCCGGCATGCGCCCTGGCATCCTCGTCGGTGCCCGGCTCACGGTCGTGGCACTCGCGGCGACGCTCGCGACGGGTGCGTCGATCGCTGTCACCGCCCTCGTCTTCGAGCCGCACCAGTGGCTGCTCTACGGCGCGGCGAACCTCCTGGTGGCGCTGACGTACGCCTTCCTCGGCGTGCTCATCGGTCCCGTGCTGGGGCGCGTGAGCGGCGTCTTCGTCGCGTTCCTGCTGCCGTTCCTGGACCTCGGCATCGCGCAGAGCCCGATGCTCCGTGGGTCGCCTCCGTCATGGGCGGAGGTGCTGCCGGGCTACGGCGCCATCCGGGTGCTGACCGACGTTGCACTCACGTCGACGTTCGACGAGCGCGGCAACCTGGTGCTGGCACTGGGTTGGCTCGTGCTGCTCGCGGTGGCGGCCTGGGTCGTGCTGCGCCGCAGCTGCTCGAGCGCGGTGGGCGCGCGCCGTCAGCCGCGAGCCCGTGCGCCGCTCGCGCCGCGCCGAGCACACGCTCACGCCTGACCTCGGCTCGCGGCGAGCATGTCTTCCCGGGAGACGACCTTGATGCGCTCCCGGCCCTGCGCTGCACCCAGCGACCGCTCGTAGGCGTCGAGAAGCTCCCAGCCGGACCACTCGACGTGGTCGACGCCGCGCGCCACGAGCAGGTCCGTGACGGCTTGCGGCTCGGGATGCGCGGGTCGCTGCAGCCGGTCGAGGTCCGACACGAGGTGCTTGACCGTCTCGGCGGCGTCGGACTTGGTGTGGCCGATGAGCCCGACGGGCCCGCGCTTGATCCACCCGGTCGCGTACACGCCGGGGACGCGCTCGCCGTCGACGTCGACCACGCGGCCCTCCCGGTTCGGGATGACGCCCGCGACGTCGTCGAACGGGATGTCGACGAGCGGGGAGCCGAAGTAGCCGACCGCGCGGTACACGGCCTGGACCGGCCAGTCGTGCAGCTCGCCGGTGCCGGTGACGTTGCCGTCGCCGTTGAGCGCGGTGCGCTCGGTGCGCAGCCCGACGACCTTGCCGTCCTCGCCGAGGACCTCGACGGGCTTGTGCAGGAAGTGCAGGTGGATGCGCCGGCTCGCGGTGTTCTCCTCGGGCCCCTTGAGCGTCCAGTCCGTGAGGGTCTTGACGACCTGCTTGGTCTGGTTCGACGAGTGGATCGCCGCCATCGAGCCCTCGTCGAAGTCGAAGTCCTCGGGGTAGACGATGACGTCGACGTCCGGCACGTGGCCGAGCTCGCGGAGCTCGAGCGGGGAGAACTTGACCTGCGCGGGGCCGCGGCGCGCGAAGACGTGCACGTCGGTGACCGGCGAGGCCTTGAGCTGGTCGTAGACGTTCGCGGGGATCTCGGTCGGCAGCAGGTCGTCGGCGTGCTTGGCGAGGATGCGCGCGACGTCGAGCGCCACGTTCCCCGCGCCGAGGACGGCGACGTGCTGGGCCTCGAGCGGCCACGTGCGCGCGACGTCGGGGTGCCCGTCGTACCAGGACACGAAGTCCGCGGCGCCGTACGACCCCTCGAGCTCGATGCCCGGGATCGTCAGCGCCGCGTCGCGGATCGAGCCGGTCGAGAAGATCACCGCGTCGTAGAACTGGCGCAGGTCGTCGAGCTTGAGGTCGGTGCCGTAGTCGACGTTCGCGAGCAGGCGGATGTCGCCGCGCTCGAGGACCTTGTGCAGCGCGACGATGATCTGCTTGATGCGCGGGTGGTCGGGCGCGACGCCGTAGCGCACGAGCCCGAAGGGCGCGGGGAGCCGCTCGAACAGGTCGATCGACACCGCGAGACCGGCCTTGGACAGGATGTCGGCCGCGTAGATGCCGGCCGGGCCTGCGCCGACAACGGCGACGCGGAGCGCGCCCGCGGGGGCCTGGTGTGAGGTCTGCTCATGGGTGACGGGCATGGGTCGGCCTCCTGAGGTCGATGTGGGGGTGGAAGATCGGGACGTCGTGCTGGCTCACATGCGGTGGGCCATGGGCAGCAGGAACATCCACACGTTGATCGCGCCGAGCAGGGCGATGATCGCGACGTACGGGGTGAGCGTGGCGCGGCGGCGGGCTGCGGTGCGGTACCGGCGGTAGGCGATGCGCTTCGCGGTGTAGATCGACCCCGCGATGCCCAGGCCGAGGAGCGCGAACTGCAGCACCTGGATGGTGCCGGTGCTCACGAGTGCCGGGTCACCACTGACGCCGGCGCCGAACAGGTTGGCGACCGTGTAGTAGACCGACCCACCCTCGGCGAGCAGGTGGAACAGGTTGTGGGCCAGGTGCCCGGCGACGTCGAGCGGGATCAGCGCGTACCCGAACCGGGCGAAGTTCAGCTTCGTGTCCTCGAGGTTCCGCCGTGCCGCGATCCGTGAGGCGAGGGCGAGAAGGCCAACGGGCACGGACACCGCGACCGCGAACGCGACGGTGAAAATCACTGCATAGCTGGTGATCCCGGTGACCGCCTCGATCTGTGTGAGGAACCCGTCCCAGACCTCGAGCATGGTGATGTTCTGGATCAGGACGATGCCCATGATCGCCATGGCGAGCATCGACTGCTCGATCTTGGGCTTGGTGATGAACCACAGCTCGCTGGTCGGCTTGCGGAGCCGGACCTGGATGGCGTCGTTGGGGCAGGACTTGATGCAGTTGGCACACAGGTTGCAGTTCGCCGAGTCCTCCATGGTGCGGGGGAACGTGAACAGCGGGCAGCCGGCGACCTTGTCGTTGCCGTTGTAGCAGACGGCCTTGGCCTTGCAGGTCCTGCAGATTGCGCTGTCGGCGCGCAGCTCGACCATGCCGGTGCGGGCGTAGTTGCCGGACAGCCCACCGAGGAAGCACAGGTACCGGCAGAACGTGCGGCGCTGGAACAGGGCACCCGAGGCGATGACCGCGGTGGTGAGCAGCAGGAGCAGGACGCCGGAGCCCCACGGGGACTCCACGACGCCCCAGACGTGGTCGGCCCAGGTGATCGCCAGGAACGAGGCGTCGATGATCCAGATGCCGTAGTTCTTGAGGAAGTTCGGGACGGGCCGGTTGACCCCGACGAGCTTCTGCACCGCGTCGGACAGCGCCCCGAACGGGCACACCGCGCACCAGAACCGGCCGAGCAGCACGAAGACGATCGGGATGACCGGCCACCACAGCACCCACATGAGGGCGGTGCCCGCGTTGTCGTGCGCGGAGTCGGGCCCGGCGAGCAGCTGGTAGGCCACGAGCCCGAAGACCGCCGCGACCGGGATCTGGAAGATCTTGGGGTACCAGCCGGACCGCAGCGACCGGGCGACCCACGGGATGGTCATGAGGTTGCGTCCGACCGGGGGCGGCGTCGTGTCCGGGCCAGGTCGGACGTCGGGGTCGACGGTTGCCTCAGCCGGGGGCGGGGGCGGGGGCGGGGGCGGGGTCAGGGTGGTCATGGTCGTGTCCTTCAGGCGGTCAGGCGGTCAGGCGGTCAGGCGGTGGTCGGGGTGGCGGTCGGGCGCGGCCGGTGGCGGGGTCGGGTGCGGTCGCGGCGGCGCAGGACGGCGGCGGCGATCAGGACCGCGCCGTTGACGCCCACGAAGGTGGACAGCACCGCGGCCCGGGGGCGGGCGACGGGTGCAGTGGCTTCCTCCTCGGAGTGGCTGCCGCTCTCGCCGTGCTCTCCCGTCGACTCGCCGTGCTCGGTGCTCGCGCCGCCCGTGTCCCCGGAAGCTGGGCCGTCGGAGCCGGTGCCAGCACCCGAGTCGTGGCTGTCGTCGTGCGACGAGTCGTCACCGCTGCCGGCGTGGTCCATGCCCTCCATCGGCTCCATGCCCTCCGTGTCGTGGCTCGACGCCGTCGGCTCCGGCGCGGGCGTGCCCGGGTCCGTGTCCGCGCTGGGGCCGGGGCCGGTCGAGGCATGGTCGTGCGCGGTGCTGTCGTGCTCGGCCGTCTCCTGGTGGACGACCGTGGCCGGCGTGGGTGCCGCCAGGGCCAGGGTCGGTATTCCGACCAGGGGCAGGGCGAGAGCGACGGCCACCCGCAGCCGGACGAGAGCGGGGTGCATAGGGAGCTCCTCACGAAGGTTCTGAGTGCACGGTCGTCGCGTGCCGGCACCTGCACATGGGACCTGTAGGTCCCGGGAGGCAACCTCCATCGAAACTTCATCGAGGCTGCCGCCGACCGCGCGACCGGGACCCCACATGCGGGTCGCGGGCACGCGGAGGCGTCACCCCGGCCGGGGAGGACGGGGCTCGTCGAGTGCGAGTGCGAGTGCGGGGGCTGAGGTCAGCCGTGGTGGTCGTCGTCGCCGTGCGTGTCGGAGTGGCCGCTGTCCTCGGACCCGGTGGAGTAGTCGGGGACCGTCAGCGCAGGGGAGGACTCCGGGCGTGCGCCGGTGCGGGGGGTGAAGGAGATGCCGTTGGGGAGGTCGCCGACCGGGATCGTGGCCGTGACGGTGTTCGTGGCGAGGTCCAGCACCGAGACCGTGTCGTCGTACAGGTTGGTCACCCAGGCGACCTCCCCCGAGGGGTCGACGACGACCCCGTGCGGGCCCGACCCGGTCGTGATGGTGGCTCGGACGTCCATGATCGCGACGTCGATGATCGTCACGGTGTCCCCGGGCGCGTCGGCGGTGCCCTGGTCGGCCGACAGCAGGCTGGCGCCGTCCGGGGTGAGGAACAGCTGGACCGGGGGTGACGGCACCTCGACGGCCCCGACGACCGCCTCTCCGACCAGGTCGACCTTCGCGACCGTGCTGGTCCCGGCAAGGCTCACGTACGCGGTGCGGGCGTCGTCCGCCACGGCGACCTGCACCGGCGACTCACCGACCGGGATGGTCGCGGTGCGCGTGAGGGTGGCGGGGTCGACCACGTCGATCGTGCCGGCGCCCGTGCCCGCGACCACCAGCACGGTGCCGTCGGCGCTGGGGCGCTGGCCGTGCGGACCGGCGCTCAGGTCGACGGTCCCGGTGGGCGCCAGCGTGGCGGCGTCGTAGCGGCCGAGCGTGCCCTCGCCGGAGTTCGTCACGTAGACCGAGGACCCGTCGGGCGTCAGCACCACGTGCGCAGGGCTCGTGCCGGTCGGTGCCGTCCCGCGCAGCTCGTAGCTCTCGGCGTCCAGGGCGACGAGCGCCTGGTTGTGCCCGCTGACCGCCCAGACCGTGGCGCCGTCCGGGCTGGTCTGCACGTTGTGCGGGCTCGGGACGCCGGTCACCGTGGTCAGCACCTCACCGGAACCCGCGTCGATCGCGGTCAGCGTCCCCTCGCCCTCGTTGGCGACCCACACCGTGCCGGTCACCCCGGTGGCGGCTGGGGCCTCGGTCGCCGCCGGGGTGGCGACGTCGTCCCGGGCGGAAGGCTGGGAGCCGGTGCTGCACGCCGCGAGCAGGAGGGTGCTCGCGGCGGCGACGGTGAGCAGGATCGGGCGGCGGGTCGGGGTCCACATGGGCAGGCTCCAGTGCGATCAGGGCGGGAAGGTCTCGCCCCCGACTCTCGAGGGCGAACCCCGCACGTGCGCTGGTCGTCCTATGAAGATCCCGTTGATTTCCCCGCGGGTCTCCTGGTCAAATCGCCCGATCACGCCCCGGGCAACGGTTCGAACCCGGCAGCGAGGTCCACTGACTCCAGCACCGCGTCCTGCGTGACTGCGATCACCCGCAGGGTGCCGTCGGCCGCTCGGTGGGCGGCCACGGCCTGAGGCTGTCCGGGGAGGGTCGCGGCCGGCGCCCAGGTGGCACCGGCGTCCTCGGACAACACGACCGCCCCGTCCGGAGTCAGCCCGACGACGGTCGACGCGTCCGCCCAGTCGACGACCTGCAGCGGCGGCGCGTCGTCGAGCCTGTCCCAACTCGCCCCGGCGTCCGTGGATCGGACCGGGCCCTCCTGGCTCGTCACCACGATCGTGAGCCCGTCAGGCGAGACGTCCATCGCGAACGGCGGTACGGGGACGGCGAGGTCACCCCACGTCATCCCGTCCTCCGTGGACTGCAGGGCTGTGCCGTCGAACGCCACGACCCCCGAACCCGACGCGGTCAGGGCGTGGAAGTCCGACTCGCCCGCACGCGACAACGGGGTCCAGGTCTCTCCCGCGTCGGTCGTCTCGATCAGGCCGACGGGGTTCGGCAGGTCCGTCCCGGCGCCCGGGTGACCCGAGGCGTAGAAGTGGTCCGGCCCGGCGACGGTGAACCCCATGAGGTCGATCACCGGACCGACCCGCGTCGAACCGGTGTCGTCGTACCGGAACAGACCCTCGTGCGTGGCCAGGTAGACCAGGTCGTCGGCGGGATTGATCCCCACGCCGTGCGTGTGTGCCCCCGGTAGACCCGCGCCGTCAGCCTCATCCGCGTGCTCGTGAGCGTGCCCGTCGGAGGCCGCGGTCGCCGAGCGCGTCGGTGTGGTCGCTGAGCCGGCGCCCTCCGAGCAGGCGGCCACCGTCAAGGCCACGCCGAAGGCGGTCACGGTGGCGGTCAGGCGCCGTCGCGCGCGGTTCATGAGCTCTCCCGAGGTCGAGGTCCCCTGTCGCGGGCAGGTGCTCCGTGGCAGGCGCTGGATGCTGGGGCGGTCGACACCCCGCACGACATGCTGGGGCGGTCGGCGCACCCCGCACGACAAGGGTCGCCCGCCCAGCGCCCAGGCACAGTCGCTGTTCCATCAAGGTTTGATGAAGCCCGTGACCTCTCCGTGACTTTCCACCCGTGTGGCACCTACGATCGACGCGCCCCACCCTCCTGGGGCGGCCTGAGGTGGATCGCCGAGTCCTGCCACCACCCGCGGTCAGTTCGAGTCTCGCTGGCAGGAGCGGGGGACCCACTTGTGGGCATCCGTGCGGTGTCCTTGGGGTGAAGTCGGTCGAACGTGACCGGCCGGGCGTTCTCCAGCCCGAACCCGACAGCTCACCTCGTAGGCGTCTGGAGAGGTTCACCATGCCTTCGAGCGCCACCCGCGGCCGCCGCCGCTCACCCGGTCGCCCCACGACCTCTTTCGACGACCTCGCCACCGCGACCAGCGCGGGCCTGGCCACCGCGGGCCGCCGCTCGGCCGTGGCCGCCGCCGGGTCCGGGCTGATCCTCTCGATGGTGGCCGTCCCTGCGTCGGCCCACGGGTCGGGCGCGCACAGCGCGAGCGTCGCGGGCGTCAACACGACTGCCCTCACCGCCCCCGCGCACGCGCTCGTGCACACCTCCCCGGTCGTGGCCGCCGCCCCGGACGCCGTCTGGGGCTTCGACGCCCCCACGCTGACCGCGGTCGCCCCGCCGCCCGTCGTCGAGGCCGAGCCTGAGCCCGCGCCGCCCGCCGCATCGCGGAGCGGGGCCCGCGCCGCGGCCGCCGCGGCGGCCGAGCCCGCCGCGCAGGAGGCGCCCGCGGCCGAGGCGGAGCCGATCGGTGCTGCGGCGCCCGCGTCAGCGAACGGCAACGCGATCGTCGAGATCGCGGCCCGCTACGTCGGCGTGCCCTACCTCTCCGGGGGCAGCACCCCGGAAGGCTTCGACTGCTCGGGGTTCACGTCCTACGTGTACGCCCAGGTCGGCATCACCCTCCCGCGCACGTCCTCCGCCCAGCGCGGCGCCGGCACGGTCGTCTCCCGGGCCGAGGCCCAGCCGGGCGACCTCATCTGGTCCCCGGGGCACATCTCGATCTACGCCGGCGACAACATGCAGGTCGACGCCCCCCGCCCGGGCAAGACCATCCAGATCCGGGAGATCTGGCAGACCAACCCCACCTTCATCCGCGTCAGCTGACCCCGCAGGCGGCCAGGTGGACATCGACGCACCGCACCAGGTCACCCTCACCGGGCGTGAGCTCATGCTGCTGGGCGCCGGGCTCAAGGCGTACCTGACGTCCTTCGACGCCCACCGCGCCGTCGACGGTGGTGCCACGCACCCCGAAGCCCAGTGGCGTGAGGTGCAGCGCACCATCGGTGAGCTCATCTGGCGGCTCGAGGAAGCCGGCGTCGAACCCGGGACCAAGCTGCAGCACAGCGCCGAGGCCGTCGACCCCGCGGCCCGCGAGACCTAGCCCACCAGGTGTCAGGCGGCCCGCGCGCGCTGCTGCAGCCGCCACCCGCGGGCCGTCAGGCCCTTGGGCTTGAACACCGACAAGACCGTGGCGCCCAGCAGCACCAGCAGCGCAAGCACCACGTGCACCAACGGAGAGACCGAGCGCAGCGCGTCGGGGTCGCCGGTCGAGGTGTCGGTCGCGACCTCGGCCAGCGTGGCGAGGGTCTGGGTGTACAGGACCAGCACAAACGTGGCCACCACGGTGAGCGCCAGCTTGGTCACCACCCAGTAGTGCCGCACGAGCCCCCACACCGTGCCCAGCGACTGCACCAGACCTGTCACCAGTGAGGCGAGCGCCAGCGGCACGAGCACCGTCCACGCCAGCGCATCCATCGCGACGTACATCGCGCGCACCGTCGCGTCCTCCCGTGCAGTGATCGCCACCACGGACAGCCCCAAGAACGTCAGCACCGCCCCGGTCCACCCGACCGAGGACGTGATGTGCAGGCACAGCGCCCCCTTGCGCAGCCCCGGCGACATCCTCACCGGAGCCTGACCCGCTTCCCCGGACACCTGCCCTGAGGTGACGATGTCATCTCCGAGAGAGGAGTCCTTGTGCCTGCAGCCAAGCCGCCGGAGTTCCGGCGTCGAGCAGTGGAATTGGCCCGTAGCGGCCAGCAGCCGGTCGCGAAGATCGCGGCGGATCTGGGGATCAGCGAGTCGTGCCTGCGCCGGTGGATGACCCAGGCCGACGTCGATGCCGGCCGCCGCGAGGGTCTGACCAGCGAGGAACGCAAGGAGCTGGTCGAACTGCGCCGCCGAACCCGGGTGCTGGAGATGGAGAACGAGATCCTCAAGCGCGCCTCGGCCTACTTCGCCCGGGAGAACGTCCTCCCAAAATGACGTTCCGGCTGGTCCGTGAGCTCGCCGACGACGGGATCTCCGTCGCGGTGGCCTGCCGGGTGCTCGACGTTTCCCGCTCGGGCTTCTACGACTGGCTGGTCCGCCCGCCGTCGGCCCGAGCGGTTGCCGATGCCGAGCTGATCGCGACGATCGCGGCGGTCCACCAGATGTCGCGGTGCTCCTACGGCGCCCCGCGGGTCCACGCCGAGCTGCGCCTGGGCCTCGGCGTCGCCTGCGGGCGCAAGCGCGTCGCGAGGTTGATGCGGACCGCCGGCCTGGTCGGGGTGTGTCACCGGCGAAAGCGCCGTGGTCAGCGGCCGCTTCCAGCCCCGCACGAGGACCTGGTCCAGCGCCGGTTCGTCGCCGAGGGCCCGGACCGGTTGTGGTGCACTGACATCACCGAGCACCCCACGAGCACCGGGAAGGTCTACTGCGCCGCGGTGTTGGACGTGTTCACCCGCAAGGTCGTCGGGTGGTCGATCGCGGACTACATGCGCTCCGAGCTCGTCGTCGACGCCTTGCAGATGGCGATCTGGACCCGCCAGCCGGGCCCCGGAGCCATCGTCCACGCGGACCGCGGAGCTCAGTACACGTCGTGGATCTTCGGGCACCGGCTGCGCGCGGCCGGCCTGCTCGGCTCGATGGGCCGGGTCGCCTCGAGCGTGGACAACACGATGATGGAGTCGTTCTGGTCCACGATGCAGCGCGAGCTCCTGGACCGCCGCACCTGGGCCAGCCGCGAGGAACTCGCCGCCGCGATCTTCGAGTGGATCGAGGGCTTCTACAACCCCGTCCGTCGCCACTCCGGCCTCGGCTACCGGTCCCCGAACCAGTTCGAGGACCTTCACACCGCCGCACTCACCGCGGCATGATCAGCCAACCCGAACTGTCCGGGAAACCGGGTCAGGCTCCGCCCGACCAAGTGCCAGGCGAGTGGCATCCGCGCGACGGGAGCGATGCCAGCCACGCGTTCAGTGGCTCGACAGGTCGGAACGCCGCGTCGAGAACGAACGGTTGACGTTCTATCAGGGCGACCGCCGGTGTGCGCGGCAGGCCGCGCGTCGCGGCCGCGTCGTACAGGTACTTGCGCATCCCGCCAGCTCACCGTCCCGCCGCTCCGAGTGACACGCTTGGAGTGTGACACAAACGACACTGGCCGCGGTAGCGACCTGCGCAGAGTGACACCGTCAACTACACCTGCAAACTGTCTTGTAAACAGCAGGTCGTCGGTTCGAATCCGACAGGGGGCTCACGACGACGCCGACCGCTCGGCGTCCTGCAGGAGCAGGCGCATCTCCTGGGCGATCCCGCTCGGGGTGCCCCAGAGCCTGATGCCCTCGGGCCCGGTCTCCCACACCACGACGCCGTCCGCACCCCAGTTCGCCCAGCCCACGACGGGCATGCCGGGCTTCTCGATCTGTGCGGAGGAGCTGGGGCCGCCGATGATCGTGCGCTGCCCGTCGGGGAGCGTGACGGACGCCTCGGCGCGCGGACGCCCCGCCCCGAGGGCTCAGGCCGTCGTGCCGCGCAGGGCGTGCAGGGCCTCGACGACGAGGGCGTGGTCCTGCGCCTGGGGCAGGCCCGAGACGGTGACGGTGGCGACCATGCCGACGCCGCGGACCACCACGGGCACGCAGCCGCCGGCGGCGACGAAGAGGTACGGGTCCATGCCCAGGTCGGCCAGGCTCGTGCCGGAGCGGGCCAGGCGGCGCCCGACGAGGTAGGAGGGGTGGCCCAGACGGCGGACCAGGCGCGTCTTGCGCTCGATCCACGCGTCGTTGTCGGCGGACGTGCCGGGCAGGGCGGCGTGGAACAGGCGGTGCTCGCCGCGCTGCACGTCGATGGTCACGGACAGGCCGCGCTCGACCGCGGTGGTGCGCAGCCAGGTGCCGAGCGTCCAGGCGTCGTCGTCGGTGAAGCGGTCGAGCACGAGCTCGGCCTCCTCCGCCTCCAGGCGGGCGATGAGCGCGTCGAGCTCGTCGTGGTCAGGCACCGGGTCTCCCGTCGTCGTGGGTGTCCCGGCAGCGTACGTGGGGCGGGGGGTCAGAGCCCCGCGTCGGCCAGGCGCAGGCAGTCGCGGGCGTCCGGGTCGAGGGCGTCGGCCATGAGGGCGCCGACGACGAGGGCGTGCGCGGTGCGCAGCGCGGACCGCACCGTCACGGGGTCGGCGGTGCCGTCGGGGCCGTGCCCGGCGTCGGCGGCGGCGCGGTCGACCACCACGGTCGTCGCGTCCAGGACCGCGACCACCTGGGCGTGCAGGCGGCCGCGGGCGAAGGCCGTCCACGCGGCCTCGTGCATGGCACGCACCCACGCGTTGGCGGGCCAGCCGATGCGGGCCAGGTCCGTGACGCGGGCGCCGCGCAGGGCGTCGAGCGCGTCGTGCACGGCCGGCGCGCGCTCGCCGAGGACGCGGTCGACGCGGACGGGGCCGGCGGTCTCCTCCCCGGCCGCCCCGTCGACCGGGGCCGCGTCGCCCGGCGTCCCGTCGTCGCTCGCCCCGGCCGGTGCGGCCCCGGGGCGGGTGACGGCCTGCCAGGGGGCGGCGAGGGTGGTCGCGTGCTCGTCGGGCAGGTCGGGACCCGCCCAGCGGCCGACCGCCGCCGCCGCCAGCGCGACCGCGCCCGCGGGGTGCCGGCCGAGGCCGGGGACCGCGGCGGTGACGCCCGTGGGCCACGGGCCGGTCTCCAGCAGCAGTAGACGGGCCACGTCGCGGGCGGCGCCGAGGCGCGTGCGGGCCAGCACGGGCGGCGCCGGCAGCGGGGCGCCCTCGCCCGCGGCGCGCAGCACGTCGAACGTCGTGCCCTGGCCCGCGCCGAGCAGCTCGACGACGCCCCAGGCGACCGCGCGCTCCTCGACGGGCTGCTCCGCGGCCGCCGCGGTCAGCGCCACGCGGGCCGCGTCGTCGAGGGCGAACGCCGTGCGCAGCAGCGGCAGGAGCTCACGGGCGTGCGGGTGGCACGCCGCGTCGACGGCCAGCGCGGTGGGGGACGACAGGGTGTAGACCACGGGTCCTCCTCGCGTGCCGGCACAGGTGCTCAGCACCCAGGGTCGCACGCGGATCCGGGCGCAGCCGGACGGAACGGACACGTCCACCCGGACGGCGGACCCGCGTCCCCCGTCCGGACGCCGCCCCGGACGACGTGCCGGACGCCCGCCGGACGCGGTGCCTCAGGAGGCCGGGCCGGTCTCCTCCAGCAGCCGCAGCGCCGCGCTCACCCGGGGGTTGCGCACCGGGTCGGCGTCGATGCCGAGCGTCGCGTAGACGGCGTGCACGTGGTTCTGCACGGACTTCTCCGTGATGCCCATGCGCTCGCCGATGCCCGCGTTCGACAGCCCCTCGGCCAGCAGCCGCAGCACCTCGTACTGCCGCTGCGTCAGCTGGGCGACGCTCGACCCCGCCCGCGGCGTCATCCGGTCCAGCAGCGCCGGGTCGAGCACCGTCTCGCCCCTCGCCGCCGCACGGATCGCGCCGACGAGGCTCTCCTCGCTGGTCGAGCTGGTCTTCGACAGGTAGCACCAGCCGTGCGCCACGTCCGGCGGCAGGTCGAGCAGGAGGTCCATCGCGTCGTGCGCGGACAGCAGGAGCACTCCCAGGTCGGGCTGCGCGCGCCGCAGCCGCACCCCCAGGGAGATCCCGTTGCCGTCCGGCAGGTCGATGTCGAGCACCACGACCTGCGCCAGCCCGGGCCGCAGCACCCGGGACGCCTCGGCGTGCGTGCGGGCGGTGGCGACCACGTGCAGACCCGGTGCGTCCTCGAGGACACGCTGGAGCATCGTCAGGAAGAGGGGCTGGTCCTCGACGAGGGCGACACGCAGCGGCGGGGAGATGGCCGCAGTCATGGGCCCCAGTATGGTCGCGAGGACGGGTGAGCCCGGGTGCGACATGCCCGGCGGCCCGCGGGGAGGCGGTGCGGGGGCCGTGGAGGTGCACGCCGAGGACCCCGTCGAGGCCCGGGCCCGCGCGCTCGCCGCCCGCGACGACGTGGGGGACCGCCGCGCCATGCTCGGCGCGACGGCGCTGCTCGCGAGCGTCTACGCGGTCGGGGCCGTGCTGCAGTCCGCGTACGTGTACGCGACGCTGGTCCCGGGGTGGCAGGGGGTGCCCGTCACCGCCCGCCTGGCCGCCAACTTCCTCGCGATCGGCGCGCTCCTCGTGGCGCTCGGGGTGCTGCGGGTGCAGCGCTGGCGCAGCCGCTGGGCGATCGCCGGCGGGATCGTCGCCGGGGCGGTCGTGCTCTCCGCGGTCCGCCTGGCGTGCCAGGTCGCCTTCGGCGTCTACACCGACCCCGACCGGTCGACGGTCGAGGCGGAGGTCGTCGCGGGGCTCGTCATCGGCTCCGTCTCGTCCGGCGCGGGGGTCTGGGCCGCCGCGGCGCGGCGCGCGCTGCGCTCCCAGGCGCGCGCCGCCGAGCGCGAGAACCGGCTCGTCCACGACGCCCTGCGCGCCCTCGAGCACGAGGAGGTGCGGCTGCGTCGCGCCGTCGCCGAGGGGCTGCACGCGAGCCTGCAGCAGCGGCTCGTGCTGCTCACCGGTCGCATCGACCGCCTGGCGGACCGGCTGGAGGCGACGGGCACGGTCGCGCCCGGGGACGTGCCCGAGCTGCGGGAGGTGCGCGCCGAGGTCGAGACGGTCCGCGCCCAGGACGTCCGGGAGATGAGCCGCCTGCTGTTCCCCGACCAGCTCGAGATCGGCGTCGTGCCCGCCGTCCGGGCCATCGTGCGCCGGCTGCCCCCGATCATCGCCGTGCGCGTCGCCGCGTCGCCGGAGCTGCGCGCGGTCGACGACCCCGCCGACCCCCGCCTGACGATGGCGGAGCGGCTGCTGGCCGTCCGGGTCGTCGAGGAGGCGCTGACCAACGCCCTCAAGCACGCCACGCCCACGAGCGTCGAGGTCGACCTGGACATGCAGGGCGGCGCGCTCGTGGTGCGGGTGCGCGACGACGGCGACGGCTTCGACCCGGCGACGGTCACCTCCTCGGGCCTGACCCGTCTGCGCGAGCGCGTCCACCTGGTGGGGGGCACGCTCGCCGTCCGGTCCGCCACGGGCGCGGGCACGGGCGTCGAGGCGCGGCTGCCGGTGGAGGCGCTGCGTGCCCGGCCCCGCGGGTCGCAGGCCCCGCCGCGGCACGACGCCTAGCACGCAGGAGACCCGGGCGGGCGGGTGGCCGCCGGACGGGCGACCCGCCTCGGGGTGGGTGCCCGCCGGACGGGCGACGCGATGTGCGGCATGCGCCGGGAATGTCCCGGGTGAAAGAGCCGGACATAGCGGATCACCCAGGTGCCAGCACCCAGACGCCTGTCCAGGTCGCCCGTCAAGGTGGGGGAGATCGTTGCTGAACACCTGTCCGAGGAGCCCGTCATGCCCGCCCCCGTGCACCGCCGCAAGGTCGCCGCCGTCGCCGTCGCGGTGGTCGGCGTGGCCGGTCTGTCCGTCGCGTCCGCGGCCCAGCTGACGATGGCGACCGGCCCGGGCGTGCCCGCCGCCGTCCAGACCACCGGCGCGTGCCAGGACCTGCCGCTGACCGCGTCGTTCGCGCAGGAGCCCGGCGTCGACGCCGCCGCCGTCACCCTCGCCGGCTTCTCGCCGACGTGCGCCGGCCAGGTCTACCGGGTGCAGGTCCTCGACGGCACCGGCGCCGCGCTCGCCGACGTCGAGGGAGCGCTGACCGGCGTGCCCGTCGAGGACGTCGTCGTGGACGTCGCGGCCGGCGCCGGTGACGTCGCGAGGATCGTCGTCACGCTCTCCTGACCGTGCGTCGACGACCCGCACGGCACCGAACCGTGCCCGACGGGGCCGGGCCGGCCGATGGGGTCGTCGTGACCGACGGACCACCTCCCCCCGGGCGCCCGCGCGTGCCCCGGGTGCGTCGCGTCGTCGCGTCCTCGCTCGTCTCCGGCCTGATGTACGCGCTCGCCGCGGTCGCCGTGGTGCTCCTGTGGCCGTCGAGCCTCGGCGGCTGCACCACCCTGACGGTCGTGCGCGGCCAGTCCATGGAGCCCACGCTGCACGACGGCGACGTCGTCCTCGCGCGCTGCGGGCGCCCCGAGGTCGACGACGTCGTCGTCTACGCCCCCGCGGGCTACGACGGCACCCAGATCATCCACCGCGTCGTCGGCGGCGGCCCGTCCGGGTGGGTGCTGCAGGGCGACAACAACGACGTCGTGGACCCCTTCACCCCGACCGACGACGAGGTCGTGGGCGTCGCCCGCCTCACGGTGCCCCACCTGGGCGCGGCCACCGCGTTCCTCGCCCACCCCGGCCCCTGGTCGGCCCTCGTGCTGATCTCGGTGCTGCTGCTCGCCTGGCCCGGCCCCCGCCGGGTCTGACGCCGGCACGGCGGGGAGCGGACGCCCCACCCCGTCGCGCGTGGCGCACGGGTGAACGCGCCGCGCAGACCTGCGACCGGGGCGTCGGCGGGCCGATGGGTGGGACGTGCGCGGGGCGTGCTCACAGTGCCCCGGTGGTGCCGCCCGCCGCCCGTCCTCCCGGGCGGCGGCGGGCGGTGCCGCGCACGGCGCCGAGCAGGATGCCGGCGTCGTCGGACCCACCCACGGAGGGGAGGGGTCGTGGACCGCCCACGCCCGCAGGGCCGTCCCGTGCGACGGCGCGGCACCGACGTGCGCCGGGCACGCTGGGCGGCGGCCCTCGCGGCGGTCGGCGCGGCCGGCCTGTGGTCCTCCTCCCACGCCGCGGGCGACGCGCTGCCCGCGGCGTCCGTGCCGTGCACCGTGCGCGACGTGCGCTGGGCCTACGACGTCGAGGGCCTGGCGCCCCGCGGGCCGGCGCCGGACCTGACGGACCCGGGCGGTCAGCGGACCGGTGCGGCCCCCGCCGTCGTGGGCGTCGCCTTCGCCCACGTGCCGCCGGACTGCACCGGGCGCCTCGCGCGGGTCGTCTACGTCGACGCCGAGGGGCACCCCGTGGCGCGCACGACCGTGCGCCTGTGGACGGGGGTCCGCGACGTGCTCGACGCCCCGCCCGGCGCCCCCGACGCCGTGGACGCCCGCTGGGTGGTCCTGCCGGGCTGACGGGGTCGGCCCCGCCGGGGCGCGCCGGCGACGACGGTCACTCCAGCGGGGTCGGCACCGGTCGCTTGGGGGTCAGCAGGTCGCCCGAGGAGACGCGGCGCAGGCGGCGGGTCATCCAGGGGTAGGCGTGCTCGCGCACCCAGCGGGCGTTCGCGCGCGCCTGGTCCAGCGGCGGGGCCGGCGGCAGCGGGGCCAGCGGGTCGTCCCAGTCGGGCTGGTCGGGCTCCAGGCCGAGGCCGACGAGCGCGGCCTGCGAGACCCGGGAGTGGCCGTCGGGCGTCAGGTGGATCCGGTCGGGGGCCCACATGCGCCAGTCGCGCAGGCTGCGCATGCCCCACACGTCGAGCACGTACGCGCCCCGGCGCCGCGCGATGGACCACACGTGCGCGTTGAAGACGCCCACGCGGCTGCGGGTGACGCGCACGAGCGGGCTCTGCCCGGTGTCGAAGCCGGTGGACAGGAGCACGGCGATCCCTGCGGCGCGCAGCCGGGCGACGGCGTGGTCGAGCGAGGCGGCGACGGTGTCGACGTCCACGGACGGGCGCAGGATGTCGTTGCCGCCGCCGACGAGGCTGACCAGGTCGGGCTCGAGCTCGATCGCGACGGGCAGCTGCTCGTCGAGGATCGACCGCACGAGGCGGCCGCGGATCGCGAGGTTCGCGTACTCCAGCGCGGGCTCGCCGGCGGCCGTGCGCCGGGCCGACAGGTGCGAGGCGAGCTGGTCGGCCCACCCCCGCAGCGGCGCGGAACCGTCCTCCGGGCCGTCCCACAGCCCTTCGGTGAAGGAGTCGCCGACGGCGACGTAGCGGGACCAGCGGGGTGCGGGTGCGGCAGGCATGGCCCCCATCATCACCCCCGGCCCGCCGCGTGCCCAGGCGGGGGCGTCACGGCAGCGTCCAGTCCACGGGCTCGGCGCCCTGCTCGACGAGGAGGGCGTTCACGCGCGAGAAGGGCCGTGACCCGAAGAACCCGCGGCTCGCGGACAGGGGGGACGGGTGCGGGCTCGCGACGACGGGCACGTCGCCCAGCGCGGGGGTGAGCGACTGCGCGTCGCGTCCCCACAGCACCGCGACCAGCGGGCCGCCGCGCTCGACGAGCGCCGCGATCGCCCGGTCGGTGACCTGCTCCCAGCCCTTGCCGCGGTGCGACGCCGGGGCGCCGGGGCGCACGGTGAGCACCCGGTTGAGCAGCATGACGCCCTGGTCCGCCCAGGGGGTGAGGTCGCCCGACGACGGGACGGGGACGCCCATGTCGGCCACGAGCTCGCGGAAGATGTTCGCCAGCGAGCGGGGCACCGGGCGCACCTGCGGCCGCACGGAGAACGACAGGCCCATGGGGTGGCCCGGCGTCGGGTACGGGTCCTGCCCGACCACGAGCACCCGCACGTCGGCGAGCGGTCGGCGGAAGGCGTGCAGGACGGCGTCGCCGGCGGGCAGGTACGGCCGGCCCGCAGCGACCTCCTCGCGCAGGAACGCCCCGGCGGCGCGCAGCGCGGGCTCCACGGGGGCGAGGGCGGCGGCCCAGTCGGGCGCGACGAGCTGGTCGAGCGGCGCGGCGGTCACGGCGCCGCACGCTACCGCCCGCGCGCCCGGTGCGGGCGCGGTTCACGGCCGGTCGAATGACACCTCTGTGATTCCCGCCGTAGCATCGGGTCGCACGCCCAGGTCGGGCCCAGGTCGGGGCTTCGCCCGACGGGACGGTCGAGGAGGAGGAGACGACGCGATGGACGCCACGGTGGCGCTCACCCCGGTGGACGACGTCGACGACGCCGCCGACGGCCTGTCCGACCGGGACCGGAAGGTGCTGGAGTTCGAGCGCCAGTGGTGGAAGTTCGCCGGGGCCAAGGAGCAGGCGGTCCGCGAGCTGTTCGACATGTCGGCGACCCGGTACTACCAGGTGCTCAACGCCCTGATCGACGAGCCCGCGGCCCTCGCGTACGACCCGATGCTCGTCAAGCGTCTGCGCCGGATGCGGTCCTCCCGCCAGCGCGCGCGCACCGCCCGCCGCCTCGGCTCCGAGGCCTGAGGGGCGCCGGGCGGATGAGGCGGACCCGGGTGGACCGGACAGGCGGGCGGGACCCGCACCACACCCGGGCGCGCGACCTGCACGGTTCGCACACCCCGACCCGTTAGCCTTGCCGCCGTGAGCAAGGCCGACTACCCGTACCCGGAGGACGAGTTCGACGTCTCGTCGCCGGACTCGCCCCGTGGCGTGCACCGCGCGCCGCGCTCGGCGTGGAGCCGGTGGTGGCCGTTCCTGGCGGTCCTCGTCGTCGTCCCCGCCCTCGCCTTCGCCGCCGTCAGCTACCTGACCGCGGGCGGCGACTCGTCGATCGGCGGCACCGACGACGCGGGCGGTGGCGCGTCGCAGACCCCCGCGCCGACCGAGACCGCCACGCAGACGGAGGCCCCCGCCGAGGAGGTGCCCGCGGCCCCGGCGCTCGAGACGCCCGTGCAGGTGCTCAACGGCGCCGGCATCGAGGGCCTCGCCACCCGCGTCACCGGTGAGCTCAACGCGGTCGGCTTCACCTCCGTCACGGCCGGGAACGCGTCGGCCCCGCTGCCGGCGGCCTCCACGATCTACATCGGCTCCGAGGACCTGCGGGTCACGGCCGACCTCGTGGCGACGACCCTGGGCGTGCCCACGGTCGAGGTCAACATCGGGACCGCGCCCGCCGGCATCGTCCTCGTGCTCGTCTCGGACCCCGCCGTCGGCTGACCCGCAGGTCACGACGTCATCACGGCACCCGTCCGGACCCTGGTGGGTGAAGTCTCCACCCCACTAGGCTCCACGCACCGGGGGACGGCGGATCTTCCCGGGGCACCGGACGTCGAGGAGCAAGGCATGGCCCAGGGCACCGTGAAGTGGTTCAACGCGGAGAAGGGGTACGGCTTCATCACCCCGGACGGCGGAGGTCAGGACCTGTTCGTGCACTACAGCGCGATCCAGTCCGACGGCTACCGCAGTCTCGAGGAGGGGCAGGCCGTGGACTTCGAGGTCGGGCAGGGCACCAAGGGCCCGCAGGCCGAGCAGGTCCGGCCCCTCTGACCCGCAGGACCGGCGGCCCGACGCGCGCGACGCGGACGGGCCGCCGCCGCGCGTCAGGGCGCGAGGGCGTCGAGGGCCAGGAGCGCGCAGGCGGCGCTCCAGCCGAGCGGCGCCACGGCGGCGGGTGAGCCGTCGGCGAGGATCTTCTCCGGGATCGACCCGCTCGGGGTGCGGTGCGCGTCGAGCACGTCGAGCCAGCGGCGGGCCTGCGCCGCGTCCCCCTGCTCGGCCGCGACCCAGGCGTACAGCGACGTCTGCGGGGTCCACGTGACGCCGTCCTGACGCCACCCGGCACCGGGCGCCAGGCCGCCCGTGGGGCGCAGCATGGCGGGGACGGACGCCTGCCACGCCGCCACGGCGCCGTCCCCGGGCGTCGACCAGAACGGCGCGAGCGCGAACGCCGACGCCGCGTCGAGGGCCGCGCCGTCGGCGTGCCGGGTCCAGCCCGCGGGGGCGAAGGTCGCCACGACCGCGCTGCGGCTGCTCGCGGCGAGCGCCGCCGCGGCGTCGGCGCCGTCCGCGTCCCCGGCGGCGGCGAGGACCGTGGCCGCCTGCTCGAGGCCCGCGACGAGCGGTGCCGCCGTGCCGAGGGTCAGCTCGTCCTCGGGGACCTCCCAGTAGTCGGGCGACGCGGGCGGCAGACCGTCCGCCCCGAGCAGCGCCGTCGCGTGGGTGAGCGACGCGCGGACCTGCGGCGCCAGGGCCGCGGCGACCGGTGCGCGTCCCGCGGCGGGCACCTCCGCCAGCACGAGCCCGGCCGCCCACATCGACCAGCCCGTGCCGTCCGTCTGGGTGCCGCGGTCGTCCGGCGGGCCCGACGCGTCGGGCAGGTACCGGGCCTGGAACGACCCGTCGTCCTCCTGCACGCGGGCGAGGAACCCGAGGACCTCGAGGGCGTCCTCGACGTGCCCGGTGCGCGCCAGCGCCACCGCGACGAACGCGGCGTCCCGCGGCCACACGTAGCGCCACATGGCCGACCAGCCGGCGACGACCGCGCCGTCGCCGAGGTCGAGCGCGTGCAGGTCGAGGAGCGCGGCGCGGGCCATGTCCTCGTAGGGACCGCCCGCGCCGGGCACGGTGCCGTCGGCGAGCCAGGCCTCCTGGGCGGCCCCGGCCGTGCTCGCGGCGCCGGGGGTCGCCGCGCGGTCGGTGGCGGGCGTCGAGCCGAGCGTCGCGGCGAGGTGCGCCGCCGCCGGGTCCGGCACGCGCGTGCCGGGCAGGTAGACGGCCAGCGCGTCGGCGGGGACGCCTGCCCGCGTGCCGTCGGCGAGCACGGCCACCGCCTGCTGGTCGAGCGCGACGACCGCGTACCCGCCGGCGGCGGCCGGTGCGCCCCCCGCGGCGGCCGGGGCGGGGACCGCCGCGGCGACGGCACCGCCACCTGCTGCCGCCCCGGTCTCCGGCGCGCCCGCGGTCGTGGCGGCCGGGCGGGCCGGCGGCGGTCCGCCGGCCGCGCCCGTCGCGGCGAGGCAGCCGGCGACGAGCAGGCCGACGGCGGCGCGGACCCGCCGCACCGCGGGCGCCGACCGCTCGGCGGTGTGACGTGGCACACGCGCACCCTAGTGCGTGCCGGTCGCCCGGCGGGAGGGACATCGGCCCGTGGTGGAGCCTGACGGGCCCCGCGCGGGCGGGGCGCTGCTTGCACTCTCCGGGGTCGAGTGCTAACCATTGGACTTAGCACTCTCCGGTGGAGAGTGACAGCAGCATCCCGGCCGTCAGGTGAGGGTGCCCGCGCGCGGGACGTGACCGCGCGCAGGACCCGTCCGTCGCGGGCACCGACCGGCCACCCCACGAACCGGAAGAAGGATCACAGCCCCATGGCCAAGATCATCGCCTTCAACGAGGAGGCCCGGCGGAGCATGGAGCGCGGGCTCAACACGCTCGCCGACACCGTCAAGGTCACCCTGGGCCCCAAGGGTCGCAACGTCGTGCTCGACAAGAAGTGGGGCGCGCCGACGATCACCAACGACGGCGTCTCCATCGCCAAGGACATCGAGCTCGAGGAGCCCTTCGAGCGGATCGGCGCCGAGCTCGTCAAGGAGGTCGCCAAGAAGACGGACGACGTCGCCGGTGACGGCACGACGACCGCGACCGTCCTGGCCCAGGCCCTCGTGCGCGAGGGTCTGCGCAACGTGGCCGCCGGCGCGAACCCCATCGCGCTGAAGAAGGGCATCGAGAAGGCCGTCGAGGCCGTCACCGAGCAGCTCCTGGTCCAGGCCAAGGAGGTCGAGACCAAGGAGGAGATCGCCGCCACGGCCGCGATCTCGGCCGGCGACCCGGCGATCGGCGAGCTCATCGCCGAGGCGCTGGACAAGGTCGGCAAGGAAGGCGTCATCACCGTCGAGGAGTCCTCGGCGCTGGGCCTGGAGCTCGAGCTCACCGAGGGCATGCGCTTCGACAAGGGCTTCCTGTCGGCCTACTTCGTCTCCGACCCCGAGCGTCAGGAGGCCGTCCTGGAGGACGCGTACGTCCTGCTCGTCGAGTCGAAGATCTCGAACGTCAAGGACCTGCTGCCGCTGCTGGAGAAGGTCATCCAGGCCGGCAAGCCGCTGTTCATCGTGGCCGAGGACGTCGAGTCCGAGGCGCTCGCGACGCTCGTCGTGAACAAGATCCGTGGCATCTTCAAGTCGATCGCCGTCAAGGCGCCCGGCTTCGGCGACCGCCGCAAGGCGATGCTGCAGGACATGGCCGTCCTCACCGGTGGCCAGGTCGTCTCCGAGACCGTCGGCCTCAAGCTCGAGAACGTCGGCCTCGAGGTCCTCGGCACGGCCCGCAAGGTCGTCGTCACCAAGGACGAGACCACGATCGTCGAGGGCGGCGGCGACGCGGCCCAGATCGCCGGTCGCGTCGCGCAGATCCGTGCCGAGATCGACAACTCGGACTCGGACTACGACCGCGAGAAGCTCCAGGAGCGCCTCGCCAAGCTCGCCGGCGGCGTCGCCGTCATCAAGGCGGGCGCGGCCACCGAGGTCGAGCTCAAGGAGCGCAAGCACCGCATCGAGGACGCCGTGCGCAACGCCAAGGCGGCCGTCGAGGAGGGCATCGTCGCCGGTGGTGGCGTCGCGCTCATCCAGGCCGGTGCGCAGGCCTTCGCGACCCTCAAGCTCGAGGGCGACGAGGCGACCGGTGCCAACATCGTGAAGTACGCGATCGAGGCCCCGCTCAAGCAGATCGCGATCAACGCCGGCCTCGAGGGCGGCGTCGTGGCGGAGAAGGTCCGCAACCTCCCGGCCGGCCAGGGCCTCAACGCCGCGACCGGCGTGTACGAGGACCTGCTCGCCGCGGGCGTCAACGACCCGGTCAAGGTCACGCGCTCGGCGCTGCAGAACGCCGCGTCGATCGCCGCGCTGTTCCTCACCACCGAGGCCGTCGTGGCCGACAAGCCGGAGAAGGCGCCCGCCGCCCCGGCCGGTGGCGGCGACGACTTCGGCGGCGGCTTCTGACCCGCTGACGCGTCCTGGTCGTCGTGAGACGACCACGCCGTAGACGACAGGGCCGGTCACCCCTCACGGGGTGACCGGCCCTGCTGCGTCACGACCCTGCTGCGGGCCCGCCCGGCGGGAGCCGGGGGAGCGGGTGTCAGGCGGCCGAGGCCATCTGCATCGCGAGGCCGAGGGCCAGGGGGACCGCGTCGAGGTACGCGTGCGCGACCTCGTAGTCGTCCAGGCCGGTGCTCGCGAGGGCCGCGGGGTCGTTCTCCTCGTGCGCGAGGACCGCGGCCAGGACGGTGCCCAGCCGGCCGCGCTGGTGCACCAGGGCCTCCGCGAGGTCCGCGGACACGCCCGTGCGGGCCACCATGGCCTCGACGGGGACCCGCAGGTACGAGGCCACGGCCGAGAGCAGGCCGACGGTGTAGCCGACCTCGTCGCCCGCGAGCGTCGCGCACGCGTGGGCGCGGGTGAGCAGGAACCACAGGCTGTCGACGGTGGCCGGCTGGGCACCGACGAGCGACGCGGTGGCCAGGGCGCCGAGCTGGCGCGGGCCGACCATGATGACGGCCTGCCGCACCGAGTCGACCTTGTGCCGGACGCCGAACGCCGAGGAGTTCACCAGGTGCAGCACGCGCATCGACAGCGCGGGGTCGGACTCGACGAGCTTGATGATCGCCGGCTGGTCGAAGCTCTCGCGCGAGAGCAGCCGCAGCAGCTCCAGGCACTGGATCTCGCCGACGCCGAGCTCGCGGTGCTGGTCGATCTCGGGCCGGCGCAGCACGAGCGGGCCCTGGAGCAGCTCGGCACCGGCCTCGAGGGCAGCACCGATGCGCTCCCGGGTGGTCGCGCGCTCGGCGATGACCACGGCGCCGCCGTCCGACGCGCGCTGCACGAGCCGCGTGAGCACGTCCTGCGGGAGGCCGGCGTCGACCTTGACGAACTGCACGTACGGCAGCAGCACGTCCTGGACGCGCTCGCCCACGTAGTCGACGAGCGCGAGGCGCACGTCGGCCTGGTGGTGGCGGTCGAGCAGGTGGCGCACGTCCTCGCGCCCGGCCAGGCCGCGGCCGATCTCCAGGCCCACGCCGTGCGGGGACTCGGGCAGCGGCTCGGCGCCGCTGAGCAGGCGGCTCGTCGCACGCAGCAGCAGGGGGCGCTCGCCCGCGACGGCGGGGATGTCGAGCATGCGGTAGGCCGCGTCGACGAGGTGCTCGACGGTCGCGTCCGAGACGGGCCCGCCGTCGGGACCCAGGGCCAGGGCGCGCACCGCGTAGGCGAAGACGCTGCGGTCCGGGTGGACCACGGGCTGGCGCTGGATGCTCAGGTTCGGGCGTACGCGGGGGTGACGCTCGATGGGCTGCGCGGTCACGGTGGCCTCCAGGTAGTCGTGCTCACCCGGTCCATCGGCAGCCGTGCGCCCGGTGTGAGAGGTACGGGTGCCCTTTCCACCCGGGTGATCCCCCTGACCTGCGGCGTGGCGTGTGGTAAACGCCGTCCCGCTCAGCCGATCGGTGCGCGCAGCGGCAGGTCCTCGTCCAGCACGACCTGCTGCGCCAGGCCCCGCGCGGGGTCGACGAGGAGGGGGGCGAGCAGGTTCGCGGTGTGCTGGTCGCGGTCGTCGCCCGCGGGGTGCACGACCACGAGCAGCAGCGTGCCGGGGGAGCCGGCGCCGTCGGTGCGCATGGCGTCGGCGAGCAGGTCCTGCCCGATCCGCGGCGCGTAGTCGGGGAAGAACGCGTGCGGCGCCGCGACGAACAGGCGCACGGGGTGCGCACCGCCCGGCGCGCTGCGCAGCGAGAACAGCGTGCCGGAGTCCTCGATCGGCTCGAGCGCGTACTCGGTGCGCCCGGGCAGGCCCGGGAGCTCGGCCGCCAGGTGCAGCACGGAGGGGACGTCGCGGTCGCCCGACGGCGTCGCGACGCGCACGGTGGTGCCCACGCCGACGCTCATCGCAGGAAGTCCAGGAGCGTGGGCTGCAGCACCTTCGAGGTCGCCGCGAGGGCTCCCTGGTAGGCGACCTCCTGCTGCTGCACCTGGAGGATGATCTCGGCCAGGTCGACGTCCTCGATCGCCCCGAGCTGCGTGGTGAGCGTCAGCGCACCGTCCTGCAGCGTGCTCTTCGCGTTGAGGACGTGGTTGTGACGGGCGCCGACCGACGCGACCTCGCGCAGCATGCCCTGCATGCGCACGTCGAGGGCGTCCTGCTCGGCCGTCAGGTCCGTGCCGGCGCGCATCGACGCCGCGATCGTGTCGAACAGCTCGAACACGGTGCCGGTGCCGGTGTCGCCGAAGACGGACTGCCCGTCGCCGTCGACCCGCACGGTCGTCTCGGGCCCGACCTGCCGCGTCACGCTCGCACCCGCGACGCCCTGGTAGGCGTAGGGCGTGGTGGCGCCGAACGCCTGGGGCGCCGACGAGGTGCCGGCGAACACCGACCGACCGCCGTACGTCGTGTTGGCCTGCGCGAGCAGCTCGTCGCGCAGCGCCTCCACCTCGGCCGCGAGGGCCTCGCGGGACTCGGCGTTCAGGGCGCCCGAGCCGGCGCGCACCACCAGGTCGCGGGTGGCGCGGACGATCGACAGCGAGGACGTCAGCGCGGTGTCGACCGTGCTGAGCCAGGCGTCGCCGTCGGCGGTGTTCCGCTGGAGCTGGGTGTTCTGCCGCTGGTCGGCGCGCAGCCGGAGCATGTCCTGCGCGCCGGACGGGTCGTCCGACGGCACCTGGATCTTCTTGCCCGAGGACATCTGGGCCTGCAGCTTCGAGGCCGCCGAGAGGTTCATCTGCAGGTTGGCCAGCGTGGAGCGCTGGACCGTGGCCTGGGTGACTCGTGTGATCACTGCCATCACCTTCCGACGACGCCGGTGCGGTTGATCAGGGTGTCCAGCATCTCGTCGATCGCGGTCAGGACGCGAGCGGCACCTTCGTACGCGCGCTGGTACGCGAGCATGTTGACCGTCTCCTCGTCGACGTCGACCGAGGTCTGGGCCAGCTGCTGGGACTGCGCCGTGGCCAGCGCGGTCTGCGCGACCGACGAGCGGGACGTGGCGCTGGCGGTCTTCACGCCGACGTCCGTGACGACCGAGCGCCACTGGGCGTCGGGGCCGGTGGACGCGGAGCCGAGGCGACTGATCGCGAGGGCGACCGTGCCGTCGAACGCGCCCTGCCCGGCGGCGCCGGCGGCGACCTGGTCGGCCGACGTCAGCGCGACCCGGATGCCGAGCGCAGCGGGCTGGCCGGCGTCGAACGTGAAGAAGTCGACGCCGGTGGTGGTCTCGTCGCGGGCGTACCCGGTCTGGTGGATCGCGTTGAGCTGGCCGGCGAGGCTGGTGGCGAGCGCGTCGTAGCGCGCCGCGGCCTCGGTCAGCAGCCCGCCGGTGCCGGACCCGTCGGGCGGGGCGAGCACGGAGAGCAGCCCGCCGACGCGCCCGCTCTCGATGCCGACCACCTGGGTGGGCTTGTCGGCCCAGACGACCTGCACGGGCGTGCCGGCCGTGGCCTGGCTGAAGGCCGTGGCGCCGGAGACGGCGAGCGCGGAGACCTTGTCGCCGCGGACCATCGCGTTGCCGCCGACGAACAGGTCGACCTGCCCGTCCTGGCGGACCTGGGCGGTGGCGCCGACGAGGCCGGCGAGCTCGGTGACGAGCTGGTCGCGCTGGTCGGACAGCTCGTGCGCGGTGGCTCCGGAGTTGGTGATCGACAGGATCCGCTGGTTGAGGTCGGCGACCGACGCGGCCGCGACGTTGGCGCGCTCGACGAGCGCGCCCGTCTCGAACCGGGTCTGGTCCCACTGGGTCCGCGCGGTGGCGTACAGGGTGTGCAGGCTGTCGGCGACGGCGACGCCGCGCTCGAGCAGCACCGCGCGGGCGGCGTCCTGGTCGCTGCCGTTGGACACGTCGGCCCAGCCGGCCCAGAAGTCCGAGAGCTGGTTGGCCATCGCCGTCTTGGCGGGCTCGCCGATGCCCTTCTCGAGCGCGGTGTACGCCTCGGCCTGGGCGGTGAGGTAGCCCGACGTGCCGCTCGCGGCGCGCAGCCGGTTGTCGACGAAGACGTCGCCGAGGCGCTGGATGTTCGACACCTGGGTGCCGAGGCCGACGCCGTCCGAGGTCGCGAACATCGACGGCACGGTGGCCGACGGCAGGGCGCCCAGCAGCGCGCGCTGGCGCGTGTACCCGACGGTGTTGGCGTTGGCGACGTTGTTGGCCGAGACGTCCAGCGCGGTGCGCTGGGCGATGAGGGAGCTGAGGGCGGTCCCGAGTCCGGAGAAGGTGCTCACGCGCGGTGTCCTAGATCGACTGGTCGAGCAGGTGGGCGGTGTGGGTGTCCGACGTGCGGTGGCCGTGGCCGTCGTACGTCTGCACCGTGTCCTGCAGGGACGCGAGGGTCTCCTGCGCGGCGCGGTGGGAGACCGCGAGGAGCTCGCGGTTGCCGTCGGCGAGCGTGGAGATCTCCGACGTCAGCGAGGCGAACGCGTCGCGGTGCGAGCGCAGGATGTCGTCCCACGGGGCGGGGGCGTGCTCGGCGAGCTCGGCGAGGCTCGCGCCGGGGTCGAGCCCGAGCGTGCGGGCGACCTCGTCCACCTCGACGGCGCGGCCGAGCTCGGCGGTGCGGATCTCGTCGAGGACGGTCTCGACCTCGCGCGTGGCGTAGCCGAGCCACCGGGTGCGCCCGGCGGTGAGCACCAGCTGCTCCTCCTCGAGCTTGAACAGGAGGAGCTCGAGCAGGTGCCGCTCTCGCCAGAGCACCTCGGACAGCCGTTCGAGGGCGACGGTCGCCATCGCGGGGGTACCTCCGGTCGTCTCGGGCGGTGCCGCGGGGTGCGGCGTCCACTCCTTATCGGCCCGGGCGCACGGGGTGTGACGGTTTCGGGCCGCCTTTCGGGTGAGAGGGGGCCGTGCCCGCGGACGCGCTCCCAGGTGGTGCGGCCCGGGCCCGTGCGGGCGCCGGGCCGGGGGCGGCGCCGTGACCAGCGGTGTCGGGCCGCGCGCCTGGCGGATGAGGGAATCGCCCCGGGCAAGCGTGTGAGGTGCGTCACACGTGCCTGGCAGCGGGTGAAGCGACTCGTCCGCATCGTCCGGGTGCGCCCGCCGCGGATCGTCCGGACACGTCGCGGCTCGACCGAAATGGGCCACGGTGACCGCTCCCGAACTGGACGGACGTCCACGCTCAAGCGGAGCAACGCGTCCACCGACCGGACCAGCGTGAGCACGCACACCACCGCCGACGACCTCGCCCTCGCACACATGGCGCTCGTCGGCTACAACGTCACCGAGATGCTGCACCGCGTCCCGCCCAGCGTGTCGAGGGACGAGCTGGCCTCCGCCGGCTACCTCGCGCTCGTGCAGGCCGCGCGTGCCTACGACCCGTCGACCAACGTGCCGTTCGCGCGGTACGCGTCGCTGCGGATCAAGGGGGCGCTGCTCGACGAGCTGCGCTCCATGGACTGGGCCAGCCGCGGCACCCGCCGCCGCGGGCGCGAGCTCGACCAGGCGGCCGAGCGGCTGCACGCCACCCTCGGCCGCACGCCCACGCGCGACGAGCTCGCCGCGGCCCTCGGCACCGACGTCTCGACCGTCGACGCCACCCGCGCCGCCGCCGAGCGCCGCGTCCTGTCCCTCGACCTGCCCGACAGCGGCGTGGCCGAGACCGTCCGCGACGACCAGCAGACCCCCGAGGAGTCGCTCATCGCGTCCGAGCGGGTGCACTGGCTGCGCACCGCCGTCGACGTGCTGCCCGAGCGCCTGCGCGTCGTCGTCGCCGGCCTCTACCTCGAGGACCGCACCGTCGCCGACGTCGCCGCCGAGCTCGGCGTCACGCAGTCACGGATCAGCCAGCTGCGCACCGAGGCGCTCACGCTCCTGCGCGACGGGCTCAACACCGCGTTCGACCCGGACCTCGTGCCGGCCCCCGAGCGCCCCGACGGCGTCGCCGAGCGGCGACGCCAGGGCTACTTCGCCGCGATCGCGGCCCGCGCCGCCCTGGCGCCCGCCGCGCCCGAGGGCACCGTGCCCACCCAGCGCCCGGCGCCGGCTGCCGCACCCGTGGTGCGCGGCGTCGCCTGAACCACCCCCGCCGACGGTGCGGACGAGGTGCGGGAAAAAACTTCTCGCCCGACTCCTCACAACCGGCGGCGGGGTCCCGATAGGCGGGGTGTGCCCATGGACGGGCCGGCCCTGAACCCCCTCAAGGAGGAGAAGAACGATGGCTCTCTCGATCAACACCAACGTCGCCGCACTGAACGCGTACCGCAACCTGGGCACGACCCAGAACGACCTGTCGAAGTCGCTCGAGAAGCTCTCCAGCGGCCTCCGCATCAACCGCGCGGCCGACGACGCCGCGGGCCTCGCGATCTCCGAGGGTCTGCGCTCGCAGATCGGCGGCACCAAGCAGGCCGTCCGCAACGCCCAGGACGGCATCTCCGTCGTCCAGACCGCTGAGGGCGCGCTCACCGAGACGCACTCGATCCTGCAGCGCATGCGCACGCTGTCGGTGCAGGCCGCCAACGACGGTGGTCTCTCGACCTCCGCCAAGGGCAACATCCAGGACGAGATGGACCAGCTCAAGACCGAGCTGACCCGCATCTCCGACACCACGCAGTTCAACGGCACCAAGCTGCTGGACGGCAACTACTCCGGCGTGTTCCAGGTCGGCGCGAACACCGACGCGCAGGACAAGATCACGGTCTCGGTCCGCACGGCCAGCAACCAGGGCCTCTCGGCCGTGGGCCTGGGCGTCGACGGGGTCGACGTGACGGCCGCGGCGTCCAACGCCAAGACCGCCACGCTCACGACGGCCGCCGCCGCCAGCACGGCCGCCGAGCTCACGGTCGACGCCGCGACGGACTACTCCGACGACGACGTGACCAAGTTCGCGGCGCTCAACGGCACGATCTCCATCGGCTCGAAGTCCCTCGACCTGGCGTCGGTCGACTTCAGCACCGCCACGGACTCCGCCTCGGCCGCCGCGCTGATCGAGGCGAAGGCCGACGAGGTCTTCGGCACGGGTGCGCTCACGGTCGACGCGACCGGCACCGCCGGCCTCGTCTTCACCGGCGCCACCCCGGGCGCCACCGCGTCGGCCGCCGAGGCCGCCCTGACGGAGCCCAGCTTCGCGCAGGCGTCCGGTGCCACCGAGGCGATCGACCTGATCGACGCCGCGATCACCGAGGTCTCCTCGGTCCGTTCGCAGCTCGGTGCCGTGCAGAACCGGTTCGACCACACCATCAACAACCTCAACGTGTCGGTCGAGAACCTGTCCGCGTCGGAGAGCCGCATCCGCGACACCGACATGGCGCAGGAGATGGTGCAGTTCACCCGCTCGCAGATCCTCTCCCAGGCCGGCACCGCGATGCTCGCCCAGGCGAAGAACCTGCCGCAGTCGGTGCTCTCGCTCCTCCAGTGAGCACGGGCGGTCGCTGACCGCCGCACGCAGGACCGCACGACCAGCAGGACCCGCACGACGCAGCGGCGGTGGGCAGGACGCACCCGTCCTGGCCACCGCCGCTGCTGCGTCGTCGGCCGGCCCCGCACCACGGGGCCGGCCGGCGGCCGCACCGCAGGACCAGCAGGACCCGCAGCACCGGGCACGGCCCGGTGCCGGACCAGGGAGAGGTACGGATGGCAGCGATCGACGGGATCGTCAGCGGGCTGGACACGGCCGCGCTGATCGACAGCCTGCTCACCCTCGAGTCGGGCAACCAGTCCCTGCTCAAGACCAAGCAGTCGACGGCGTCGTCGCTCGTGACCATCCTGCAGTCCCTCAACACCAAGGTCTCCTCGCTCGCCGAGCACGCGACCAAGGCCGCCAAGACCGAGTCCTGGCAGGCCGTCAAGGGCACGATCACGCAGACCGGCGTCACGGCGCCCGGTGCGACCGTCTCCACCTCGGCGACCGCCACCCCCGGCACGCTGTCGTTCCGCGTCGGCGCGGTGGCCGCCTCGCAGGCCTCCCTGACCACGCTGCCGGCCGACGCCGCGTACGCGTCGGGCACCCCCACGTTCACGATCACCCGCGACGGCGAGACCACCACCGTCACCGCGGCCAGCACCTCCGTCGCCGACGTCGTCGACGCGTTCAACGCCTCCGGCACCGGGGTCACCGCCACGGCCGTCAAGGTCAACGTGCTCGACGGCAACGGCGTCCCGACCGGCGACACCACGTACCGCCTGCAGCTGACGGGCCGGGAGACCGGTGCCGACAACGCCTTCACCGTGAGCTACGAGGGCACCTCGGGCACGACGGCGCTGACGCTGGACCAGGTCCGCGCCGCCTCGGACGCCTCCCTCGTCCTGTTCCCGGGCACCGCCGCCCAGCAGACGCTGACGTCGTCGTCGAACACGTTCGAGGACGTCATGACCGGCGTCGACCTCACGGTCACCGAGGCGACGGCCGTCGGCGCCGCGGACCTCACCGTCACCGTGGCACGCGACCAGGCCGCGGTGAAGTCGCTCGCGTCCGGGCTCGTGGCCAACCTCAACACCGTGCTCACCGAGATCACGTCGCGGACGAGGTCCTCGACCACGACCGACTCCGACGGCCGCACGGTCGTCTCGGGCGGCCCGCTCTCGGGCGACGCGACGGTCCGGCTGCTCCAGCAGCGGATGCTCTCGGAGGGCTCGCTGCCCGTCGACGGCGTCTCGCCCGCGGACGTCGGCATCGTCATCGGCCGCGACGGCACCTTCACGTTCGACGACGCGAAGTTCACGTCCGCGATGGCCGCCGACCCGGAGAAGGTCCAGAAGGTCGTCCAGGGCGTCGCCGACCGGCTCGCGCAGACCGCGAAGAGCGCCTCGGACGCGCAGACCGGCACGATCACGCAGGCCGTGACGTCCCAGCAGGACACCGTCAAGGACCTCGGCGCGCGCATCGACGACTGGGACGACCGCCTCGCCATGCGCCGCACGTCCCTGGAGCGGCAGTACGCGGCCCTCGAGGTCACGCTGTCGAACCTGCAGTCGCAGTCCTCGTACCTCGCGAGCCAGCTGGCCTCGCTGACCGGGTCGTCGTCGTCGTCCTGACGGCACCGCGCGGGGCCCGCCCCCGGGTGACCCGCCGCTGAACCACCGGAGGAGCCATGTACGACGCACGTACCCGGTACGTCGCCGCCGCCGTCGAGACGGCCAGCCCCGCGCGCCTGCTGACGATGCTCTACGACCGGCTGCTCCTCGACGTCGACCGTGCCCGGCTCGCCCTCGAGGAGGGCCGCCGGCCCGACGCGACGCAGCACCTCGCGCACGCGCAGGAGATCGTCGCCGAGCTCGTCTCCAGCCTCGACACCGGCGAGTGGGACGGCGGCGACCGCCTCCTGTCGATCTACACGTACCTGCTCACCGAGCTCATCGGCGCCGCCGGCACCGGCGACGTCGCCCGCGTGGCCGGGTGCCGGGAGATCATCGAGCCGCTCGCGCTGACGTGGCACGAGGCCGCCGACTCCGTCGCGCGCGCCCAGGCCCCGGCCGCCCCCGTCACCCCCGCCGCACCCCTCGCGCAGAGCACCGGCACGGGCCTGCTCGGGGTCGGCTGAGGTGCTGGCCGTGGCCGCGCCCGACGAGGACGTCTGGCACGCCCGCTGGGAGCAGGCGCTGCACGACCTGGAGCTCGACGTCGAGTCCGCCGAGCGTCTCCTCGACGCCGCCCACCTGCCCGACGTGGCCGAGGTCGCCCGCGCCGCCGCGTGGCGCCCGCCGTCGGGCCTGGGGGCCCTGCCCCTGCCGCTGCGCGACCGCGCCCAGGCGCTGCTCGACCGCCAGCTCGACGCCGCCGCACGCATCGCGCAGGCCGTCGTCGTCAGCCGCCGGCACCTGCACGCGACCCGCACGATCGAGGCGCGCACCCCCGCGGTGCCCGTCTACCTCGACACCCAGGGCTGAGAACCGGGCGTCCGGGGACGACCCGGTCGCCCGCGCTGGTCCACCCGGGTGAAAGGACCTCCTCACCCGAGGACCGGCGCCCGAACCGCTCACACCCCCGGCACCCCGTCCGATGGGCGGGGGGAGCACGGATCGCTCACACCCCAGGCCACGGATCGGCCGCCCCCCGAAGCACCGTCGTCGGTGAGGTGGTCCCTGCCATGGGCATGTTCGACTCCGTGAGCTACGTCGCGCTCAACAGCGCGCTCGACGGGCTGGCGCTGCGCCAGCGCGTCATCGCGGACAACGTCGCGAACCTGCAGACCCCGGGCTACCAGGCCCAGCGGGTGCAGTTCGAGGACGAGCTCGCCGCCGCCGTCGGGCGGGGCGACGGGGCCGCGCAGGCCAGCGTCTCCCGCTCCCTGGAGCCCACGCGCGAGGACGGCAACAACGTCAACCTCGACGCCGAGACGCTCCTCAACGTCGACACCAACCTGCGCTACCAGCTGGCCACGCAGGCCGTGTCCGGCACCTTCTCCTCCGTCCGCACCGCGATGAGGACCTCCTGATGACGATCTTCGGTGCCATCGGCATCGCGAGCACCGGCATGACCGTCCACCGCAAGTGGCTGGACGCCGTGTCGGACAACCTCTCGAACGCGAACACCGTCCGCTCCAGCGACGAGGCCGCCTTCCAGGCGCGCTACGTCGTCGCCCAGGAGATGACCGGCGGCGACGGCGGCGTGCAGGTCGCCGGCATCGCCCTCGGCAGCGCGGAGGGCCGGATGGTCTACGAGCCCGACCACCCCCTGGCCGACGAGGAGGGCTACGTGCGCTACCCCGACATCGACATGTCCTCGCAGATGACGCAGCTGATCATGGCCCAGCGCGGGTACCAGGCGAACGCCGCCGTGGTCGACCGTGCCAAGGCCACGTACGAGGCCGCCCTCCAGATCGGACGCTCCTGATGGCCATCGCCCCCGTCGCCGGCGTGACCGGCGTCCAGCCCGCCGCGGTGCTCGGCCAGGTCGAGCCCGCCGCCGCGGCCGGGTCCGCCTCCGGGGTCGACTTCGCGTCGGTCCTCGGCTCGGTCGACCAGCTGCAGCAGATGCAGTCGACCTCCCAGCAGCTGGCCGTCCAGGCCGTCACCGGTGACCTCGACGACGTGCACGACTACACGGTCGCGTCCGCGCAGTCGTCGCTCGCGCTCGAGCTCACCGCCACCGTGCGCAACAAGGCCGTCGAGGCGTTCACCGAGATCATGAGGATGCAGGTCTGATGGCCGAGCAGGTCAAGTCGTTGATGGGCCGCCTGTCCGGCGCGGTCCAGGGGTTCTCGCTCGCGCAGCGCACGCTCGCGCTCATCGGGGTCGCCGTCCTCGTGCTCGGCGCCGTCGCGCTGTCGAGCTGGATGTCGCGCCCGACCCTCACGCCGCTGTTCTCGGGCCTGTCGGGCACCGACGCGTCGGCCGTGGTCGAGCAGCTCAACGCCTCGGGCGTCGCCTACGAGCTCGGCGACGGCGGGTCCACGGTCCTCGTGCCCGCCGAGGCCGTGTACGAGCAGCGCATCGCCATGGCGGCCGCGGGCCTGCCGGCCGACGCGGACGGCGCCGGGTACTCGCTGCTCGACTCCATGCCGATGACGGCCTCGGAGTTCCAGCAGCAGACCACCTACCAGCGCGCGATGGAGGGCGAGCTCGCCCGCACCGTCGGCGCCATCGAGGGCGTCGAGACCGCGACCGTGAAGCTCGCGATCCCCGAGGAGACCGTGTTCGTCGAGGAGCAGCAGACGCCCACGGCGTCGGTGTTCGTCCGCACGCGCGCCGGCCAGACCCTCACCGCCGACCAGGTCCAGTCGATCGTCCACCTCGTCTCCGCCGGCGTCGACGGCATGGAGCCGACCGACGTCGCCGTGATCGACTCCAGCGGCGCCGTGCTGTCCGCCGTCGGCGAGGGCGTCACCGCCGGCCTGGCCGACAGCAAGACCGCCGAGTACGAGGAGCGCACGCGCCTCGCCGTCCAGGCGATGCTCGACCCGCTCGTCGGGGTGGGCAACGCGACGGTCAACGTCTCCGCCGAGCTCGACACCGCGACCACCGAGCGCACCACCGAGGAGTTCTCCCAGCCGGAGGACGTCCCCCCGCTCGCGTCGTCGACGACCGTCGAGGAGTACGAGGGCACCGGCGGCAGCGCCACGGGTGTCCTCGGCCCGGACAACATCGCCGTGCCCGACGGTGCCGCCGGTGGCACGGGCACGTACCGCACCGAGTCCGAGGACGTCACGAACTCGGTCAACAAGACCACCGAGGTCACCCAGCAGCCCGCGGGCGTCGTGCAGCGCCAGTCCGTCTCGGTGCTGATCGACGAGGTCGCCGGTGCGGCCGTCGACATGCCGGCCCTCGAGGCCGCGGTCGCCGCCGCCGTCGGGATCGACGCGGACCGCGGCGACCAGCTCTCCGTCCAGCGCCTGCAGTTCGACACCGCGACCGCGCAGGCCGCCGAGGAGGCGCTCGCCGCCGCCGAGGCCGCCGAGGCCGCCGCCGCGCAGCAGGACCTCATCCGGCAGGGCGCCATCGGCGGGCTCGTGCTCCTCGCGGTCATCATCATCGCGATCGTGCTGGCCCGGCGCTCGCGCAAGGCCCGCCGCGAGGCGGTCGACCTGGGCCAGCTCGACGCGGCCGCGGCGCTGCCCGTCGTCCCGCTCGACGGCCCCGACCAGGACGCCCTGCCGGTGCTCCCGCCGGCGCCCGAGCCGGTCGTGCCCGACACCGCCGCCATCAAGCGGGCCGAGCTCACGGCCCTCGCCGACGACGACCCGGGCGAGGTCGCGGACCTCCTGCGCGGGTGGATGACGCCGACGGGACGCCGCTGATGCTCACCGGGACGCAGAAGGCCGCCGTCGTGCTCATGCAGCTCGGCAAGGAGCGGGCCGCGCGGATCATGTCGCGCCTCGAGGAGCAGGAGATCGAGGACCTCACGTCCGAGATCATGCGCATGGAGCGCGTCGAGCAGTCGATGGCCGACCAGGTCATCGAGGAGTTCTACGACGCGACCTCGATCGGCCCGGCGCTCGGCGGCGGCATGCCGCTGGCCCAGCACCTGCTCGAGGCGTCCATGGGCGCCGAGCGCGCCAGCTCGATGATGGAGCGCCTGCAGTCCTCGCTGGCGGGGAGCTCGTTCGAGTTCCTCCAGCAGGCCGACGCCCGCCAGATCGCGTCGCTGCTGGACGGCGAGCACCCGCAGACCGTCGCGCTCGTGCTCGCGCACCTGCGCCCCGAGCACGCGTCGGCGATCCTCGCCGGCCTGCCGGGCGACATGCGCGGCGACGTCGCGCACCGCATCGCCCTCATGGAGCGGGCCTCGCCGGACGTCGTCAGCGTCGTCGCCGAGTCCCTGCAGCGCAAGGCGTCGACCGTGCTGACCCCGCGCGAGATGTCCGCCGTCGGCGGGGTGAAGCCCCTCGTCGAGATCATCAACCGCGCCGACCCCGGCACGGAGAAGGCGATCCTCGAGGGCCTGTCCGAGCGCGACCAGGCGCTCGCGGAGGAGGTCCGCAGCCTGATGTTCGTGTTCGCGGACGTCACGCTGCTCGAGGACCGCGCCGTGCAGCTCGTGCTGCGCGAGGTCGAGACGTCGTCGCTGTCGGTCGCGCTCAAGGGCGTCGGCGACGACGTGCGCGACAAGATCCTGCGCAACATGTCCGAGCGGGCCAGCGAGAACCTCGTCGAGGAGATCGACATGCTCGGCCCCGTCCGCCTCTCCCAGGTCGAGGAGGCCCGCGCGGCGATCGTGCAGGTCATCCGCCGCCTGGAGGAGAACGGCCAGATCGTCGTGCGCCGCGAGGGAGAGGACGAGTACGTTGCCTGACCTCGACTTCGTCCCCCTGCCGCGGACCGCGCCGGACCGCACGGCCGTGACCGTGCCCGCCGAGCGGGCGGCGCGCCTCGTCGCCCTCACGGCCCCCGGCGACCCCGCGGCTCCCGGCGCGACCGCGAACCGTGCCGCCGGCTTCGCCGCGGGGTACTCCGCCGGCTACGCCGCCGGTGCGCGCCGCGCCGCCGCCCAGGCCGCCTCGGAGGCAGCGCTGGCCGCCGGCCGGGCCGCGTCCGCCGAGGGCGCCCGGGCCGCGCAGCACGCCGCCGCCGTGGCCGCGCTGACCGTCGCCGCGCAGGCCGCGCAGCGCCGCGAGGAGCCGGTGCTCGCCGACTGCCTCGACGCCGTGCACGCCGCCGCCGTCGAGCTCGCCGTCGCCCTGCTGGGCGTCGAGCTGTCCGACGCGGGCCGCTCCGCGCAGGCCGCGCTCGGCCGTGCGCTGGCCGCCCGTACCCCCGCCGGGCCCGTCGTGGTGCACCTGCACCCGCGCGACGCGCAGGCCGTGGCCGGCACCGACCTCGGCGAGGACGTCCGCGTCGTCGCCGACCCGACCCTCGCCCCGGGCGACGCGGTCGCCGAGCACGCCGACGGCCACGTCGACGCCCGGCTGACCGCCGCCGTCGAGCGCGCCCGCGCGGCGCTGGGGGACCTGTGAGCACCCCGACCCTGACCCGCGCCGTCGCGACCCCCCGCTGGGGCCGCGCGGTCGACGCCGCCCGGCCCGAGGTCGTCGGCACCGTCCGTGCCGTCGTCGGCCTGGCCGTCGAGGTCGCGGGCGCCGACGCCGCCGTGGGCGACCTCGTGACCATCGGCGAGGGCGCCGACGCCGTGCCGGCCGAGGTCGTCGCGACCTCCGGCGGCACGTCGCGCTGCATGCCGCTCGCCGCCACGCACGGCCTGCGCGCGGGCCTGCCGGTCCGCGGGCACGGCACCGGGCTGCGCGTGCCGGTCGGTCGCGGGCTGCTCGGGCGCGTGCTCGACGGGCTGGGCCGCCCCATCGACGGCAAGGGCCCGCTGGACGTCGAGGCGTGGGCCCCGATGGACGGCGCCGCGCCGCACCCGCTGGACCGCGCCCGCGTCGACACCCCGATGCCGCTGGGCGTGCGCGTCCTGGACACCCTCGTCAGCGCCGGCCGCGGCCAGCGCCTCGGCCTGTTCGCCGGCTCCGGCGTCGGCAAGTCGAGCCTGCTGTCGATGATCGCCCGCGGCACCGAGGCCGAGGTCTCCGTGATCGCCCTCGTCGGCGAGCGCGGCCGTGAGGTCCGCGAGTTCCTCGAGGACGACCTGGGCCCCGAGGGCCTGGCGCGGTCCGTCGTCGTCGTCGCGACGTCCGACCAGCCCCCGCTGGTGCGGCTGCGCTCGGCGTTCGTGGCGACCCGCATCGCCGAGCACCTGCGCGACCAGGGCTCGCACGCGGTGCTGATGATGGACTCCCTGACCCGCGTGGCCATGGCGCAGCGCGAGATCGGCCTGTCCGTCGGCGAGCCGCCCGCCACCCGCGGGTACCCGCCGAGCACGTTCTCGCTGCTCGCGCAGCTGCTCGAGCGGGCCGGCACCGGCCCCACCGGCTCCGTCACCGGCCTGTACACGGTCCTGGTCGACGGCGACGACCACAACGAGCCCATCGCCGACGCGGCGCGCTCCATCCTCGACGGTCACGTCGTGCTGGACCGCCGCCTGGCGGTGTCCGGGCACTTCCCGTCGGTCGACGCGCTCGGCTCGGTGTCCCGCGTCGCGGGCCGCGTCTCGACGCCCGAGCAGCGGGCGGACGCCGCCCGGCTGCGCGCGGTCATGGCGGCCCGCCGCCAGGCCCAGGACCTGCTCGACGTCGGCGCGTACGTCGCCGGGTCGAACCCGAAGGTCGACACGGCCGTGGCGCACGCCGACGCGATCGACGCGTTCCTGCGCCAGGGCATGGACGAGGCCGCACCCGCGGCCGCGTCGTGGCAGCACCTGCGCGCCCTCGTGCACGCGATGGGAGAGTCATGAGCCGCCCGTTCCCGCTCGCCGGCCTGCTGCGCCTGCGGGCGATGGCCGAGGACCAGGCCGTCGGCGAGCTCGCCGCGGCCCGCCGCGACCAGCGCAGCGCCGCCGAGCGCGCCGGCCGCACGGCCGAGCGTCTCGGCTCGTGGCAGCCGCCGGCCGCCGCGGACCTCGCCGCCTGGCAGGCGGCCGTCGCGGCACGCGTCGCGCTGTCGTCGCTGCTCGTCGAGCACACCGACGACGTGGACCGCGCCGACCACGTGGTCGCCGACAAGCAGCAGCGCTGGACCGCCGCGCGGACCCGGACCCGGGCCGTCGAGCGCCTCGAGGAGAAGCACGTCGAGCAGGTCGCGACCGAGGAGGGGCGCGCCGAGCAGGCGGCGCTCGACGAGGTCGCGGGCCGTCGGGTCGACCCGACGGCGCCTCCCGGTGACGGGGGTGCCTCGTGAGCGGCGTCGTGGCGATGCTGGGCCGGGTCGCGGAGATCCGGGCGTTCGTGCAGGCACCGGTGCCGACGTCCGTGCGGGCGACCGCCGCGGCGGCCCCGTCGGCCGCGTCCACGGAGGCGTTCGCCGCGGCCCTCGGCCTGGCCACGGGCGCGACCGCCGCCTCGACCACCACCTCGCCCGCCGCGGCGTCGACCACGACCGTGCCCACGGCAGCGGCACCGCCGACCGCAGCTCCGACGGCTGCCGCACCCGCGCCCGCCGCCGGCGGTGCCACGGGGGACGCGCTCGTCGCGGCCGCGAGCGCCTACCTGGGGCAGCCGTACGTGTGGGGCGGGGAGTCCCTCGCCGAGGGCGGCTTCGACTGCTCGGGCCTGGTGCAGCGCTCGCTCGCCGACATCGGCGTCACGGGTGTGCCGCGCACGGCCCGCGAGCAGATGACGACGGGCACCGAGGTCCCGTCGCTGGACGACGCCCGGCCCGGGGACCTCGTGGTCCTCGGCGGCGGCTCGCACATCGGCATCTACGTGGGGGAGGGCAAGATGATCGACGCACCACGCCCGGGGAAGACCGTGACGGTCCGCGACGTGTACGCGGAGCCGACGACGATCCGCCGCGTGCTGCCGGACGCGGCGCCGACGGCTGCGGCGGCCTCCGCCCAGGCCCGCACGCTCGCCTCCTTCGCGGGGGTGACGTCATGACCACGATGCTCCTGCCCGTGCAGGCGCCGACCCCGGCGCGCACCCCGGCCGCCGGGTCGTCGCGCTCGTCCGAGGGCGGGTTCGCCGACGCCCTGCAGGCCGAGATGGGCCCCGCCGCCGACCGGCCGTCGGCCTCCCGCCCGCACGAGCGCGCGTCCGACCGGGCGTCCGACGCCGCGGCCGACCGTGCCGGTGACCGTGCGTCCGGCACCGGTGCCCGGCCTGCCGCCGACGGTCCGTCCTCGGAGCCCGCGACGGGCACCGGCGCGACGGACGACGCCGCGACCGAGGCCGCGCCCACGTCCACGCCGACCGCCGCAGGTGCCGGTGAGGGCACGACGGCGCCCGCGGCGGCACCGACGGTCGTGGCGCTCACCGCCCAGCAGCTCGCGGCCCAGCAGGTGACCGCCCAGCAGGTGGCCGCCCAGCAGCTCGCGGGCCAGCCCGTCGCGCCGACGGCACCCGCGGGCGAGCCGGCGACGGCGGCCGAGGGCGGCACCGTCGCCGCGGCGACGCCGCTGCCCGCCGGCGCCGCCACCACGACCCCGGCCGGGGTCGCCGCCCCGGCGGCTCCCGCCCCGGTGGCTGCTCCCGCGGCCGGCGAGCAGGGCTCGGCGGACGCCGCCGCGCCCGCCGGCGCCGCACCTGCGGGCACCGCCTCGGCGGGCACCACCGGCACCGCGTCCGCAGGCACCACGCCCGCCGCCGCGACCCCGGCCGCTGCGGCGCCGCTCGCGACCGACGAGTCGCCGCGCGCGGGCCGGGCGCCGGCCGCGCCGACGGCACCGGCGACGCCCGACGTCGCGGTGCGGGTCGACGCCGCACCCGGCGCGGTCACCGCGGCCTCCCCGGCACCGGCCGCGCAGGCCCCGGCGCCCGCCGCCGCCCCCGCGCCGGCACCCGCACCGGCGGCGACGGTCCCCGTCCCGCTCGCCGAGCAGCTCGGTGCGCGGCTGCGCCACGTGGGCGGCCTCGACCAGGGCAAGCACGTGCTGACCGTCCCCGTCGACCCGGAGAACCTCGGCCCCGTGCGGGTCGTCGCGCACATCTCCGGCGACGGGGTGCGGCTCGAGCTCGCGGGTGCGTCGGAGGCGGCGCGCGAGGCCCTCAAGGGCTCGCTCGCCGACCTGCGCCGCGACCTGCAGGCCGCCGGCCTCAAGGCCGACGTGGGGCTGTCCGGCGGCGACGCCGGGCGCGCCCAGCAGCAGGCGGGTGACGCGTCGACCGGGCGCGGCACCTCCGACCGGTCCGCCGCCGGGCACCGCCCCGGCGACGGCACCACCGACCGGGCCGGCACCGTGCCGACCACCCCGGCACCCGACCCCGCGACCGCCCGCCGTGGCGGCCTCGACCTCGTCCTGTGAGCCGGAGGCTGACGTGAGCATCGACGTGTCCTACCTGACCACCGACCGGACGGCGGCGACCTCGACGACCGCGTCCACGACCGCGTCCAACGGGGAGCTCGACAAGCAGGCGTTCCTCGAGCTGCTCGTCACGCAGCTGCGCAACCAGGACCCGAGCGCCCCCATGGACTCCTCGCAGCTCATGACCCAGACGTCGCAGATGTCGATGATGGAGGCGCTGGTCGAGCTCGCCGACACCCAGCGCGAGGCGTTCGCCCTGCAGATGCGGTCCAACGCCGCCCAGCTCGTCGGCCAGAAGGTCACGTGGGTCGACGGCGACGGCGTCACCCAGAGCGGCCTCGTCGACTCCGTCTCCTACTCCGGCGCCGTCCCGGTCGTCCGCATCGGCGAGACCGAGCTGCCGCTCGACTCCGTCTCCTCCGTGACCCGCACGTCCTCCACGACCACCCCCGACGCCGACGCCTCCGCGGGCACCGGCTCCTCCACGACGACCGCCTGACGCGGCCACCCTCGAAAGGAACCGACCATGCTCCGTTCGCTCTTCTCCGGCATCTCCGGCCTGCGCAGCCACCAGACCATGCTCGACGTCACCGGCAACAACATCGCCAACGTCAACACCACGGGCTTCAAGTCCTCGCAGATCCAGTTCCAGGACACCCTCAGCCAGGTCATCCAGAACGCGGGCGGCGCCCAGGCGGGCGTCGGCGGCACCAACCCCGCGCAGGTGGGCCTCGGCGTGCGCGTCGCGGGCATCACCACGAGCTTCACGCAGGGCGCCTCGCAGCTCACGGGCCGCAGCACCGACATGATGATCCAGGGCGACGGGTTCTTCGTCGTCCGCAAGGGCGCCGAGCAGTTCTACACGCGTGCCGGGTCGTTCGACTTCGACGCGACGGGCCAGATGGTGCTGCCCGGCGAGGGCGCGCTCGTGCAGGGGTGGGCGGCCGTCAACGGGGTCGTCGACACCAACGGCCCGCTGACGGACCTGCGGGTGCCGGCCGGCACGCTCATGGCGGCCGTCGCCACGCAGAACGCCGTGTTCAGCGGCAACCTCGACCAGGCCGAGGACACCGGCACCGTGCTCACCCGGGCCATCTCGGTGTACGACGCCACGGGCAACGAGCGCGAGCTCGAGCTGACGTTCACCAAGACGGCCACCGGCTGGGACGTCGGCGCGACCGACGGCACCGCGACCGTCGCCCCCGCGGCGATGACGTTCGACGCGACGACCGGTGCGATCACCGCCCCGACGACGCTGACCGTCGGCGGCGTCGACGTCGACCTGTCGGCCATGACGGGCTTCGCGGGCCTGGAGACGACGCAGGCCGTCTCGCAGGACGGCCAGGCCGCCGGTGTGCTCCAGTCGTTCTCGCTCAACGCGGACGGCACCATCGTCGGGTCGTTCTCGAACTCGCTGAAGCAGGTCATCGGGCGCATCGCGCTGGGCTCGTTCACCAACCCGGCGGGCCTGGAGAAGGCCGGCGGGTCGCTGTTCCGCACGACCGTCAACTCGGGCGAGGCGGCGCTGGGCGCGGCCGGCCAGGGCGGCCGCGGCTCGCTCGCGGGCGGTGCGCTCGAGATGTCGAACGTCGACCTGTCGAGCGAGTTCACCAACCTGATCGTCGCCCAGCGCGGCTTCCAGGCGAACTCCCGTGTCATCACGACCTCCGACGAGCTCCTCCAGGAGCTCGTCAACCTCAAGCGCTGACGCGCGGGCTGACGGGGGGACGACATGGAGGGGATCGCCGCGCTCGCGGCGCGCGTCTCGCAGATCGAGCAGCTGGTCACCGGCATGTCGTCGGCGGCCGTCACGGGTGCCTCGGGCACCACGTCGACGGCCGCCGGGGCGGCGTTCGCCTCGGTGCTCGAGGAGCAGGTCGGCGCGGGCACCAGCACGAGCACGTCGACGCTGTCCGCCGCGGACCTCGCGCCGTCGGGGGAGACCCGCATCAACGGCGACCCCCTGCCCGTGGCGCTGGCCGGGCACGAGAACGGCCGGCTGCCCGAGGCCGCGGTCTCCGCGGTCGGCGACACCGGGCACCGTCTGTTCGAGCCCGCCGCCCGTCAGCTCGAGAAGCTCCTCGCGGCCGCGCAGGCCCAGGGCGTCGACATCGGCATCACCGACTCGTACCGCACGTACGAGACGCAGGTGGACCTGGTGCGACGCAAGGGCCTGTACTCCCAGGGCGGGCTCGCGGCCGCCCCGGGCACGTCCGACCACGGGTGGGGCATGGCCGTGGACCTCGACCTCGACGCGAAGGCGCAGGCGTGGATGCGCCAGAACGCCGGCGCGTACGGGTTCGCCGAGGACACGCCGCGCGAGCCGTGGCACTGGGCCTTCCAGACGTGACGGCGGCCGCCGCCCGTCCGCCCGCACGACCTCTCAACAGCACCGGCCGCCCGCCGATGGGGTGGGTGCCAGGACCCACGGACGGGTCCGGCGGCACACCGCCGCCGCCGGCACCAGGTGACCAGGGACGGGACTCGCCGTGATCGTCGTGACGCGCCTCAACGGAGGCCAGTTCGGGGTGAACCCGGACCTCATCCAGCGTGTGGACCGTGCGCCCGACACGATCCTCACGCTCATCGACGGCACGAAGTTCATCGTCCGCGAGCCTCTCGACGAGGTCATCGAGCTGATCACCGCGTACCGCGCCGGCCTGCTGGCCCGCTCCCGCGAGATCGACCGCGGCCCCCGCATGGAGCTCGTCCCCGCCCCCGAGGCCGACGGCGAGCCCGCCCCCCCGCCCGTCCCCCTGCGACCGAGGAGCGTGTGATGGATCCCGCCAGCCTCATCGGCCTCGTCGCCGCCCTCGCCGCGATCTTCACCATGATGATCCTTGAGGGCGCGGACCCGATGTCGATCTTCCTCCCCGCGCCGCTGATCCTGGTGTGGGGCGGCACGATCGCGGTCGGCATCGCGGGCCACACCCTCAAGGACGTGATCGGCTCCTACAAGGCGGTCCCGAAGGCGCTGTTCAGCAAGGCGCCCGACCCCGGCAAGACCGTCGAGACGATCGTCGGGCTGTCGGAGCGCGCCCGCCGCGAAGGGCTCCTGGCTCTCGAGGACGCCGCGCGCGACATCGACGACCCGTTCCTGCGCCAGGGGCTGCAGGCCGCGATCGACGGCACCGACCCCGAGGACCTGCGGATCATCCTCGAGGACAAGATCGCCTCGAAGCGCACCCAGGACCGGATGCACGCCAAGTACTTCACCGACATGGGCGGCTACGGCCCGACGATCGGCATCATCGGCACCGTCATCTCGCTGGTGCACGTGCTGGAGAACCTGGCCGACCCGTCGTCGCTGGGCCACATGATCGCGGCCGCGTTCGTCGCCACCCTGTGGGGCATCCTGTCGGCCAACGTCGTCTGGCTGCCGTTCGCCGCCCGCATCAAGCGAATCTCCGACATGGAGTGCGCGCAGATGGAGGTCACGCTCGAGGGGCTGCTGGCCGTGCAGGCCGGCGCGAACCCGCGCACGGTCGGCGAGCGGCTGCGCAGCCTGCTGCCCCCGGGCGGCGAGAAGGCCGCCGAGAAGGAGGCCGCGTGAGCGGCCACGCCCCCAAGGGGCGGCGCAAGGGCGGTCACGAGGAGGAGCACGAGAACCACGAACGGTGGCTCGTCTCGTACGCCGACATGATCACGGTCCTCATGGCCCTGTTCATCGTGCTCTTCGCGATCAGCCAGGTGGACCAGCAGAAGTACGTCGAGCTCAAGCAGTCGCTCGCGGCGGGCTTCGGCGACGCGAGCCAGTCGGTCGCGGTGCTCGACGGCAACCCCGACGTGCTCGACGCCGTCAGCGCCCTCACCGAGCAGGAGGCCAGCGGCTCGTCCGACCTCGTCTCCGCCGACGAGGGCCTGGGCCAGCAGGGCACCAACGTGATCGACCCGCAGCCGCAGCCGACGACCGACGCGGAGGAGGCTCTCGTGGCCGCCGCCCGCGCGGAGGCGGGGCACCTGGAGGAGATCCGGGACGAGATCCGCACCCAGCTGCAGTCGCAGGGCCTGGACGCGTTCGTGAAGTTCCGCATCGACGAGCGCGGCCTGGTCATGGGGCTGATCGCGAACGACGTCTTCTTCGCCCCGGCGCGGGCCGAGCTGACGCCCACCGCCCACCAGGTGCTCGACGCGGCGGCACCCACGCTCGTCGGGCTGCAGGAGCAGATCGCGATCGAGGGGCACGCCAACGTGCTGCCCGCGGGCTCGCGGTACGCGACCAACTGGGAGCTGTCGGCGGACCGGGCGACGCAGGTGCTGCGGCACCTCGTCGAGCGCGACGGGATGCCGGGCCGGCGGATCTCCGCCATCGGGTACGGCGACGCCCGGCCGATCGCGCAAGGGCTCGACGACGCGTCGCTCGCGGCGAACCGCCGGGTGGACCTCGTGGTCCTCAGCGGTGCGCCGGAGACGGTGCGCGAGCTCCTGACATCCGTCTCGGACGGCTGAACGCAGCAGGCACGCGCCGGGACCGTCCCGGTGCGCAGGACGACGGGTCGGGCGACCCGCGGACGAAGGAGGGGTGAGCATGGCTGTCGAGCAGCGTGTGGTGTCGAGTGGGAAGATCGGGGGCGGCAAGCCCGGCGGCTCCATCGGTGCGCGGGACAAGACCCCCGAGCCGCCGCCGGAGCCGCCGAAGAAGAGCAAGAAGCTGCTGTTCATCATCATCGGCGTCGTCGTGCTGGTCCTCGGGGGAGCAGCGGCCTTCTTCCTCCTGGGCAGCGGCGGCGGCGAGCCCGAGCCGGAGCCCACGCAGGAGCCGGGCGACATCCTCACGATCGAGCCCATCAGCCTCAACCTGGCGGACGGGCACTACCTGCGGTTCGGCATGAGCCTGCAGTTCGCCTACTCCGAGGGCGGGTACGACGCGCCGGAGCCGGACGGCTCCAAGGCCATCGACATCGCGATCGCGCTGTACTCGGGGCGCGAGCTGGCCGAGGTGTCCAGCGGCGAGGGCCGCGAGGAGCTCAAGACCGAGCTGCTGCAGCGGATCGAGGAGGCCTACCACGGTGAGGTGATGGACGTCTACCTGACCAACTACGTCACGCAATGACCGCGGCACGACCGTCCTGACGGTCGCGCACGCGAGGCAGGAACGCCGGCGCCAGGGAGGGTGCCGGGTCACGCCTCGGGCCGGACCCCCTCGGACGGGTCCGGCACCGGGCCCAGGACGGGCCCGGCGAGGAGCACCACGTGTTCGAGATTGCTCCGTTCGGGTTGCTCAACACCCGTGCCCGCTCGCCGATGAGCAGCACGTGACACCAGCCCCCACGCAGCCGGCACGCCCCGTCGCGCCCACGCGTCGTCGCAGCCGCAGCACCGAGCCGGTGCCGTACGACTTCCGGCGCCCGCTGACGCTCTCGCGCGAGCACGCCCGCCACCTCGAGATGGCCCTGCAGCGCTTCGCCCGCCTCTGGGGCACGCAGCTCACGGCCCGCCTGCGCACCCCCGCCCAGGCGACCAACGAGGACCTGGCCCTCATGACGTACGACGAGTACGTCGGCGGCCTGGCCACGCCCACCGCGGTGTTCCTGTGCCAGATCGACACCCCCCGCAGCACCGCGATCCTGCAGCTGCCGGTCGCGACCGCGCTGGTGTGGGTCGACTACCTGTTCGGCGGCACGGGCATCGGCGACGAGCGCGAGGGGCGCGAGCTCACCGAGATCGAGACCACCGTGGTCCGCGAGATCCTCCAGCACGCCCTCGACGACCTCGGGTACGCGTTCGCGGCGGTCCTGCCCCTGAAGCTCACGCTCAAGCAGGTCCAGTACAACCCGCAGTTCGTGCAGGCCGTGGCCGCGTCCGACGCGGTCCTCGTCGGCTCGTTCGCGCTGCGCGTCGGCGAGCGCACCGACCCCGCCACGCTCATGCTGCCCGCCGACGTCGTGCTCGGCGCCCTGCGCGCCGCCGACGGCGGTCCCGCCGGCGACGAGGACGAGCAGCGTGCCGTCGCCGCCGCCCGCGCCGACCTGGAGCGTGCGTCGCGCGAGGTGCCCGTCGAGGTCGTCGTGCGCTGCGAGCCCCAGATCGTCCACCCGCGGGACGTCGCCGGCCTGGCCGTCGGCGACCTCCTGCCCCTGCACCACCCGGCGAGCCGGCCTCTCGAGGTCGTCGTCGACGGGATCGTGCTCGCCCGTGCCGCCGCCGGGAGCCACGGCTCGCGGCTCGCCTGCCAGGTCGTCAGCGTCGAGGAGAACCCCGCATGAGCACCATCGCCACCCCCACCGACGCGACCGTCCTGCAGGCCGCGGAGGCCGCCGCAGCGCTCGTCCCGGCCGCCGGTCCGCTCGCCGTCTCGCCCGTGACCGCCGCGGGCCGGCCCGACGCCGGCACCCCCGCGCTCGTCGCGGCCGTCATCGGGCCCGTCACCGCCGAGGTCGCCCTCGTGCTCGGCCCCGACGTCGTCGCGGCGCTCGCCGCGGGCGGCGTCGAGGCCGGCGACGCGCTGCGCCCGGCCCTCGAGGCCGCCGCGGCCGCGCTCGGCACGGGCGTGCTCGAGCCGACGCGCACCTCCACGGCCGGCGAGGTCGTGGGCTCCGACTCCCAGGTCTTCGCGCTGTCCGTCGACGGCGCGCCCGTCGCCTGGTGCGCCGTGCGCGTGCAGGGCGCACCCGCCGCGGTGCCCACGCAGCGCACCGGCGCGGCCGCGGCCCCGGGTGCCGGCTCGGGCAGCACCCTGCGCGTCCTCTACGACGTCGAGATGACCCTGACCGCGGAGATCGGCCGCACGCGGCTGCCGCTGCGCCAGGTCCTCGACCTCACGCCCGGCACCGTGCTCGAGCTCGACCGCACCGCCGGCAGCCCCGCCGACATCGTCGTCAACGGCCGCCTCATCGCCCGCGGCGAGGTCGTCGTCGTCGACGAGGACTACGGCGTGCGCGTCACCGAGATCGTCGCCGGCGCGGACCCGGTCGGCTGATGGACGGCGTCCTGCTCGCCGCGCGGGTGCTGCTGGCGCTCGCGTGCGTCGTGGGGCTCGTCTGGTACCTGGCCCGCCGGTTCGGGCGCGCCCGGGTCGCCGACACCTCGCGCGAGGCCCAGCTGCACCTCGTCACCCGGCAGGCCCTCGGCCGGCACGCGGGCGTCGCGGTCGTCGCCGTCGGCAACCGGCGCCTGCTCGTCGGCTACGGCGAGCAGCACGTCACGATGCTCACCGAGATCGCCCCCGTGGCGGACCTGCCCCCGGTGGCGTCGCTGCCCACGCCCCGCCCGTCCGTCGAGGACGCCGCGGTCTCCGGCGCCCCGCGCGCCGCGGTGACCCGCCCGGCCGGCGCCGACGTGCACGGGCTCGGCGACGCCGACGTCATCGCCCTGCGCCCCGACCCGCTCGCGGGCTCCCTGCTGTCCCCGCGGACCTGGCGCGACACGGTGCGTGCGCTCCAGGACCGCACGGTGCGCCGGTGAGCGCGGCCCGCGCCACGGCCCGCCGTGCGCTGCCCCGCGTCCTGCTGCTCCTCGCGGTCGTCGCCGCGCTCGTCGTCGTGCTGTCCGTGACGGGCGCGTCCGGCGCCCACGCCGCGGTCGAGCCGGCCCCGCCGGCCGCCCCCGCGCAGCCGCAGGCACCGGCCGAGCCCGGCCAGGGCACCGTGAGCGTCGGCGTCAACGGCGTCAACGGCACGCCGAGCAGCTCGATCGTCGTGCTGCTGGGCATCACGCTGCTGTCGGTCGCGCCGTCGCTGCTGCTGCTGACGACGAGCTTCACCAAGATCGTCGTGGTGCTGTCGCTGACCCGCAACGCGCTCGGCCTGCAGGGCGTCCCGCCCAACCAGGTCCTCGCCGGGATCGCGCTGTTCCTGTCGCTGTTCATCATGGCGCCCGTGCTGGGCGGCATCAACGAGGCCGGCGTGCAGCCCTACCTCGACGGGTCGCTGACGTTCACGCAGGCCGTCGACGCCGGCCAGGAGCCGCTGCGCGACTTCATGCTCGCCCACACCCGGGAGCAGGACATCGCCCTGCTGACCCGTGCCGCCGACCGCCCGAACCCCGCCACGCCCGACGACGTCCCGTTCACGGTGCTGGCCCCCGCGTTCCTGCTGTCCGAGCTGCGCGCCGCGTTCATCATGGGCTTCGTCGTCTTCGTGCCGTTCCTCGTCATCGACCTGGTCGTCTCGGCCGCGCTGATGTCGATGGGCATGATGATGCTCCCGCCCATCATGGTGTCGCTGCCCTTCAAGCTCCTGCTGTTCGTCCTCGTCGACGGGTGGGGACTGATCGTCACGTCGCTGGTCGGCTCGTACACCGGGGCGGGCTGATGGACACCACCGCCGTCCTCGACGTCGCCCTCGACGCGCTCGTCCTGACCGCCAAGCTCTCCGCGCCGGTGCTCGTGACGGCCCTCGTCGTCGGGTTCGCCGTGTCCCTCGTGCAGTCGGTGACGCAGATCCAGGAGGTCACGCTCTCGTTCGTGCCCAAGGCCGTCGCGGTCGCCGCGGCGCTGCTCATCTCCGGGCACTGGATGATCACCGAGCTGACGAGCTTCACCACCGAGCTGTTCGACCGCATCCCCGCGCTGGTCGGGGGCTGACGTGGACTTCCCGGGCACCGCGCTGACGCTGCCGCTGGGCGCCGTCGAGACGACGATGCTCGTGGCGGTGCGCATCGTCGCCTTCCTCGTGATCGCCCCGCCGTTCTCCCAGCGCGCGATCCCCGCGGGCGTGAAGGTCGCGCTGGCCACGGGCCTGGCGCTGGCCGTCGCCCCCGGCATGGACCAGGTCGAGCAGGCCAGCACCGCCGGCTTCGTCGGGGCGCTCGTGCTGCAGGCGACCATCGGCGCGGCCACCGGGTTCCTCGTCTACCTGCTGTTCTCGGCCGTGCAGGCCGCGGGCTCGCTCATCGACCTGTTCGGCGGGTTCCAGATCGCCGCCGCGTTCGACCCGCTGAGCATGTCCAGCGGTGCGCAGTTCTCCCGCCTGTACCAGCTGCTCGCGATCGTGCTGCTGTTCGCCTCCGACGGGCACCACATGGTCCTCACCGGCCTCGTGCGCACGTTCGACGCGCTGCCGCTGGGGCTGTCGTTCGCGCCCGCCGAGCTCGCGAGCACCCTCACCGACGGGCTGACCGGCATGTTCGTCGCCGCGCTGCAGATCGCGGGCCCGCTGCTCGTCGTGCTGTTCCTCGCCGACGTCGGCCTCGGCCTGCTGACCCGCGTCTCGCCCGCGCTGAACGCGTTCGCCCTCGGCTTCCCCCTGAAGATCCTGCTGACGCTCACGCTCGGCGGGTTCGCCGTCCTCGCGCTGCCCGGCGTGGTCTCCACGCTCAGCGGCGAGACCCTCACCCTCGTCCCGGAGGTGCTGCGGTGAGCGGCGGGGAGGGCGGCGGCGAGCGCACCGAGAAGGCCACCGCGCAGCGCATGAAGGAGGTGCACCGCAAGGGGCAGCTCGGGCGCTCGCAGGACCTGTCCGCCTGGCTCGGCCTGGGGGCGGCCGCCCTCATGCTGCCGACCGTCATCTCCAACGCCGGCGACGCCGCGCTCGACCAGATGGCGCACGTGCGCGACGTGGCCCGCACGCCCACCCCGCAGGCGGCGCTCGACGTGCTCGGCGTGGGCCTCGGCTCCGTGATCAGCACCCTGGCACCGATGTTCGTGGTGCTGGTCGTCGTGTCGCTCGCGGTCGCGGCGGCCCAGGGCGGCATCCGGTTCCGCAGCATGAAGCCCAAGTTCGACCACCTCAAGCCCGTGTCGATGGGCAAGAAGCTCTTCGGCGGCCAGGTCTGGTGGGAGGCCGTCAAGACGGTCCTCAAGACGGGCGCCGTCGCGGTCGTCATGGTCCTCGTCGTGCAGGGCCTGGTGCCCGTGCTCATGACGTCGGGGCGGATGCCCCTGCAGGGTCTGCTCGACCTCGCCGGCTCCGGCGCCGCGCAGCTCCTGCGGTTCGGGATCGTCGCCGGCGTCCTCATGGCCGTCGCCGACGTCGTCGTGGTCGTGCGGCGCAACCGCAAGCAGACGCGCATGACCAAGCAGGAGATCAAGGAGGAGCACAAGCGCACCGAGGGCGACCCGATGGTCAAGGGCCAGATCCGGGCCCGCCAGGCGCGCATGAGCCGCAACCGCATGATGTCCGAGGTCGCCAAGGCCGACGTCGTGCTCGTCAACCCCACGCACGTGGCCGTCGCGCTGCGCTACGAGCCCGGCCGCGGCGCCCCCCGCGTCATCGCCAAGGGCCAGGGCGCCGTCGCCACCCGCATCCGCGCCCTCGCCACCGAGAACCGCGTCCCGCTCGTCGAGGACGTCCCCCTGGCCCGGGCCCTGCACGCCGCGTGCGAGCTCGGCGCCGAGGTCCCCGAGCAGCTGTTCACCGCCGTCGCCCGCGTCCTCGCGTTCGTGATGGCCCTGCGCCGGCGCGGAGCCGGAGCCGGTCAGCACCGCCTGCCGACCGGCACGACCCTGCCCGACGGCGCGCCCGACGTGCGCCGCACCCCGAGGAGACGACCGTGAAGAACGCCCCCGTCGCGCAGATGGCCGTGCCCGCCGGGGTGGTCGGCGTCGTGCTGCTGCTCGTCGTGCCGCTGCCCCCGCAGATGCTCGACCTGCTCATCGTCGTCAACATCACCGCGTCCCTGGTGATCCTGCTGACCAGCATGTACGTGCAGAAGCCGCTGGACTTCTCGATCTTCCCGTCGCTGATCCTGGTGTTCACGCTGTTCCGGCTGGGCCTGAACGTCGCCTCGACGCGGCTCGTGCTCGGCGACGGGTACGCGGGCGACGTCATCGACGCGTTCGGGCACTTCGTCGTCGGCGGGTCGCTCGTCATCGGCCTGGTGATCTTCCTGATCCTCGTGGTCATCCAGTTCACCGTGATCACCAACGGCGCCGGCCGCGTCGCCGAGGTCGGGGCCCGGTTCACGCTCGACGCGATGCCCGGCAAGCAGATGGCCATCGACGCCGACCTCAACTCCGGCCTCATCGACGAGGAGCAGGCCCGCCGCCGCCGCGCGGAGATCAGCGCCGAGGCGGACTTCTACGGCGCGATGGACGGCGGGTCGAAGTTCGTCAAGGGCGACGCGATCGCCGGCATCATCATCACCGTCATCAACCTGGTCGGCGGGTTCGTCATCGGCATGACCCAGATGGGCATGTCCGCCGGCGAGGCCATCGAGCGGTTCTCGCTGCTGACCATCGGCGACGGCCTGGTCACCCAGATCCCCGCGCTGCTGCTGTCCGTCGCCACCGGCATCGTCGTCACCCGCGCCACCGCCGAGGGCGACATGGGCACCGCGGCGGCCAAGCAGCTCACGCAGTCGCGCTCGGCCCTGCTGATCGCCGGCGGTGCGGCCATCGCCCTGGCGCTGCTGCCCGGCATGCCCAAGCTGCCGTTCCTGCTCGTCGGCTCCGGGCTGGTGCTGCTGGGGCAGCGGGCCAAGAGCGCCGCGAAGGCCGAGGAGGCCGCCGCGCAGGCGGAGCAGGAGCAGGCGCAGGTCACCGGTGCGCCCGCGGGCGACACCCCCGAGCAGATCATCGAGCAGATGCGCGTGCACACCCTCGAGGTGCTGCTCGCCCCCGACCTCGTCGACCTCGTCGGCACCGGCCCCGAGCAGGACCTGCTGGCGCGCGTGCGGGGCCTGCGCAAGAAGGTCGCCATGGACCTCGGCATCGTCGTGCCGCCCGTGCGCACCCGCGACAGCGTCGACCTGCCCGCGTCGACCTACGCCGTGCGGATCGCCGGCGTCGAGGTCGGCCGCGGTCAGGCCCCCGCCGGCCGCGTGCTCGCCCTCGGCGACGACCTCGCGGCGCTGCCCGGCACGTCCGTGTCCGAGCCGGTGTTCGGGCTGCCCGGCAAGTGGGTGCCCGCCGAGCTGCGGCACACCGCCGAGCTGCACGGCGCGACCGTCGTCGACCGCGTCTCGGTGCTCATCACCCACCTCGGTGCGCTGGTCACCCAGAACGCCGCGCGCCTGCTGGGCCGGGAGGACGTGCGCGTGCTCACCGAGGGCGTCAAGCGCGTCAACCCCTCCGTCGTCGAGGAGCTCGTGCCCACCCTCATGTCGCTGGGCGAGGTGCAGCGGGTGCTGCAGGGCCTGCTCGTCGAGGAGGTCCCCATCCGCGACCTCGGCCGGATCTACGAGGCGCTGTCGCTGCGCGCCAAGGTCAGCACCGACCCCGAGGGGCTCGTCGAGGCCGCCCGGCTCGCGCTCGGCCCGGCCCTGGCCGCGCCCTACGTGCAGGACGGCGTGCTGCGCGTGCTCACCCTCGAGCCGACCCTCGAGCACCACCTCGCCGAGCAGCTGCGTCCCGGCGACGGCGGCACCCAGCTGCTCGTCGACCCCCAGCGCCTGGACTCGATGCTCACCCAGCTGCGCCTGGCCGTGCAGCGCGCCGAGCAGGACGGCCGCGGCGTCGTCCTGGCGTGCGCGCCCGCGATCCGCCCCGCCCTGCGCCGGCTCGTCGCGCTGGGCACCGCGCGCCTGCCTGTGCTCTCCTACACGGAGGTGACGTCCGCGGGGGTGGACGTCGAGACCGTGGGGATGGTGAGCGGTGACCACGCGATTGCTGCTTGAGGGCACCGACCTCGGCGAGCTCGTCGCGCACGTGCGGGAGACGTTCGGCCCCCGCGCCCGCATCGTGCAGGCCGAGCGGATCCGCTCCGGCGGGTTCGCCGGGTTCTTCGCCACCGAGCGGTTCGAGGTCACCGTCGACGTGCCCGACGAGCCCGAGGCGGCGCCGAAGAAGTTCGCCCGCCGCCCCCAGCGCGCGATCGCCCCCGCCCCCGCCCCCGCTGGGCCGACCGCGCCCGCCCCGACGGGCATCGAGGCGCTGCTCGCCGCCGCGGACCGCGACGACGTCGGCCCCGGCCACGACGAGGCGCCGCGCGACCCCCGCACCGCCGCGGCCCTGCCGCCGCCCGCCGACCCGGCCCCGACCAGCGTGTCGACCGGGTCGGAGAGCTTCGCCGACGTGCTGCGCCAGGTCCGCTCGCTCGTCGGAACCGGGCCCGAGGTCGTCGACCCGCCCACCACCGCCACCGACGAGCCCGCCGCCCGCACCGCCTCGGCACCCCCCGCCCCGCCGCGAGCGCCCGAGGTGCCCGCCCCGGGCTCGCCGCAGCTGCGCGCCGAGCTCGCGCGGCTCGGCGTGCCCGCGACCGTGCTGGACTCCGGCCCCGTCACGCTGTCGGCCGTGCTCGGCCGGATCCCCACGGCCCCCGAGCGGCCCCGCGGCCCCGGCACCGTGCTCGCCGTCGTGGGCACGGGCGACGACGCCGTGCTCGTGGCCCGGTCGCTCGCCGCCCGCTGGCACCTGCCGCCGGCCGCCGTCGTCGAGCTCGACGCGCCCGCCGCCCCCGGGGCGGCCGCCGCCGTCCGCGACCCCGCCGCACCCCGCGTCCTCGCCCTGCGGGTGGGGCCCGAGGCCCGCGACCGCACGCTCGCGGCGGCCCTGCTGCGCGACGTGCGCCCCGACCAGGCGTGGGTCGTCGTCGACGCACGCACCAAGCCCGCCGACGCCGCCGCGTGGGTCGGTGCCGTCGGGGCCCTGCGCCGCGTCGACGCGCTCGCCGTGCACGGCCTGCTCGACACGACCGCGCCCGGCACGGTGCTCGAGCTGGACCTGCCCGTGGCGTGGGTCGACGGCCTGCCCGCGTCCCGGCTGCTGTGGGCGGCGGCGCTCGGGCAGGAGCTCGACGCGGCCCTCGGCGGCGCCTGACGCCGGTCCGGGCGCGCGGCGGGGTAGTGTCGCCGCATGCTCGTGCTGACCCGACGCGCCGGCGAGCGCCTCGTCATCGGCGGTGACATCGTCATCACCGTCATCGAGGTGCGCAACGACGGGGTGCGCATCGGGATCGACGCCCCCCGGCACGTGCGCGTGCACCGCGCCGAGGTGCTCGAGGCGGTGTCCGACGCGAACGCGTCGTCCGTGGCGGCCGGCGACGCGGCGGTGGCCGCGCTGCGCGGCCTGGTGGCCGTCGACGCCCCCGCGGCCGCACCCGCACCCGCAGCCCCGGCACCCGCGCCCGAGGGCGACGAGGGCACCCCGCACGCCTGACCCGCGGCCCCGCGGCCGGTGACGGTGCGGCGCCCGGCCGGACCGTCGTCCGGGACCACCCGCGACAATCTCTCAGCACCCCTGCACCCCGGCCGATGAGCCGACTGTCCCGGACACGCCCGGGACTTCGGCTGTGGGAGGGTGCATGGACGGCCTGGACGACATCGTCCGCGAGTTCCTGGTGGAGAGCCACGAGAATCTCGACCAGCTGGACTCCGACCTCGTGGCGCTCGAGGAGCAGCCCGGCTCGCGCCCGCTGCTGAGCAGCATCTTCCGCACGATCCACACGATCAAGGGCACCAGCGGGTTCCTCGCGCTGTCCAAGCTCGAGCGGCTCGCCCACGTGGGCGAGAACCTGCTGGTGGACCTGCGGGACGGCACCCGGTCCATGGACAAGCCCGTCACCGACGTGCTGCTGGCCATGGTGGACCGCATCCGCATGCTGCTGGGCGCCATCGAGGCGACCGGCACCGAGGGCGACGTGGCCATCGACGACGTCGTCGCCCGCGTCGAGGCCGTGCACGCCGGTGTGCCGCTGGAGGCCCCGGCACCCGAGCCCGCCTCGCAGGAGGCGACGACGCAGGACGAGGTGGAGCAGGTGGACGACGAGCACGTGCAGCAGGTCGAGGCACCTGCGGAGCTGGTGGCCGCGGCCGCCGGTGCCGCCGCGCCCGCCCCTGCGGCCCCCGCAGCACCGCCGGCGCCCGCGCCCGCGCCCGCGGCACCGGCCGCCCCCGCGGCCCCCGAGGCGACGGTCCCCGCCCAGCACCCGGCCCCCGCGGCCGAGCGCGTCGAGGAGCACCCGCCCACCGAGGAGATCGGCGCCCTGCGCGGCGTCGGCGACTCCGCGATCCGGGTGGACGTCGACCTGCTGGACGCCCTCATGCGTCAGGTCGGCGAGCTCGTCCTGGCCCGCAACCAGATCAGCCGGCTGGCGTCGGCGACCGCCCAGGTCGACCTCGTCCGCTCCGCGCAGCGCCTCAACCTCATCGCCGGCGAGCTGCAGGAGGGCGTCATGAAGACGCGCATGCAGCCCATCGACAACGTGTTCGCCAAGATGCCGCGCATCGTGCGGGACCTGGCGACGGCGTGCGGCCGCGAGGTGGCCCTCGAGGTCTCCGGCGGCGACACCGAGCTCGACCGTGGTCTCCTCGAGGCCGTCAAGGACCCGCTGACGCACCTCGTGCGCAACGCGGTCGACCACGGCATCGAGCCGTCGGCCGAGCGCGTCGCCTCGGGCAAGTCGCCCAAGGGCCTGCTGGCCCTGCGGGCGTACCACGCGGGCGGCCAGGTCGTCGTCGAGGTCTCGGACGACGGTCGCGGCGTCGACACCGTCAAGGTCGCGGCGAAGGCCGTCGAGCGGGGCCTGCGCACGCAGGCCCAGGTCGACACCGCCAGCACCGCCGACCTGCTGCAGCTGCTGTTCCTGCCCGGCTTCTCCACCGCGGCGACCGTGACCAACGTGTCCGGCCGCGGCGTGGGCATGGACGTCGTGCGCACCAAGGTCGAGAACGTCGGCGGCACCGTCGACGTCGAGTCGACGCCCGGCAAGGGCACGGTCTGGCGCCTGCGGATCCCGCTGACGCTGGCGATCATGCCCGCGCTCACGGTCGAGTGCAACGACGACGTGTACGCGGTCCCGCAGGTCAACCTGCTCGAGCTCGTCGCGCTCGACGCGCAGCGCGGCCGGTCCGCGATCGAGTACGTGCACGCCGCCCCGGTGTACCGCCTGCGCGGCGACCTGCTGCCGCTGGTCTCGCTCGCCGAGGTCCTCGGCGTGGCCGAGCCCCGCGACCCCGGTGACCCCGACGGCGAGACCAGCTCGGTCATCGCCGTGGTCCAGGCCGACCACCACCGCTTCGGCCTGCTGGTCGACCGCGTCCTCAACACCGAGGAGATCGTGGTCAAGCCGCTGTCCCCGCGCCTGAAGGCGATCGGCACGTACGCCGGCGCGACGGTGCTCGGCGACGGCCGCGTCTCGCTCATCCTCGACGTGCAGGCCCTCGGCCGGCGCGCCCTGATCGGCGAGCTCGACGCCATGGCCCGCAAGGACGTCGGCGGGATCGACGCCGCGCACTCCGGTGCGGCCGAGCAGGTCCTCGTCGTGGGGATCGGCGGCGGGCGTCGCGTGGCGATGCCGCTGCAGTCGGTCACGCGCCTCGAGCAGGTGCGCCTCGACCAGGTCGAGCACGTCGGCGGCCGCGAGGTCGTGCGCTACCGCGGCACGATCCTGCCCCTGGCCCGGCTCGACCGCGTCCTCGGCTCGTACGGCGAGGCGATGGACGAGGAGCTGGTCGTCGTGGTGCTCACGCGCCGCGGCCGCAGCGTCGGCCTCGTGGTCCACGAGATCGTCGACATCCTCGAGGACCACAGCGAGCAGCACTCCGACATCGACGACTCCGGCCTGGTCGGGTCCACGGTGCTCGGCGAGCGCGTCACCGAGCGCCTCGACGTGCGGACCGCGATCCTCGCCGCCGACCCGGTGTTCTTCGACGACCGGCCCGAGGCCGGCACCGCCCCGGACGCGGCCTGGTCCGGCATCGACGACCTGGTGGGAGCCGGACGATGAGCCAGTACGTGACCTTCACCCTCGACGGGACGCTGTACGGCATCGACGTGCTGCGCGTCCAGGAGGCCCTCCGCTCGCACACCCGCACCCGGGTGCCGCTCGCGGCGGGTGACGTGGCCGGGCTGGTGAACCTGCGCGGCCAGGTCGTCCTCACGGTCGACCTGCGCACCCGCCTGGGCATCACCGACCGCCTCGGCGAGCGCGAGCCGATGATGGTCGTCGTCAAGACCGGCGGCGAGGTCGTCAGCCTGCTCGTGGACGAGATCGGCGACGTCGTCGACGTCGGCCCCGAGTCGTTCGCGGCCCCGCCGGACACCCTCGACCCCGAGATGCGCGCCGTCATCCGTGGCGCGCACAAGCTGGACGGGCGCCTGCTGCTCGTCCTGGACGTCGACCAGGCCGTGGCGGCCTGACACCGCCTGCCTGAGTCGACCTCCCGGCCCCGCCAAGGCCGGCGCCCCTTCCCCGTCGTACCCCCGAACCGTCGGCGCCCCGCCGACCCCCTAGCACCGCCGGCCCCGCCGGCAAGGAGACCATCATGAGTACGAGCCTCGAGGAGCCGCAGGGCCGGCGCGGGACGTTCCTGCGCAACCTGTCCGTCCAGACCAAGATCCTGTCCGCCGTCGGCGTGCTCGCCGCCGTCGCCGTCGCCCTCGGCGTGTACTCCGCGACGTCGCTGCAGCGCACCGCCGACGACACCGCGCAGCTCGCCAGCATCCAGGAGACGATCGCGGCCGTCCGGTCCGAGATCCACATCACCCAGATGAAGGCCCGCATGTCGCTCGCGCAGATCGCCGCGACCGACGGCGAGCTGCAGGCGGAGTGGGTCGAGAAGCAGGCCTCGAACGACGCCGACATGGCCGCGCTCATGGAGCAGTACGCGGCGACGCCCGCCGGCGAGTCCGAGATCTGGGCGTCGTTCGTCGAGGGCTTCACCGCCTGGCAGACGGCGCGCGACGAGCAGCTCATGCCGGTCGCGCTGGCGGGCGACCCCGAGGCGTACGGCGAGGTGCTCGACACGGTCAGCCAGCCGCTGATCGACGTGTACGTGGCCGACCTCGACGCGCTGACGGTCGAGATCACCGACTACATGAACGGCGTCGCGGCGGCTGCCGAGGCTCGCGCGGCCACGGCCATCACGACCCTGTACGTCTCGCTCGCGATCGCCCTGGTCGCTGCCATCGCGCTCGCCGTTGTCATCGCCCGTGGCATCCGCGGCTCGGTGACGAAGGTCCGTGAGTCGCTCGACGCCATGGCGCACGGCAACTTCACGGTCGTGGCCGACGTCGACCAGGAGGACGAGATCGGCAAGATGGCGCACTCGCTGACGCAGGCGCAGGCCGCCGTCCGCCAGACCCTCGCGCAGGTCGCGGAGTCCGCGCAGACCGTGGCTGCCGCCGCCGAGGAGCTCTCCGCGTCGTCCAGCCAGGTCGCCGCCGGCTCGGAGGAGACCTCCGCGCAGGCCGGGGTGGTCGCCGCCGCAGCCGACGAGGTCAGCCGCAACGTCTCGGCCGCCGCCGCCGGCGCCGAGCAGATGGGCGCCTCGATCCGCGAGATCGCCCAGAACGCGACCGAGGCGACCCGCGTCGCCCAGGCCGCCACCGCCGCCGCCGACACCGCCAACGAGACCGTGTCCCGCCTGGGGGCGTCGTCCGCCGAGATCGGCAACGTTGTCAAGCTCATCACCACCATCGCCGAGCAGACGAACCTGCTGGCGCTGAACGCGACGATCGAGGCCGCGCGTGCCGGGGAGGCCGGCAAGGGCTTCGCGGTCGTCGCCGGTGAGGTCAAGGAGCTCGCGCAGGAGACCGCCCGGGCCACCGAGGACATCGCCCGCCGCGTCGAGGCCATCCAGCACGACACCACCGGCGCCGTCGGCGCGATCGGCGAGATCGGCACGATCATCGCCTCGATCAACGACTACCAGCTCACCATCGCCTCCGCGGTGGAGGAGCAGACCGCCACGACCAACGAGATGTCCCGCTCCGTCGCGGAGGCCGCGACCGGCTCGGGCGAGATCGCCACCAACATCGTGGGTGTCGCGTCGTCGGCGCAGACCTCCACGCAGGTGCTGGGCCAGATGGGGACCGCGGTCTCCGAGCTGGCGCAGATGTCCGAGGACCTGCGCCGCCGGGTCCAGGCCTTCACCTACTGAACCAGCCCGCCGGCGGCCCGTCCGGCACCCCTCGCACAGGATGAAGACGATGCGACGACGCACACGATGGACGACCCTGTCCGCAGCGTTGACCGGCACCGTCGCCCTCGCCCTCGCCGGCTGCTCCGCAGCCGGTGAGGGCGGTGGCGATGCCCCGCTGGTCGGCGTGGCCCTGCCGACGACGACCTCCGCACGCTGGATCGCCGACGGCGAGAACCTGCAGGCCCAGCTCGAGGGGCTGGGCTACGACGTGACGCTGGAGTACGCCGAGGACGACGTCCCGACCCAGGTCGAGCAGCTGGAGCAGATGATCGCGGCCGGTGCGGACGCGCTCGTCGTCGGGTCCATCGACGGTGTCGCGCTGAAGTCGGTGCTGGCCGAGGCCGGTGCCGCCGACATCCCGGTGATCGCGTACGACCGGCTCATCCGCGACTCGTCCGACGTCGCGTACTACGCGTCGTTCGACAACTTCCGCGTCGGGGTGCTGCAGGCGCAGGCCCTGCTCACCGGCCTCGGCGTCCTCGACGAGGCGGGCGCCCGCACGTCGGCCGCCGGCCCGTTCTCCGTCGAGCTGTTCGCCGGCTCCTCGGACGACAACAACGCGCACGTGTTCTTCGCCGGCGCGATGTCGGTCCTGCAGCCGTACCTCGACTCCGGGGTGCTCGTCGTCCCGTCGGGGCAGACGGAGTTCGACGAGATCGCCACGCAGGGGTGGAGCGGCGACGTCGCGGGGGAGCGCATGCAGACGCTCGTCGGCGCGTACGGCGCCGGGCGCACGCTCGACGGCGTGCTGTCGCCCTACGACGGCATCTCCCGCGCGATCCTCGACGTCGCGTCGGGCATCGACCAGCCGGCGCTGCCCGTCGTCACGGGCCAGGACGCCGAGATCGACTCGGTCAAGCTCGTCAAGGACGGCACGCAGCACTCGACCGTCTACAAGGACACCCGCCAGCTCGCCGAGGTCACGGTCTCGATGGTCCGTGAGCTGCTCGACGGCGGCACGCCCGAGGTCAACGACACCACGTCGTACGACAACGGCGTCCAGGTCGTCCCGTCCTACCTCCTGACCCCCGCCCTGGTGACGCAGGACAACTACGAGCGGGTCCTCGTCGACGGCGGCTACTACACGGCACAGGAGATCGGCTGATGGCCACGGCACGCACCCGCGGGGCATGGTTCTGGGACCGCTCCCTGCGCACCAAGTTCACCGCCGTCCTGCTCATCATGGGGTCCGCGTTCGTGCTCGTCGGCGGCACCGGGGCGTTCGTCCTCGTCCGCGCCGGGCAGAACCTCGACCAGATGGCGAGCCTGAGCCAGGACCTGCAGGCGGCGCTGACCGACCTGCGGGCCGACCAGGTGCGCTCGCACCTGCTCCTGCACCGGGCGGCCGAGGCCGACCCGACGCTGCAGGCCCAGCTCCTCACGTCCTCGGAGTGGATCGACCAGGACGTCGCCGCGAAGATCGCGGTCGTCGAGGCGTTCCCGGAGTCCGACACCGTGCAGTGGGCGGACTTCGTCACCCGCTGGGAGGCGTGGGTCGCCTACCGCGACTCCGCGCTCATGCCGGCCGTCGAGGCGAACGACCACGAGGCCTTCGAGGCCGCCGTCGCCGCGGACGTCGCCGCCGACCCCGAGTGGGCCGGCCGGGCGCTGTCGCTGGCGACGGGGCAGATCGACGCGTCCGTCGAGGCGATCCTCGCCCGGTCGCAGGCCGAGGTCCGCACCACCGTCATCGCCCTGGCGATCGCGTTCGTCGTCTCGATGACCCTCTCCGTGACGGTCGCCGCCGCCGTCCTGCGCCGCATGGCGCGGTCGCTGGACTCGGTGCACGCGTCGATCGACGCGCTCGCCGACGGCGACCTCACGGTCGAGGCGCAGGCCTTCGGCAAGGACGAGCTCGGCCGCATGGTCGACGCGCTCAGCACCGCGCAGGAGCACCTGCGCGACACGCTGCGGGGCGTCGCCGAGGCGTCCGCGACCGTCGCGGCGTCCGCCGAGGAGCTCTCGGCCGCGTCCGCGCAGGTCGTGTCCGGCTCGCAGGAGACGAGCACGCAGTCGGGCGTCGCCGCGCAGGCCGCGGAGGAGGTCAGCCGCAGCGTGCAGGCGGTGGCCGCGGGCGCCGAGCAGATGGGCGCCTCGATCCAGGAGATCGCGCACAACGCGACCGAGGCGGCGAAGGTCGCGCAGGCCGCGACGAGCGCCGCGAACGACGCGAACGACACGATCGCCCGCCTGGGCACGTCGTCCACCGAGATCGGCAACGTCGTCAAGCTCATCACGTCCATCGCCGAGCAGACGAACCTGCTGGCGCTGAACGCGACGATCGAGGCCGCGCGGGCCGGGGAGGCCGGCAAGGGCTTCGCGGTCGTCGCCGGGGAGGTCAAGGAGCTCGCGCAGGAGACCGCGCGCGCCACCGAGGACATCGCCCGCCGCGTCGAGGCCATCCAGGGCGACACCCAGGGGGCCGTCGGCGTCATCGGCCAGATCGGCGAGATCATCGCGTCGATCAACGACTACCAGACGTCCATCGCGTCGGCCGTCGAGGAGCAGACCGCGACGACCAACGAGATGTCCCGCGGGGTCGCCGAGGCCGCCAGCGGCTCGGGCGACATCGCGCACCGCATGACGGGCGTCGCGGAGACCGCGTCGTCGTCGGCGCACGTGCTCGGGCAGATGGAGGCGTCCGTCGGCGAGCTGGCCCGCCTCTCGGAGGACCTGCGCACGCGGGTGTCCACCTTCCGGTTCTGACGCAGCACCCGGGCCCCGGCCCGGACCGCACGCCCGCAGGGGCGGGTCGCCCACCGCGACCCGCCCCTGCGGCGTGCAGCGCTCCCGGCACCGTCGGTGCCGGGAGCGTCGGTGGCAGGGCCGTCCAGCGGCCTGGACGACTGCTCAGGACCGGACGTCCCCGGCCGATCGGACGGGTACGAGCCCGCTCCGCCGGGGCGGGCCCGCACCCCGAGGAGCCCGCGATGAGCACCAGCACCCCCGAGCGCGTCCCCGCCCGCCGCACGGTCCCGCTGCGCGTGAAGATCCTCGCCAGCGCCGCCGCCGGCGTGCTCACCTCCGTCGTCGTCGGGGGCGTGGCGTTCACCGCGCTCAGCGACGTCACCGCGGCCAACGCCGAGCTCGCCGACCTCCAGGAGCTGTCGACCGCCGTCGGCGAGGTCCGCATGTTCAACAGCGACGTCACCGGCTGGCAGGTCGCCTACGCGTGGGACACCCGCATCATCGGCGGCCCCGAGGCCGTCGCCGACGACGCCCTCAACCGTGCCGGGTACATCGCGTCCGCCGCGGCGCTGCAGGACCAGCTCGTCGCCCTCGACGCGATCTCGGACGAGATGACCGCCGAGGAGGCCGCCCTCGTCGACGAGATCGCCGGGCTGTGGCAGGACTTCTTCGCGGTCGACGACCAGGTCGTCGAGGCGTACGCGGCCGGCGAGCTCGACGCGGGCGACGCCCTCGTCACCGGGGCCGGGTACGAGATCTACTACGGGATCGGCGAGGGTACGGTCGCCCTGCAGACGATGCTCCAGGACCGCACCGCGGCGGCCACGACCGCCGCGGCGTCCGCGGCCGGTGCGGCGCGCCTGGCCACGGTCGTCGCGGTGCTGCTCGGCTCCGTCCTGGCCCTCGGCCTGGGCTGGGTGGTCGCCACCCGGACCGGCCGGGCGATCCGCTCGCTCCAGCGGTCGATCCACGCGATGGAGGACGGCGACCTCACGGTCGTGCCGGAGGTGCGCAGCGCCGACGAGGTCGGGGCCATGGCGGACGCGCTCGCCGGTGCCCAGCGTTCGCTGCGGGCCACCATGGCGGGCGTCGTCGAGTCCGCCGCGACGGTCGCGGCCGCCGCGGAGGAGCTGACGGCCGCGTCCGGGCAGGTGGCGGCGGGTGCGGAGGAGACGAGCGTGCAGGCCGGCGTCGTCGCCTCGGCGGCCGACGAGGTGTCGTCGAACGTGCAGGCCGTGGCCGCGGGCGCGGAGCAGATGGGCGCCGCGATCCGCGAGATCGCGCAGAACGCCACCGAGGCCACGCGCGTCGCGCAGTCCGCGACGGTCGCGGCCGAGGGCGCGAACGACACGGTCGCCCGGCTGGGCACGTCGTCGGCGGAGATCGGCAACGTGGTCAAGCTCATCACGTCGATCGCCGAGCAGACCAACCTGCTGGCGCTCAACGCGACCATCGAGGCGGCCCGCGCCGGCGAGCTCGGCAAGGGGTTCGCGGTCGTCGCCGGGGAGGTCAAGGAGCTCGCGCAGGAGACCGCCCGCGCCACCGAGGACATCGCCCGCCGCGTCGACGCCATCCAGGGCGACACCCAGGGCGCCGTGCACGCGATCGGCGAGATCGGCACGATCATCGCGTCCATCCACGACTACCAGCTGACGATCGCGTCGGCCGTCGAGGAGCAGACCGCCACGACCAACGAGATGTCCCGCTCCGTCGCGGAGGCCGCGAACGGCTCGGGCCAGATCGCCGCGAACATCACCGGCGTGGCCGCGGCCGCCCAGTCGTCCACCCAGACCCTTACGCAGGTGGGCGACTCCGTCGCCGAGCTGGCGCGGCTCTCGGTGGACCTGCGCGAGCGGGTCGCCCGCTTCACGTACTGACCGGCCCGCAGGGGCGGCGGGTCAGGGGTGCTGGCGCACCTCGTGGGCGTCGTGCCCGACGGGCTCGATCTGGAACGTGCAGTGGTCGGTGTCGAAGTGCTCGCCCAGGCAGGCGCCGAGGGCGTCGAGCACCTCGCCCGACCGGTCCTCGGCGAGGCAGCGGGCGTCGACCACGACGTGCGCGGACAGCACCGGCACCCCGCTGGTGATGGTCCACGCGTGCAGGTCGTGCACGTCCACCACGCCGGGGACGCGGGCCATGTGCGCGCGCACCTCCTCCAGGTCCATCCCGCGCGGGGCCGCCTCGAGGAGCACGTCGACGACGTCGCGCAGCAGCGACCACGCGCGCGGCAGGATCAGCACGCCGATCGCGAGCGACGCCACGACGTCGGCGCGCGCCCAGCCGGTGGTCGCGACCACGACGCCCGCGACGACCACGGCCACCGACCCCACGAGGTCGCCCAGGACCTCGAGGTACGCGCCGCGCACGTTGAGGCTCTCGTGCTGCGGGCCGCGCAGCAGCAGCAGGCCGACGAGGTTGGCCGCGGCGCCGACGAGCGCGACCCCGATCATCAGGCCCGCCGCGACGTCCGGCGGGTCGTCCCACCGGCGCACCGCCTCCACCACGACCCACACCGCGAGCGTGCCGAGCAGCAGCGCGTTGGCCAGGGCGGCCAGGACCTCCGCCCGCTGGAGCCCGAACGTCCGCGTCCCGGTGGCCGGGCGGCCCGCCAGCGTGGACGCGACCAGCGCCACCGCGATCCCGGCCGCGTCGGTGAGCATGTGCCCGGCGTCCGCGAGCAGCGCCAGCGATCCGGACACCAGCCCGCCGACGACCTGCACGCCGACGACCGCCAGCGTGATCGCCAGCACGACGCCGAGCCGCCGGCGGTGCCGGGCGGACGCGGGGCCGCGCGGGCCCTCGTGGCCGTGCCCGTGGCCGGCGCCCATCAGGCCGGCACCGGCACGGTGCGGTGACCCGTCGGGGCTGTCGTCGGCACCCCGCGATGCTAGGCGGCACGACCGGGGCCCGGCCACCGCCGGCCCCGCGGACGGGTGGGTCCGCCCGGTGCGCGTGAGGCAGAAGTCCTATCGCGCGGCCCCGCCCGGCCGATCGGACGGTGGGTCGTCGTCGGACGGCCCGCCCTTCGACGTGATCGGGGTCGTCCGCAGATGAGCCAGCACCAGTCAGGACGTCGGACGTGGGCCGACGTGTCCGTCCGCACCAAGGTCCTCGCCGCCGTCGCGGTGATGGCGCTCACCGCGCTCCTCGCCGCCGGCCTCGCGCTGCGCGCGTTCGGGGCGCTGCGCGCCGACGTCGACGCCCTGTACGACGGGGCGGTCGTGCCCCTCACGCAGCTGACCGAGATCCAGCGCGCCTACCAGGGCGACCGTGCTCGCGTCATCCAGTACGGCATCGCCGACGAGGAGATCCGCGCCGAGCTCGCCGCCGAGCTCGAGGAGCGCCGGGTCGACCTCGACGCCCAGGTCGAGGCCTACCGCCCGGGCGCCGTCGACCCCGCCGCGGTCGACGCGATGGTCGCCGCGTTCGACGCCTACTACACCGCCGCGCACGACGAGCTGTTCCCGCTGCGCGACGCCGGTGACGACGAGGCGTTCGGCGTGTACTTCCAGGAGACGATCCGCCCCCTGACGACCGGCGTCATGGACGCGATCCAGGCCGAGACGACCGCCCAGGAGGAGGCCGCCGCGGCCCGCGTCGCGGACGCCCGCTCCCTGGTCGGGTCCTCGCAGCTGACGGTGACGCTCGCCATCGCGATCGGCGGCATCCTGTCGCTGTCGATCGCCTGGTTCGTCGCCCGCTCGCTGCGTCGTCGCCTCGACCTGGCCGTCGCCGGCCTGGAGGCGCTCGGCGAGGGCGACCTGCGCACGGCCGTCCAGGTCGACGGCAACGACGAGGTCGGCCGCATGGTCGCCGCGCTCGGCTCCACGCAGGTCCGCCTGCGGGGCGTGCTGTCCGGCGTCGGCGAGACCGCGCAGACCGTCGCCGCCGCCGCCGAGGAGCTCACCGCCGCGTCCAGCCAGGTCGCCACGGGCTCGGAGGAGACGTCCGCGCAGGCCGGTGTCGTGGCCGCCGCCGCGGAGCAGGTCAGCCGCAACGTCCAGGCCGTGGCCGCGGGCGCCGAGGAGATGGGCGCGTCGATCCGGGAGATCGCGCAGAACGCGACGGAGGCGACCCGCGTCGCCCAGGCCGCGACGACCGCCGCCCAGGACGCCAACGACACCGTGTCCCGCCTGGGCACGTCGTCCGCGGAGATCGGCAACGTGGTGAAGCTGATCACGTCCATCGCCGAGCAGACGAACCTGCTGGCGCTGAACGCGACGATCGAGGCGGCGCGTGCCGGGGAGGCCGGCAAGGGCTTCGCGGTCGTCGCCGGTGAGGTCAAGGAGCTCGCGCAGGAGACCGCGCGCGCCACGGAGGACATCGCGCAGCGTGTCGAGGCGATCCAGCAGGACACCACGGGTGCGGTGCAGGCCATCGGGCGGATCGGGGACATCATCGCCTCGATCAACGACTACCAGATGACCATCGCGTCGGCCGTCGAGGAGCAGACCGCGACGACCAACGAGATGTCCCGCTCCGTCGGGGAGGCCGCGACCGGCTCCGGCGAGATCGCCACGAACATCGTCGGTGTCGCGTCGGCCGCCCAGTCGTCCACGCACACGCTCGAGCAGATGGGCGACAACGTCACCGAGCTCGCGCGCCTCGCCGAGCGCCTGCGCGAGGGCCTGTCGGCGTTCCGCTACTGACGCACCCCGACGGGCCCGAGAGGGCCCGTGACGGCGCCGACGCGTCGTTCCGTCCAGCACGGCCCCGGACCGCCCCCACGGGCGCTCCGGGGCCGTCGTCGTGGTCGCCGGGCACGCCCGCGCCGTCGCGACGCCCCGGACCTTCGTCCCGGCACGTTCACCCGGCCCGACTGCCCGGCCGAACGCTCACCGCCGGGCCGGGGGTGCCGATAGGCAGCACGTGGCGGCCGACGGCCGCCCTCCCCACGAGCCACAGGAGCACGGTGTGACGCGAACCCGGGTGCTGGTCGTCGACGACTCCGTCGTCGTTCGCCGGCTCGTCACCGACGCGCTCTCCCGCGAGCCGCGCATCGACGTCGTCGGCGTCGCCGCGAACGGCCGCATCGCGATGTCGAAGCTGGACCAGCTCGCACCCGACGTGGTGACGATGGACATCGAGATGCCGGAGATGAACGGCATCGAGACGGTGCGCGCGATGCGCAAGGCCGGCCACAAGCAGCCGGTCATCATGTTCTCCACGCTCACCGAGCGCGGCGCGTCCGCCACCCTGGACGCCCTGGCCGCCGGTGCCACCGACTACGTGACGAAGCCGGCCAACGTCGGCAGCGTCCAGCAGTCGCTGCAGCGGGTGGCCGACGAGCTCATCCCGCGGATCCTCGCGCTCGCGCCCGGTGGCCGGGGCGGGGCGCTGCCCCACCCGCGCGCCGGGGTCTCCGCCGGTGCCGCCGCGGCGGCGACGCCGAGCCCGCGCGGCCCGGTCCGCCTCCAGCCCCCGCGTGGCACGCACCCCGTGCGCCTCGTCGTGATCGGCTCGTCCACCGGCGGGCCGGAGGCGCTGTCCAAGGTGATCTCCGCGCTGCCGGCGCTGCCCGTGCCCGTCGCGGTCGTCCAGCACATGCCACCCGTGTTCACCCGTCAGCTCGCCGCGCGCCTCGACCGCCTCGGGCCGTCGACGGTCAGCGAGGCCGTCGACGGCGAGCCGCTGCTGCCGGGGCACGTGTACATCGCGCCCGGCGACAAGCACCTCACCGTCCGGACCAAGGTCGCCACCCTGCACGCCGTGCTCGAGAACGGGCCGCCGGTGAACTTCTGCCGGCCGGCCGTGGACGTGCTGTTCCGCGCCGCCGTCCCCGCGGTGCGCGGCGAGATCCTCGCCGTGGTGCTCACCGGCATGGGGGCCGACGGACGGTCCGGCTGCGAGGCGGTGGTCGCCGGGGGCGGCACCGTCCTCGTGCAGGACGAGCAGACCAGCGTGGTGTGGGGCATGCCCGGCGCCGTCGCGACCGCCGGGTGGGCGCACGCCGTCTACCCGATCAACGAGGTGGCCGGGGCCGTGGCCCGCACCGTGAACGAAAGCCGGACCGCGACCGTGGGAGGTGCGTCATGACGATCTCAGCTCAGACGTTCGCGTTCGTGGCGGACCACGTCCGCCGCAAGAGCGCGATCCAGCTCGACACCGGCAAGGAGTACCTCGTCGAGAGCCGGCTGCTGCCGCTCGCACGTGCCGCCGGTCTGCCCGACGTCGACGCGTTCGTCGCGACCCTGCGCAGCGGCCCCGCCGCGGCGCGCGGTCTCGAGGACGTCGTCGAGGCGCTCACCACGAACGAGACGTCGTGGTTCCGCGACGTCACGCCGTTCGACGCGCTGCGCCAGCACATCCTGCCCGCGCTGCAGTCCGCGCCCGGCGGCCTGCCCCGGCTGCGGCTGTGGTCGGGCGCGTGCTCGACCGGCCAGGAGCCCTACTCGATCGCGATGATCCTCAGCGAGGCCATGCCCGGCCTGCCGCTCGAGATCACCGCGACCGACCTGTCGGAGCAGGTGCTGTCCCGCGCCCGCACCGGCGAGTACAGCCAGCTCGAGGTCAACCGCGGCCTGCCCGCCCCGCTCCTCGTCAAGTACATGAAGCGCAACGGGTCGCACTGGCAGGTCGCCGACGAGCTGCGCCGCAAGATCACGTTCCGCCGGGCCAACCTGCTCGAGTCCCCGCCGCTCGGCGGGCCCTTCGACGTGGTGTTCCTGCGCAACGTGCTCATCTACTTCGACCTCGCGACCAAGCGCGCGGTCCTCGACCGGGTGCGCGGTGCGCTGCGGCCCGGCGGGTTCCTCGTCCTCGGTGCCGCCGAGACCACCATCGGCGTCCACGAGGGCTACGAGCGCGTCGTCGTGGGTCGGGGCGCCGTCTACCGGGCCACCAACGGCCCCACCCTGCCGCACCAGGCACCCCCGTCCACCGTGGAGTCGTTGCGCCACCCGGTCACGCCGGTCCGTCCGGCGGCCCGACCGGCCCCGCTGTCGTCCCCCGTCCTTTCCCGAGGAGCTGGTCTGAAGTGAGAGCACTCGTCATCGACGACTCCCGCACCATGCGGAAGATCGTCTCGCGCACCCTGACCGACCTGGGGTTCTCGACGGTCGAGGCCGAGGACGGCCAGGCCGCCCTCGACGTCCTGGAGTCCGGCGACGTCCCCGACCTCGCCTGCATCGACTGGAACATGCCCGTGATGGACGGGCTGACCTTCGTCACCAACGTCCGGGCGAACCCCGCGTGGCGTGGCGTGACGCTGATGATGGTCACGACGGAGAGCGAGCACAACCAGATCGTGCGTGCGCTCGCGGCCGGGGCCCACGAGTACCTGATCAAGCCCTTCACCACCGACGCCATCCGCGACAAGCTCGACCTGCTCGGTCTCGTCGCAGTAGGGGAGCCGGCATGACCACCGCGATCGCGGGCGAGGACGTGTACGCCATCGCCCAGGACGTCTTCTCCGCCATGATCGACGGCGAGACCGACACGCTCTTCCCGTGGGACGGCGAGGTCCCCGCGTGGGGATCGCCGCTCGTCGCGTGGGTCGACCTCTCGGGCGACTGGGACGGCCGTGCCGCCCTCACCACCGAGACCGAGACCGCGCACGACCTCGCGCGCGCCCTGCTCGGCCTGCCCTCGGGCTCGCCGGTCTCGGACGAGGACCTCGTCGACGCGTTCGGCGAGATCGTCAACGTCGTCGGCGGCAACATCAAGTCGCTGCTGCCGACCACGGGCAAGCTCAGCCTGCCCCACGTCGCCGACTCCGAGCCGGTCCTCGCCGGCTCGGTCGAGGTCGCCGAGCTGCGCCTGTCCTGGAAGGGCCGGCCGCTCACGCTCATCGTCCACGGCGTGCCGTGACGACCCCCTGCCACCGAACCGCGCCGTCGACCCACGGCGCACGTCTGAGGAGGAACCCATGATCCGCGTGCTTGTCGCGGACGACAGCCGCGTCATGCGGCAGATCGTCATCCGCACCCTGCGTCAGGCGGGGTACGACTGGGACGTCCGCGAGGCGGCCGACGGGGCGCAGGCCCTGGAGGCCGTGCGCGCCGACGAGCCCGACGTCGTGCTGTCCGACTGGAACATGCCCGAGATGACCGGCATCGACCTGCTCCGTCGGCTGCGCGCCGAGGGGTACGAGACGCCGTTCGGGTTCGTCACGTCCGAGGGCTCGCCCGAGATGCGCGAGCTGGCCGAGCAGGCCGGTGCGCTGTTCCTCATCGCCAAGCCGTTCACCGCGGAGTCCTTCCGCGAGGTCATCGAGCCGGTGCTCGCATGAACGTCCGGACCGAGAACCCGCTGCCCACCGCCAAGGACGTCCGCGACCTGTTCGAGGGCCTCCTCGGCCGTGAGGTCGTCGTGCACACCGGCGGCATCATGGTCGACCCGTCGGAGCCGGCCGGTGCGCTCGTCGGCACCTACGTCGACCCCTTCCTCAAGCTCAAGGCCATCTGCCTGTTCGACCTGGCGCTCGCGGCGTACGCGGGCGGGGCGATCGGCCTCATCCCGGCGCCCGTCGCCAAGGAGTCGGTCGAGAGCGACATGCTCGACCCGGCGCTGGAGGAGAACGCGCGCGAGGTGCTCAACGTGCTCGCGTCGCTCATGAACGCCGAGGACGTCCCGCACGTCAAGCTCGACCGGGCGTACTCCCCGCGCGAGGACGTGCCCGCGGACGTCGCGCCGTGGGTCAAGTCCTACGTGCGTCGTCAGGACCTCACCATCGAGGTCGCCGGGTACGGCAAGGGGTGCTTCTCCCTGCTGGTGCTCTGACACCGACCCGCCCCGCGCCGCCCGTGCCCCGGGCGGCGCGGGGCGTCACGCCACGCGTCCGCTGCTCGCCGGAGGGGAGAGCAGCGGACGCGTCGTGCGTCCGCCCCCCGTGCGCGGCGGTCAGCCGAGGGGCACCTGGCGGTACGACGACAGGAAGTTGCCGATGCGCTCGACCGCGTCGGCCAGCACCCGTGCCTCCGGCAGGGTGACGATCCGCAGGTGGTCGGGCGTCGGCCAGTTGAAGCCCGTGCCCTGCACGAGCAGGATCTGTTCGGCGACCAGCAGGTCGTAGACGAGCTGGGCGTCGTCGACGATGCCGAAGACCTCCGGGTCGAGCCGCGGGAACAGGTACAGCGCGCCGTCGGGCTTGACGCACGTGACCCCGGGGATCGACGTCAGCCCCTCCCACGCGACCTGCCGCTGCTCGTGCAGCCGCCCGCCGGGCGCGATGAGCGCCTCGATGGACTGCACGCCGCCGAGCGCCGCCTGGATCGCGTGCTGCGCCGGCACGTTGGGGCACAGGCGCGTCGACGCCAGCAGGGTGATGCCCTCGAGGAACCCGCGCGCGTGGTCCGTGGGCCCGGTGACCACGACCCATCCCGAGCGGAAGCCCGCGACCCGGTACGTCTTCGACAGCCCGTTGAACGTCAGGCACAGCAGGTCGGGCGCGATGCTCGCCATCGGCACGTGCTGCGCGCCGTCGAAGAGGATGCGGTCGTAGATCTCGTCCGCGAGCACGAGCAGGCTGTGCTCGCGGGCGACCGCGGCGATCTGCTCGAGCACCTCGCGGCTGTACACCGCGCCCGTCGGGTTGTTCGGGTTGATGACGACGATCGCCTTGGTGCGCGGGGTGATGAGCGAGCGGATGTGCTCCACGTCGGGCTGCCAGCCGGCGGACTCGTCGCACCGGTAGTGCACGGGCCGCCCGTCGGACAGGCTCGTCATGGCCGTCCACAGCGGGTAGTCGGGCGACGGGACCAGCACCTCGTCGCCCTCGTCGAGCAGCGCCTGCAGCACCATGGTGATGAGCTCGGACACGCCGTTGCCCAGGTACACGTCGTCGACGTCGAAGAGCGGGAACCCCGGCACCGTCTCGTACCGGGTGACGATGGCGCGCCGCGCCGAGAGGATCCCGCGCGAGTCCGTGTAGCCGTGCGCGTGCGGCACGGCGGCGATGACGTCGGCGACGATCTGGTGCGGCGCGTCGAACCCGAACGCCGCCGGGTTGCCGGTGTTGAGCTTGAGCACGGTGCGTCCCTCGGCCTCGAGGCGCGCGGCGGCGTCCAGCGCCTTGCCCCGGATCTCGTAGAGGACGTCCTTGAGCTTGGCGGACTGGTCGAGCGGGCGCAGCGGCATGGGTGCTCCTGGGTCGAGCGACGGACCCCTCAACCCTAGCCACGCGCCGGCCCCGACCCGCCCTGCGGCCGCTCCACCGCGCGCCGCGGTCGCCGAGCGGGCTCCGGCTCGCGCATCCCGGCCCCCGCACGCGAGCCAGAGTCCCTTCGGCGTCGACGATGCGGACGGCGTGGACGGCATGCAGGAGCGTGGCGCGGGGGACGGGGCGGGGGACTGCCGGGGTGGCCTCGGCTGCGCGGGCGGGGGCGTCGGCTTCGGTCAGCTGCTCGCGCGACGCTCTTCGTGCGTGACGCGCAGCCCCGACGCGCGCAGCCGGCGGACCAGCTCGCGCGTGCCCACCGGCACGGCGCCCAGCGCCACGACCGCGTCCCACCGCTCGACGGGCACGTCGTAGTGGTCGTGGTCGAACGCCCGCCGCGGGATCCCCGCGCGCTCAGCGAACGCGTGCAGCTCCTCGTACGACGCGTCGCTGACGAGGTGCCCCCACACGGTGCCGTGGCGCGGCCACAGGGGAGGGTCGACGAGCACGGTCACCCCACGAGCCTACGGCGGCACGGCCGCGCGCCCGCCCCCGCGCCCCTCGCCCGTCGTGCCGCTGCGGTCGGTGGCGCGCCGGGCGACACGCCGCGCGCGGGTCACGCACCCGGGTCTGTCGCCACGGACCGCGCCCACGGCCCGTGGCCCGTCGTCCATGCTGCGGATGTCGTGGCGGGGTGCCGCGGCAGACGTGATGAGACAGGTGGTCGGTCGTGGTCCAGCTCTGGCGGCACTTCTCGTGGGTGATCCCGGTGGCAGCGGTGCTCGGCGGCGGGGCGCTGCTGCTCACCGCCTGCCTGAGCTGGTCGCGTACCGGCCACGAGCGGTCGTGGCCCGCGGTGCGGCAGGCGCTGCTCGACGGGCTGGTGGCCCTGTGGGCGGTCGCGGTCGCGCTGATCACCCTCGTCCCGGGGACGAGCGCCTTCCCGGGGCAGGCCCCGAGCGTCGAGCTGATGCCGTTCGGCGACCTCGTGCCGCTGCTCACGTCCGCCGTGCACTGGGAGGTGCCGTTCGTGCAGATCGGCGGCAACCTCGTGCTCTTCGCCGCGGGCGGCCTGCTCCTCGGGCTCCGGCACGGGCTCGGCCCGGGCCGGGCGGCGCTGACGTTCCTGGCGGCCGGCGTCGGCATCGAGACGTGGCAGCTGCTCGTCGGGGGCCGGTCGGCGGTCGTCGACGACGTCCTCCTGTGCGTGCTCGGCGGCACGCTGGGCGCCTGGGCCGGCCGGGCGCTCGCGGGCACGGTCCGGCGCCCGGCCGGCGGACGCCCGGTCACGGCCTGACGGACGTCCGGTCAGGACGTGAAGAGGCGGGACGCGTGCTGCTCGGCGTCCGCGTAGGTGCGCGCGGCGGCCTGCATCGCGGCGGCGATCTGCGCGAGCGACTGCTCGACGCGGGCCTGCGTGCCCGACCACTCGGCGACGACGGCCCCGAACGCGCCGGCTGCGCCGCCGCGCCAGCCCGCCTGCAGGTCCGCGAGCTGACGCTGCATCGCCGCGACCTCCTGCTGGATGGTCGCCGCGCGTGCGAGCACCGCGGACGCCGACCCGTCGAGCTGGGTGCTGTCGACCTCGTACCGGCTCATGGCCCCTCCCTCGGCCCGCCGGGCCGCGGGGGAGCGGCACGTGACGGCAGGTGACCAGGACGCTACGAGCCGCGGCCCGGGGCGAGGCGGCCGCCCGCACGGACCCGGTGCCGCACCGGGCGGCGCGCGGGCTGTGGGCGGCTCGTGCGGTCAGGCCGAGGACGTGCCCGTGGCCTGACCGGCCTCGATCTTCGCGAGCTCCTTCTCCAGCCGCTGCAGCTCGGCCGAGACGTTCTGCCGGGCCGGCTCCTCCCACGTCTGCGCGAGCGGGCTCACGAACAGCGACGGGCGGGCGAGGAGCTTGCGCAGGATCCGCACCCGGGCGCGCACGTAGTCCTCGACGGGCAGGTGCGAGTACTCCGCGCGCAGCCCCAGCAGGTACTGCTTGTACTTCTGCGGCTCGGTGGCGAGCATCGCCAGGTCGGCGTCGCACAGCACCGCGCAGTCGCTGTCGTTCGGGTCGGGCACGTGCCGCACCAGCGCCGAGACGAGCGCACCGACGCGCTGCGCGCGGTGCTCCGGCACGCCGAGCGCCCCGAGCTGCTCGACGGCCAGGCGCGCGGAGGCCGTCTCGTCCTCGCCGCCCTTGTTGGCGTACGCCTTGCGCTCCGCGGAGTCGAACACCGCGCCGTGGTACCAGGCCGCGAGCCGCACGAGGTCCGGCTCGTGGGCCTCCTCGTCGAGCTCGTCGACCCGGGCGAGCACGTCCACGAGGTGCTTGAGGTTGTGGAAGTGCCGGTCAGGACGGGTCCAGCGCTCGAGGAGGTCCTCCCCGGTACGACGGACGACGTCGGGAGCGGCGGTGCCGCCCGCTCCGGCGACGCTACGGACGAAGGCCGGCAGCAGCCAGGCAGGTGCGTCATGGACGCCCATGGATCAAGCCTCACGACGGTGACGACGGACGCGCCATGGTAGCCACGTCCCGGCCCGCCCGTGCACCGTTCCCACGGACCTTCGTCCCGACGGCCTACGCGGCGCCGTCGTCCCCGGTCGCGTCCTCGACGTCGGGGCCGTCGTCGGCCGCGCCCTCGTCCTCCGGCGCCGCCGGGTCGCACGGCAGCAGCACACGGACCGTCGCCCCGCCGCCGGGTGTCTGCTCGATCCCCACGGTGCCGCCGTGCGCGTCGACGATGGCCGCGACGATCGCCATGCCCAGGCCCGACCCGCCGGAGTCGCGCGTGCGCGAGGCGTCCACGCGGTAGAACCGCTCGAACACCCGCGCCACGTGCTCGGGGTCGATGCCCGCGCCGTGGTCGCGGACCTCCAGCACCCCGCACGGCCCGTCGTCCCCGTCGACCCGGCCCACGGCGATCTCGACGGGCGTGCCCGGCGGGGTGTGCCGCGACGCGTTGCCCACGAGGTTGGCCAGCACCTGCCGCAGCTGCCGGTCGTCGCCGTGCACCACGCACGGGCCGCCGGAGTCGAGGCGGACCAGCCGCAGGGGCCGCGCCGGGTCGAGGGCGTGCAGGTCGTTGAGCGCGTCCACGGCCAGCACCGTGAGGTCCACGGGCGCGCGCTCGCCGCGCCGCCCCTCGTCCAGGCGGGCCAGGGCCAGCAGGTCCTCCACCAGCGAGCCCATCCGGGTCGCCGACCCCTCGATCCGCCGGATCGTGTCGTCGACCTGCTCCTTCGTGGTCAGCGCACCCATCCGGTACAGCTCGGCGTACCCGCGGATCGCGGCCAGCGGCGTGCGCAGCTCGTGCGACGCGTCGGCGACGAACCGGCGCATCCGCGCCTCGGACGCGGTGCGCGCGTCGAACGCCTGCTCGATCTGGGCGAGCATGCCGTTGAGCGCGGCACCCAGCCGCCCCACCTCGGTCTGCTCGGGCGCCTCGGGCACCCGGCGGGACAGGTCGCCGGCGGCGATCGCGGCGGCCGTGCCCTCGATCTCGCGCAGCGGCCGCAGCGACCGCTGCACGGCCCACCCGCCGACGATCGCCCCGAGCAGCACCAGCGCGGCCCCGCTGCTCACCAGGGTGAGCGCGAGCCCGCGGATCGCCTGGACGTTGTCCCGCAACGGCAGCGCGACGGTGACGTACGTGTCGGGGACCAGCTCGCGGGTGACCTTGTTCCTCAGGGGGGACGTCACCGCGCGCCAGGTCGACCCGTGGCGGTCGGACGCGATCGTGTAGGGCACGGTGTCGCGCGCCAGGACCTCGTCCATCGTGAGCGTCGGGACTGCCGGGGTGCCGTACTCGGCCAGGGTGTACTCGTTGCCGAGCAGCACCGTGTCCTGCTGCCCGGCCGACCGCACGACGGCGTAGTAGTCGGAGGGGGGTGTCTTCGAGTAGTCGCCCCAGCCCTCCTGCGCCTCGAGCAGGTAGGCGTTGACCTGCTCGTACCCCTCCTCCTGCAGCTTGTCGTCGACCTGCCGGACGAGCACGTCGCCGAGCAGCGTGGCGCTCGTCGCACCCGCCAGGGTCAGGCCCGCGCCCAGCAGCACGACGATCACCGTGACGAGGCGGGTGCGCAGCGGTACCGCGTCCCACCGCGCGGCCAGGGCACCGCGCGGGCGCGGCGCGTCCTCGGGCGCGTCGTACGCGCCGCCCGACCACGTCGGGCCCTGCTCCTGCACCGGTCCCTGCGGGTCGTGCGGGAGGTCCGTCGCCGTCCGTCGCCCCCAGGTGCGCGCGTCGCCCGCCCGGCTGCCGCGCACGTGCGGGACGGGGCCGGTGCTCACGTCGACGCGCGCAGCAGGTACCCGACGCCGCGCTTGGTGTGGATCAGCGGCGGCAGCCGGTTCCCGTCGCCGTCGTCGAGCTGGTCGATCTTGCGGCGCAGGTACGAGATGTAGGACTCGACGATGTTCGCGTCGCCGCCCCAGTCGTACTGCCACACGTGGTCGAGGATCTGCGCCTTGGACAGCACGCGGTGCGGGTTGAGCATGAGGTACCGCAGCAGCTTGAACTCGGTGGGGGACAGCTCGACGGGCTGGCCGGCCCGGCGCACCTCGTGCGTGTCGTCGTCGAGCTCGAGGTCCGCGTACGTGAGCACGGACGAGCTCACGCCGTCGTCGGGGGCCGTGCGCCGCAGGATCGCCCGGATGCGCGCCACGACCTCCTCGAGGCTGAACGGCTTGGTGACGTAGTCGTCGCCGCCCACGGTCAGGCCCTGCACCTTGTCGGACGTGTCGTCGCGGGCCGTGAGGAACAGCACGGGCACGTGCTGCCCCTTCTCGCGCAGGCGGCGCGTGACGGTGAAGCCGTCCATGTCGGGGAGCATGACGTCGAGCACCACGAGGTCGGGCTCGGTGTCGCGGGCCAGGCGCAGCGCGGACCCGCCGTCGGCCGCGGCGTGCACCTCGAACCCCGCGAAGCGCAGGGACGTCGCGAGCAGCTCGCGGATGTTCGGCTCGTCGTCGACGACGAGGAGCCGGGCCTCGGGCGTGCCGGTCGCGGTGCTCATGGTCCGATCATCCGCCCCGACCCTGGGAGTTCGCTGGGCGCGGGGCGGGTGGAAAACGGGCCCGTAGGGCCGAACCGGGCGTCCGGACGATCGTGATGGACATGTGACCAGGGCCTTCGGCTCCTGGGCCGTCCGCCGCTACCGTGGAACGTGTGAGCGCTGACATCCTCGACCGCGTCGACGACCTCGCGGGGTCCGGCAGGACCCCCCGGGTGACCGTCGTGCAGAGCTCGCCCGACGTCGGGCTCGACCGTTTCGCCGGCTGGCTGGCCGACCTCGACGTGCGCGTCGTGCGCGCGGACCTGGGCGAGCCGCTGCCCGGCCCCACCGACGTCGGCGACGGCCTCGTCGTGCTCGGCGGGCAGATGTCCGCGCACGACGACGCCACCGCCCCCTGGCTGCCGGGCCTGCGCGACCTGCTCGCCGTGGTCTCCGCCACCGACGTGCCGGCGCTCGGCATCTGCCTCGGCGCGCAGCTGCTCGCCGTCGCGCGCGGCGGGCGCGTCGAGGTCGACGCCCCTCCCGGGCGCGAGGCCGGCGTCGTGGAGGTCCGCTGGCGGCCCGAGGCGGAGCAGGACGCCCTGCTGGGCGCGCTCGTGGCCCGGGCGGGCCGCAGCTCCCGGCAGCCGTCCATGCACGCCGACGCGGTCGTGGACCTGCCGCGCGGCGCCGTGTGGCTCGCGTCCTCCGCGACCTACCCGTTCCAGGCGTTCCGCATCGGCTCCGCCTGGGGCGTGCAGTTCCACCCCGAGGCGAGCCCGCAGACCCTCGTGGCCTGGGCGGGCACGCACGACGACACCGACACCGCCGCCGTCGCAGCCTCGGCGCACGAGCACGACGCCGAGGTCGCGGCCACCGGCGAGGCCGTCGCCCGCGCCTTCGCGGACCGCGTCCGGGCCCGCGCCGGGGCACCCGCCGTCGCCTGACCCCGCAGCGGCACCGGTCGTCCGTCCCGCCGACAGCCCGGTGCCCGCACGCAGCGACGCCCCCCGGTCGGCTCGACCGGGGGGCGTCGCCGCGTCGGCTCAGCGCTCGATCTCGGGCGTCACCGGGGTCGCGTCGAGCTGGAGGGGCGTCGACCCCTGCTTGAGCGCGGCGAGGCGCGCCTCGACCTCGAGCTGGGCGCCCGCGGACTCCAGCTCCGCGAACTGCGCGTCGAACGACGACGCCGCGATCTCCGCGTGCCCCATCGCCAGGGCCTCCTCGCGGCGGACCTTCTCCTCGAAGCGCGCGATCTCGCTCGTCGGGTCCAGCACGTTGATCGAGCCGATGGCCTCCTGCACGCGGCGCTGGGCCTCGGCCGACTTCTGCCGGGCGACCAGGGTGTCGCGGCGCTGCTTGAGCTGCCCCAGCTTGTCCTTCATCTGGGTGAGGCCGGTCTTGAGCTTCTCGACCGTCTCGCGCTGCGAGGCGATCACCGGCTCGGCGTCGCGCACCTCCTGCTCGGAGGTCATCTGCTTGCCGATCGCCACCCGGGCCAGGGCGTCGAACTTGTCGGCGTTCGCACCGTCGCCGGCCTGGCGGTACTGGTCGGCGCGGGCGGACGCGGCGAGGGCCTTCTGGCCCCACTCGCGGGCGGCGCGCACGTCCTCGTTGTAGTCCTGCTCGGCCAGGCGCAGGTTGCCGATCGTCTGCGCGATCGCCTTCTCCGCGTCGGCGATCGAGCCCGTGTAGTCCCGCACCAGCTGGTCCAGCATCTTCTGCGGGTCCTCGGCCTGGTCGATGAGGGCGTTGATGTTCGCCCGCGCCAGCTGCCCGATCCGTCCGAAGATCGACTGCTTCTCGGTCATCGCACTCGTGCCTCTCGTGTCGCTGCCTGCCTGGAAACCGTTGTCTGCCCCGCCCCGCCCGCGCCCGCCCAGCAGGCGCCGCAGCGCGCTCAGAACCCACCGCCGAAGCCGCCGTCGCCGAAGCCCCCGCCGTCGAAGCCGCCGCCGTCGCCGCCGCCCCAGTCGCCGCCGCCGAACCCGCCGCCGCCGCGCAGGATCGAGTCCAGCAGGATCCCGCCGAGCACCATCCCGCCGACCGTCGACGCGGTGTCCGAGCCGCGGTGCCCGCGGTGCCCGCCGTACCCGGGGCCGCCCCAGCCGCCGCCGTACGCGGCCTGCTGCTCGGCGTGGTCGACGTCCGCCTGCGCGAGGCGCTGCGCCTCGCCGACCAGGCGCTCACCGTCCTGCGCGGTGCGCAGCGCCGCCTCGGGGTCGGTCGCCCGCTGGTCGATCGCGCGCATGCGCAGGCGGTCGGCCTCGGCGAGCCGGGTGCGTGCCTGCGGGCCGACGGCGCCGCGGCGGGTGCTCACGTAGTCCGCGGTGGCGCGCACCGCGGAGTCCAGGCGGCCGACGGTCTCGTCGAGCAGCGCCTGCGCGCGGCGGGTGCGCTCGGCCTGCTCGCGCATCGGCGCCAGCGCCGCGTCGATGGCGGCCTCGGCGGCGGCGATGCGGGTGAGCGCCCCGAGCGGGTCGCCCGTGCCCTGGCGGGCCGCCTGCGCGACCTCCACGGCGGCGCGCGCCTCGATCTCACGCGGGGCGACCTGCGGGTTCCCCGCGGCGAGCCGGGCGGCGTCCGCGAGGTCGCTCGTGATCGACGCGATCGCGGCCTCCAGGCGCACGCCCGCGGCCGCGAGGTCCGCACCGGCGCCGTCCACGGCGTCGAGCAGGCGCCGGGCCTGGCCGACGGCCTCCTCGGCGGCCCGCGCGTACCCGACGGCGGTGGACCGCTCGCCCGCGGTGACCCGGGCGCGGCCCTGCGTCACGGCGTCCGCGGCCTCGTCGAGCAGCAGCGCCGCCTGGTCGGGGTTGCCCGCGACCGACGCCAGGGCGGTGGCCGGGTACCGGGCCGCCAGCGTGGCGAGCTGCGCGCGGGCCGGGTCGAGGCGGTCGCGCAGCGCGGCGGCCTCCCGCTCGTGCGCGTCGAGCGCGTCGTCCACGCGCTCCTCGACGGCCCGGAGCCGGTCGAACGCCTCCTTCTGCGCCTCGAGCTGCACGGCCACGTCCCGGCACAGGCGCAGGATCTGCGCGGACGTCGCGCGCACCTGCGGCTCGGTGTCGGGGATGTCGTCGTCGAGGGTCTGCCGCAGCCGGAAGGCCTCGGTCAGCCGCTCCTTGCCGCCGGCGAGCACGGTCTCGAACTCGCGGGTGCGCTCGGGCCCGAACTGCGCCTGCGCGAAGCCCAGCTCCTCCTCGGACGAGCGCAGCGCGTCGTCGAGCCGCACGAGCGCCTGCGCGGAGCGCCGGTCCAGCTCGGGGGTGGGCAGCGCGGCGAACTCGTCGGCCGCCGCGGCCTGCGGGGCGCCCGGCGCGCCGGCCGTCACGGCCGGGCCGTTCTTGCGGCGGCGCAGCGTGACGAGCAGGAAGACCGCGCCGATGGCGACCAGGCCGACCAGCAGCACGGTGACGAAGCCGCCGCCCCCGGACGACGTGGTGTCACCCGTCGCGGCGGCCTGCACGCCCTCGGCCGCCGTGACGGCGGCACCCGCCCAGGCGTCGTCACGCAGCTGGTCCTCGACGGACGCGGACAGCGCCTGCATCTCGTCGGTGGTGATCGACGTCGTCTCCTGCGGCGCGAGCGCGAAGCGGCGCGCCTCGGTCGCGACGGCCAGCACCACGTCGTCGGTGCCCAGACCGCTGGCGTCGGCGGTGGCCTGCGCCCACGCGACACCCTCGGCGGGGTCCGTGAACTCCGGCACGTAGACCACGTAGAGCTGGTGGTCCGTCGCCTGCGCGAGCTCGTCCAGCGCCGCCTCGACCTCCGCCACCTCGCCGGGCTGCAGGACCCCCGAGGAGTCCGTCAGCTCACCCGCCAGCGTCGGTGGCTCCACCGCCGACGCCGCGGGAGCACCCAGCAGCACGAGGGACGCGCCCAGCGCGACCACCCCGGCGACGACCCGACCTCGCACCGCACGCACCTGACGATCCTCTCTCCCTGCCAGCGCGCGTCGCAACGGACCGCTGCGCGCGCACCGGCACCCGTCGCAACGGACCAACCCTCCCGCAGGTTCCGGGGTCCCGCGTGCACACGGGGCCGGGACCGGGACCGGGGCCGAGGTCAGGCGGGCTGGGCGTCCAGGTCCTCGGCGTCCAGGATCGTGTACGCGTACCCCTGCTCGGCGAGGAACCGCTGCCGGTGCGCCGCGAACTCCTGGTCCACCGTGTCGCGCGCGACCACCGTGTAGAAGTGCGCGGTCTTGCCCGACGCCTTGGGCCGCATGATCCGCCCGAGGCGCTGCGCCTCCTCCTGCCGGGAGCCGAACGACCCCGACACCTGGATCGCCACGGACGCCTCCGGCAGGTCGATCGAGAAGTTCGCGACCTTCGACACCACGAGCCGGCTGATCTCCCCGGTGCGGAACGCGTCGAACAGCCGCTGCCGCTCGCGCACCGGCGTCTCGCCGGTGATGACGTCGGCGCCCACGTGCTCGGCGATCTCGTGCAGCTGGTCCAGGTACTGGCCGATGATCAGCGTCGGCTCGCCCGCGTGGCGCGCCACCAGGGCGTCGACCACGGCGTTCTTGCCCGACGCGGTCGCGGCCAGCCGGTACCGGTCCTCCGGCTCGGACGTCGCGTACGCCATCCGGTCCGCGTCGGGCAGCGTCAGGCGCACCTCGGTGCAGTCCGCGGGCGCGATGTAGCCCTGCGCCTCGATGTCCTTCCACGGCGCGTCGAACCGCTTGGGGCCGATGAGGCTGAACACCTCGTCCTCGCGGCCGTCCTCGCGCACGAGCGTGGCCGTCAGACCCAGGCGGCGCCGGGCCTGCAGGTCGGCCGTCATGCGGAAGATCGGCGCGGGCAGCAGGTGCACCTCGTCGTAGACCACCAGGCCCCAGTCGCGGGCGTCGAGCAGCTCGAGGTGCGTGTAGACGCCCTTCCGCCTCGTGGTCAGCACCTGGTAGGTCGCGATCGTCACCGGGCGGACCTCCTTGCGGGTGCCCGAGTACTCGCCGATCTCGTCCTCGGTGAGGCTGGTGCGCCGCACCAGCTCGTCGCGCCACTGCCGCGCGCTGACGGTGTTGGTCACGAGGATGAGCGTTGTCGTCGAGCTCTTCGCCATCGCCGCGGCGCCCACGATCGTCTTGCCCGCGCCGCACGGCAGCACCACGACGCCCGAGCCGCCGTGCCAGAACCCCTCGACCGCCTGGTCCTGGTAGGGCCGCAGCGTCCAGCCGTCCTGCGCCAGCTCGATCGCGTGGGCCTCGCCGTCGACGTACCCCGCGAGGTCCTCCGCGGGCCAGCCCAGCTTGACCAGCACCTGCTTGAGGTGGCCGCGCTCGGACGGGTGCACGACCACGTCGGTCTCGTCGATGCGTGCGCCCAGCAGCCCCGCCGTCTTCTTCGACCGGGCGACCTCGGCCAGCACCGCCGGGTCGAGGGCGTGCAGGACGAGGCCGTGCACGGGGTGCTGCACGAGCTGCAGGCGCCCGTAGCGGGACATCGTGTCGGCGACGTCGACGAGCAGCGCGTGCGGCACCGGGTACCGGCTGTACTGCAGCAGCACGTCGACGACCTGCTCGGCGTCGTGGCCCGCGGCGCGCGCGTTCCACAGGCCCAGCGGGGTCAGCCGGTAGGTGTGCACGTGCTCGGGCGCGCGCTCGAGCTCGGCGAACGGGGCGATGGCACGGCGGCACGCGGCCGCCTGGTCGTGGTCGACCTCGAGCAGCAGCGTCTTGTCGCTCTGGACGATGAGCGGGCCGTCGGGCACGGCGCCCTCCTCGGGGTGGGGTGCGGGTGGGGATCAGGCGGTGCGGGGTCGGGGCGGGCTCAGGGTGCGGTGTCGGCCGGGCCGGCCGCGTGGACGCCGGCGATGCGGTGCACCGCGACGGTCAGCTCGGCCTCGCGGCGCGGGTCGAGCGCCCGCAGCCGGCCGCCCTCGACGCGCAGCGGCCGCAGCAGCCGTCGCGTCGGCCGCCCGTCGGGGCCGACCATCTCGACCCACACGTCCGTGCGGGACGACGCCGCCTCGCGCAGGAGCACCAACGCGTCCGCGGGCTCCCGTGTTCCGTCCCCGGCCGCGGGCTCGTCCGGCGAGGGTGCGCCGTCGGACCGGCCCGACCGGCGGGGGCGTGGCGCGGCCGGGGCGGCGCCGCGCGCGGGCCCGGAGCCGTCCGTGCCGCCCGTGGCGCCCGTGCCGCGGACCTCGGCGTCGCGCAGCGCGCGGGCCACCGCGACGGCCCGCGTGCCCGCGGCGGCCTCGCGCACGGCGCCGTCCTGCACGCGGCGGCGCGCCCGCGTCGCGGCCCGTCCCCGCACCCGGCGCGCCGCGGTGCCGGTGGGGACGACCACGCCGTGGCCGTCCTCCGCGACCGGTGCCAGGCCGTGCCGGCGCAGGGCGTCGAGCACCTCCGCGGGACCCGCCTGCGCCACCAGCACCGTCGGCGCGAGCAGGCGCAGGCCGAGCCCGGCCAGCCGCGGGTCGTCGGGCAGCCCGGCCAGCAGCGCGGGGTCGTCGGCGCGCACGTACGCCGACGCCGCACCCGCGCGGACGCGCCCGTGGCGGCGGGCGACGTCCCGGACCAGGTACTCCAGCGGCTGCGGCACGCCCCCGCGGGCCACGGCCGCGAGCCGGTCGAGCAGCGCGTCGGCGCCCAGCCCGCCGTCGAGCGCGGCCAGCACCGACGCGGGCGTGAACCGCACGGTGACCGCGCCGCCGCGCGACTCGACCTGCGCCGCGGTCTCCAGCAGCTCCTCCAGGGCGTCCCCGGGCCGCCCCGGCACCACCCCGGTCAGGTCGCCCTGCAGCAGGATCTCGTCGACCGGTGCGGGCAGGTCGGCGGCGAGCGCGGCCGCGGCGTCGTCGCGCCCGGCGTCGTCGGCGGCGTCCAGCAGCGCGCGGCCGGCCCGGGACAGCGCGCCGGCCCCGGTGACGCCGAGCTGCTCGGCCTCCGTGAGGAGCGCCTGCACGGCGCCGCGCGGCGGCACCGCCCGGGGGGTGCGCCACGCGAGGACCGCCAGGACCGCGTCGGCGTCGGGCGCGGCACCGGGTCCCGCCCCGGCGGCGAGCACCTCCAGCACGGCCCGGCGCAGCCGGGGCACCCAGGGCCGGGCGAGCTCGGGGTCGAGCGCGGCGCGCACACCGCCCTTCTCGTCGCGCGTGCCGACCTGCCACGGCGTGCGCGGGGATGCCAGCCACGCCCGGGCGAGCAGCGCCCAGCGCCGCGGCACGTCGCCCGCGGCCCACACGTCCGCGTCGACCGTGGGCACGAACGCCGGCCGCTCCTCGCCGTCGTCGGCGAGCAGGCCCGCGGCGGCGGCGAGCTCGACGAGCCAGGCCGCGTGCGGCTCGTCGACCTCGAGGGTCTGCGCGGTGCGCCGCAGGTCGCGCACGCCGAGGCCGCCGGCGCGCAGCACGGGCGGCGGCGCGTCCTCCCAGGCCTGCAGCAGGCGCCGGACCTGGCGCACCGTGCGCTCGGCGGCGGCGGTGGACTCCGCGGCCACGGTGGCCGCCGGGCGGACGGGGGAGGCGGGCGCCGGCTCGGTGGCGGGGGCGCGGTGCGTGCGCCCGTCGCGCAGGCGCAGCGCGAGCGTCCGGGGCAGCACCACGTGCTCGGCGTCCGGGCGCGCGAGCAGGCCGTGGGCGACCAGCGCCCGCACGGCCTGCGCGCCGGGGGACCCCGCCGGGGGCACGCGTCCGACCGGCGGCCCCCACGTCAGGGCGTCGAGCACCTGGGCGGCTCCCGCGGGGGCGTCGGCCAGCGCCGCCGCCGGGTCCGCCGGGACCGCGTCGTCGGAGGCCGGGTCCGCCGGGGCGAGGCCGGCGACGTGGGTGCCGAGCACGTCCGCGAGGCCGGGCGCCGCGTGCAGGCGCCCGGCCTCGTCGGGGTGCAGCAGCGCCAGCCGCACGGCGGTCCCCGCCGCGTCGGCGACCGCCGGGGCGTCCGAGGCCCCCGCGCCCACCGCGCGGGCGACGTCGTCGGGCGTCGGGGGTGCGTCGCCGAGCACGACGACGGACTCCAGGACCTGCAGCACCAGGGCGTCGAGCCCGGCCAGCGCACGCTCCAGGCTCGCGCGGCTCGTGGCGCGCGCGGCCAGCGACGCCAGGGTCGCGGGCGACGGCGACGCCAGGTCCGGGCGGGCGGTGAGCAGCGCGACGAGCGCGTCGTCGTCGCACGCGCGCAACCAGCCGGAGAACGAGGGCATCGTCCTCACGATACGCAGCGGGGCGCGCACCCGCCCCGGGCGTCGGGACGCCGGGACCTACTGCACCCGGGTGCGGTGTGCCAGGGTGGTCGGGCGACGGACCGGTCCGTCGCGGAGCGGGAGGGTACGACGTGGCACTGGCGGCCGAGGTCCTGGAGGCGCTGCGCGTCGACGCGGCGACGATGCTCGACGAGACGGCCGCGCTGCGGCACGCGCTGCACCGGGTGCCCGAGATCGGGCTCGACCTGCCGCGCACGCAGCGCCTGGTGCTCGACGCGCTGGAGCCGCTGGGCCTCGAGGTCCGCACCGGCACCGCCCTGTCGTCCGTCGTCGCGGTGCTGCGGGGCGCCCGCCCGGGTCCCGCGGTGCTGCTGCGCGGGGACATGGACGCGCTGCCCGTCACCGAGGACACCGGCGAGCCGTTCACGTCCGGCCACGCGGGCGTCATGCACGCGTGCGGGCACGACCAGCACGTGGCCGGGCTCGTCGCCGCGGCGCGGCTGCTCGCCGCGCGCCGCGACGAGATCGCCGGCTCCGTCGTGCTGATGTTCCAGCCCGGCGAGGAGGGCCTCGGGGGTGCGCGCCTCATGATCGAGGAGGGCGTGCTCGACGCCGCGGGGGAGCGCGTCGTGGCCGCCTACGGGCTGCACGTCATGTCCTCGACGCTGCCCGCGGGCGTCGTCGCGTCGCGCCCCGGCACCCTCATGGCCGCGTCCGACACCGTGCACGTCACCGTCCACGGGCGCGGCGGGCACGGCTCCAAGCCGTACCTCGCGCTCGACCCGGTGCCGGTCGCGGCGGAGATCGTCCTCGCGCTGCAGACGATGGTCACGCGCCAGCTCGACGTGTTCGACCCCGTCGTCGTGACCGTCGGGCGCGTCGAGGCGGGGACGAAGGACAACATCATCCCGGAGGTCGCGTACCTCGACGCGACCGTGCGGACCTTCAGCGAGGCGACCCACGCGGCGGTGCCCGAGCGCATCGCCCGCGTCGCGCACCACGTGGCCGCCGCGCACGGGCTCACCGCCACCGTCGACTACCAGCGCGGCTACCCCGTGACGGCCAACGACGCCCACGAGGTCGCCCGCGCCGCCTCCCTGACGCGCGCGACGTTCGGCGCCGACGCCTGGGTCGACGCCGCCGAGCCGGTGCCGGGGGCGGAGGACTTCTCGTACGTGCTCCAGGAGGTGCCGGGCGCGTTCGTGTTCGTCGGTGCCACGCCCGCGGGCGAGGACCCGGCCACGGCCCCGTACAACCACAGCCCGCAGGCGCGGTTCGCCGACGACGCGCTGGCCGTGGGGCCCGCGCTCCTCGCGGCGCTGGCGCTGGACCGGCTCGCCGAGGGCTGAGCGCCGCCCGGCTCAGGCGTGCCGGACGCAGCGCGTCGCGGTCGGGCGCGCGGCCAGCCGGGCGTCGTCGATCGGCGCGCCGTCGACCTCGCACCGCCCCCAGGTGCCCGCCGCGACCCGGTCGAGGGCCGCGTCGACCTCGACCAGGCGCCGGCGGGCGTCGGCGGCCAGCGCCTCCAGCTGGGCGCGCTCGAACGCGATCGTCGCGCCCTCGGGGTCGTGCTCGTCGTCGACGTTGGCCCCGCGGGCGGCCTCGACGACGTCCGTGCGGGCCGCGCCGAGCCCGTCGAGACGGTCGAGCACCTCGGCGCGCAGCGCGTGCAGCAGGGCGCGTGCCCGGTCGGCCTCCACCCGGGCAGTCCACCACGCGCCCGGTGCGGCCGCGCGGCGCGGCGGACGGGGCGGGCGAGAATGCGCGTGCCCGGCCCGGTAGCCTGGGGCCGCCAGCACTGGCAGCACCGACATCAGCAGCACCCGACAGCAGCAAGGGGTCCGACGTGCCCACCGGCAAGGTCAAGTGGTTCGACAGCGAGCGCGGCTTCGGCTTCATCGCCACCGACGACGGTGGCGAGGTCTTCCTGCACGCGTCCGCGCTGCCCGCCGGGGTCACGGCGCCCAAGCCGGGCACCAAGGTGGACTTCGGCGTGGCGGACGGCCGCCGCGGCCCGCAGGCCCTGTCCGTGACGTTCCTCGACCCGGTCCCCTCGGTCGTCAAGGCCAAGCGGCCGCCGGCCGACGAGATGGCCGTGGTCGTCGAGGACCTCATCAAGGTGCTCGACAACATCGGCAACGACCTGCGCCGCGGGCGGTACCCCGAGGGCTCGCGCTCGACCCAGTACGCGAGCCTGCTGCGGGCCGTCGCGGACAAGCTCGAGGCCTGAGCGTGGCCACCAAGGACGCCGTCCTCGACCGGGCCGTGGACCTCGCGCGCGAGGTCGCGCTGGAGATCGCGCACGAGCCCACCGACGTCGGGGACTACCTCGGTGCCGTGCACGAGGGCGAGCGCCTGGTCTCCCACCGGTTCGCGTGCACCGCGCGCGGCTACCGCGGGTGGGAGTGGACCGTCACGGTCGCCCGCGTGCCGCGCGGGCGGACCGCCACGGTCTGCGAGGCCGAGCTGCTGCCCGGCGAGGACGCGGTGCTGGGCGCCGCGTGGGTGCCGTGGTCCGAGCGGCTGCGCCCCGGGGACATCGGGCCCGGCGACGTCGTGCCGTTCCGCGCCGACGACCCGCGCCTGGAGCCCGGGTGGACGCCGTCCGGCGACCCCGAGCTCGACGCCGTCGCCATCGAGGAGCTCGCCCTGGCCCGCGTGCGGGTGCTCGCGCCGCAGGGGCGCGACGAGGCGGCCGAGCGCTGGTACCGCGGGTCCCGCGGGCCGACGACGCCGGGCGCCGTCGCGTCCGCCGCCGCGTGCGGGTCGTGCGGGTTCCTCGTGCCGCTCCAGGGCTCGCTCGGCACGGTCTTCGGCGTGTGCGCGAACGAGTGGTCGCCCGACGACGGCAAGGTCGTCAGCCTCGACCACGGCTGCGGCGCGCACTCCGAGACGGACGTCGACCCGGTGCCGACGGACTGGCCCGCGCCCGACCCGCTCATCGACGAGATGAGCGTCGAGCTCGTCACGCTCCGCACGCCGCCGGCGCCCGAGGCGGAGGCCACCGGCGCGGACGTCGACCCGGCGCCCGCCGAGGAGCCCGTGGACGGGGACGCCGCGGAGGTCGCCGCGGGGACGGACGGCACGGTCGTCGCCGAGCAGGAGACGCCGCTCGCGGACGTCGCGCCGGCGCCCGGCACCGCGGCCGGCGTGCCCGAGGACGTCGCGTCCGAGCCCGAGGACGTCGCGCCCGAGCCCGAGGTGACCGAGGCGTCCGACCCCACCGCCTGACCCCGTCCCCGCGCTCCCGGTGCGTCGGGGTGCACGGGGGCGCGCCACCGCTACGGTGATCCGCGAGGCAGGTGCGGGGGAGCGGGAGGCGCGGTGACCGGCGGCTGGGGCGCGGCGGGCGACGACGACTTCGGCACGGCCGGGCTGCGCGCCGCGGTGCTCGGGGCGTGGCGCGCGTCGCCCGCGCGGCTGCGCGAGGACGCCAACGCCGAGGAGGACCACGCCCGCGGGTACTACCGCGACCGCGTCCTCGTCGAGCTGGCCCAGAACGCCGCGGACGCCGCCGTCCGGGCCGGCGTGCCCGGCCGGCTGCTGCTGCGCGTGGCCCGCGACCCCGACGGCGGTACCGTGCTCGTCGCCGCCAACACCGGGGCGCCCCTGGACGCCGCGGGCGTCGCCTCGCTCGCGACGCTGCGCGCCTCCGCCAAGCGCGACGGGCACGGCGCAGGGCTCGTCGGCCGGTTCGGGGTCGGGTTCGCCGCGGTCCGGGCCGTCGCCGACGAGGTCGCCGTCTGCTCGACGTCGGGCGCGGTGCGGTTCTCGCTCGCCGACACCCGTGCCGCGCTCGCGCAGGCGTCCGCCGACGTGCCCGGCCTCGCGGAGGAGGTGCGCCGCCGGGACGGCTCCCTGCCGGCGCTGCGGCTGCCCTGGCCCGCGACGGGCCGCCCGCCCGGCGGCTACGACACGGCCGTGGTGCTGACGCTGCGCGACGAGGTCGCGCTCGACGAGGTCCGGGGCCTGCTCGCCGAGGTCGGCGACGCCCTGCTGCTGGCCCTGCCCGGTCTCGTCGAGGTGGTGGTCGAGGACGTCGACGCCCCGTCGCGCCGGGTCGCGGACGTCGGCCGGCGCTGGCGCGTCCGCACCGCGCACGGGGAGGTCCCGCTGACGGCGGTCGCCGACCGGCCCGTCGAGGAGCGCGCCGCCCGCGCCTGGCGCGTGACCTGGGCGCTGCCGCGGGCCGGGGCGGCGGTCGACGCCCTCGGCGGCCCGGGGCCCGCTGCGGGCCGGTGGGCGCCCGTCGTGCACGCCCCGACCCCCACCGACGAGCCGTGCACGCTGCCCGGCCTGCTCGTCGCCACCCTGCCGCTCGACCCCGCCCGCCGGCACGTCGTGCGCGGGCCGCTGACGGACGTCGTCCTCGCCGCCGCGGCCGACACGTGGGCCGCGCTGGCCCGCGACGTCGCGGCCGACGGCGGCGACGCCCTCGCGCTGGTGCCCACGGGCCTGGCCGGCGGGTGGCTCGACGGCGAGCTGCGGGCCCGTGCCGTCGAGGCGATGGCCCGCACGCCGCTGCTGGCGCCCGCGGTCGGCGACGAGCTCGTCGCACCGGCCCGCGCGACGGTGGTGCGCGACCTGACGGACGACGCCGCGCTCACGGTGCTCGGCGCGCTCGTCGCCGGCATGGTCCGGGTGCCGCCGGGCGGCGCGGCGGCGGCCCGGACCCTGGGCGTGGAGGAGCGCGGCCTGGCCGACCTCGTCGAGGAGCTCCCGGCCACCGCGGGGCTGGACTGGGCGGGGCTGTACGGCGCGCTCGACGCGGCCGGCCACGACGCGCGCGTGCGCGAGCAGCTCGCCGCCCTGCCGGTGCCGCTGCTCGACGGCCGGGTGGTGCGCGGGCCGCGTGGCACGGTCGTGCTCGACCCCGGGGTCGTGGCGGCGCTCGACCCGCAGACGACGGCGACGCTGCGCGCGTGGGGGCTGCGGGTCGTCGACCCCGCGGCCGCGCACCCGCTGCTGGGCCGGCTCGGCGCGCAGACCCTCGACGGTGCCGGCCTGCTCGCCCACCCCGCCGTGCGGCAGGCCGTCCTGGGCCAGGCCGACGACGACGACCTCGACCGGGCCGCGGACGTGACCGCGACCGTCCTCGACCTCGTCGCGGCGCTGCCGGCGGGCCCGGACGGCGTTCCCGCGCTGCCCGCGGACGCGGCCTCGTGGCTCGGGCTGCTCACGCTGCCGGCCGCCGACGGCGAGCCCACCCCGGCGCACGGGCTGGTGCTGCCGGGCTCGGTCGCGGCGGACCTGCTCGACCCGCGGGTCGTCGCCCCGGTCGCCGCGGTCGCCGTCGACCGGTGGGGACCGGGCGCGCTGGCGGCCGTCGGGGTCCGCGCCGACCTCGTCGTCACGCCCGTGCCCGACGTCGTCGCGGGCGTGGGGCCCGACGACGACGGCGACGACCCCGCGGCGCTGGCGGCCGCGTCGCTCGACGGCTGGACGGAGTACCTCGACGACCTCGCCGACCTGCTCGGCGACGGCGCCTACGCGGGCGACCTCGTGGCGGTCGCGGACCTCGACGCGGTCGACGAGGACGCGTGGCCGGCCGTCCTCGCGCACGTCGCGGCCGACCCGCGCCTGCGGTCCGCGCTGCTGACCCCGGTCCGCGGCGAGCAGACGGGGGCGACGGCGCCGTCCTACACGGCCTGGTGGGTGCGCACGCGCGCCGAGCTGCCCGTGCCGGGCGTGTTCGCGCTGCCCGGCGCGCAGGGCCTGCCGGCGCAGCTCGTGCCGCCCGTCCCGGCGGTCCTGGCCGGGCTCGACGCCGGTGCGCTGCGGGCGCTCGGCGGCGTGGGGTCGCTCGCCGAGCTGCCGCCCGCCGACTGGCCGCACGTGCTCGACCGGGTCGGCCGGCCGGGGGCGCGGGTCCCGCTGGACGTGGCGGCGGCGCTGTGGCGCGCGTGGGCGGCCGGTGCGCTGCCCGCGGACCCGCCCGCGGCGGTCGTCGCGCTGGCGGGTGCGGGTGCGGTGGTCGTCGACGCCGAGGACGCGGTGGTCGCGGACGGGCCGCAGTGGTGGCAGCGCACGGACCTCGGGCCCGTGGTGCCCGTGCCCCCGACGGGCCCCGGCGCTGCCGCTGACGAGGGCGCCGCGGCGCGGCTCGCGGCGGGCCTGGACCTGCCGCTCGCGTCGGCGGCGTGCGCCGGTGCGGTCGACGGGGCACCGGGCGAGGTCGAGCCGGTCCCCGACGACGTCGCGGCCCTGCTGCCGGGCGCACCGGCGACGTGGTGGCGGCACGACGAGCTGCGCGTCGACGACGCCGAGGTCGAGTGGTGGGTGGAGGGCGCGGGCCCGGGTGCGGTGGTGCGTGCCGTGCACGTGGCGGGCCTCGCCGCCGGCCTCGCGGTCGCCGCCGGGCGGTGGCACCTGCGGGCGGCGCTCGAGGCCCTGCTGGCGGGCGACGGGGGGCCGGACGCGGTGCTGGACGTCGCGCTGGGCTGAGGCCGGCTCGGGCCGCGCGGGGCCCCGGCAGCATCATGAGAGGTCCGTGAGAGGTCGGTGAGAGACAGACCCGCACAGACCGGGCAAAGGTCACGAAGAGGTAACGTCCCCGGCATGTCGTCCACCACGCCGAGCCGTCGCGACCTCCGCCGCCAGGAGCGCAAGCGCCCGGGGGTGGGCATGCGCGTGGCCCGCGTCCTCGCACCGGTCGTCGTGCTCGCGGGCACCGCCGCCTTCGTCGTCGGGGCCGCGCCGGGCGCGCAGGCCCCGACGGGGGAGGTCGCGGCCGGCGCCGACCTGGTCACCCGCACGCTCGAGATGGCCAGCCGGAACGCGTCCCGCACCCCGTCCGCGACGACGACGGCGGGCGGCGGGCCGAGCACCAGCCCCACCGCGACCCCGGCCGCCTCGCCCGAGCCCGAGCCGGCACCCGAGCCCACGCCGGAGCCGGCGCCCGAGCCCGCCGCCGAGCCCGAGCCCGCGCCGGAGCCGGCCCCCGCGCCGGAGCCCGCGCCGGAGCCGGCCCCCGAGGAGGCCGTGCTCGCCGCGTCCACCAGCGCCGAGGCGTCCCTCGCCGACCAGATCGTCGAGGCGACCAACGCCGAGCGCACCGCCGCGGGTCTGCCCGCGTTCACCGTCTCGTCCTGCGCCACCGGTCAGGCCGTGTCCCGCACGGCCGTCCTGGTCGCCGAGGGCCGGTTCGAGCACGACCCGCTCGACCCGATCCTCGCGGAGTGCGGGTCGGGGACCGTCGGCGAGAACCTCTCGCTCGGCTACCCCGACGCCGCGTCGACGGTCGAGGGCTGGATGAACTCGCAGGGCCACCGCGAGAACATCCTGCGGACCTCGTTCAAGCAGATCGGCGTCGGCTGCACCGAGGGTCCGGACGGCATGCTCTGCGCCCAGGTCTTCCTGGGCTGAGACCCGGCGCGCGGGAGGCCCCGTCAGTCGGTCGGCGGCACCCGCACGTCGTGGCGCAGCGCCCACGTGGTGGCCCCGACGCCGATGACCGCACCGGCCGCGCAGATCGCCACGGCGAGGCTCGTGTCACGGCCGACGAGCCAGCCGACGGCCGACGCCACGAGGCCGAGGACCCACAGCGCGGTGCCGACGCCCATGACGTGCGCCAGGTCGACCTCGAGCGGCGGCGGCGGGGTACGCCGCGGGTGCAGCAGGGTGTCGAAGATCGAACGCACGGGGTGGAGCCTAGTCAGCCGGGCGGCCCTGCCGGCCCCGTGCGGGCCCTGCCGCCCGGACGGTCACCCACGGGCCGGGCCAGCAGCACGGCCGCGAGCGCGTCCAGGGCGGGCAGGATCTGCCCGAACGACCGCCGGTACAGCGCGTCCGAGCCGCCGATGGGGTCGACGACGTCGTCGGCGTGCACCGCGCCCCGCCGCGCGGCGGAGCCGCGGCGCCACCACGCCGCGGGGTCGGCGTCGAGCGGCGGGACCCGCCCGCGGGTCGAGGCGAGGGTGTCGGGCACGGCACGGACCCGGTCGACCACCCACCCGCCGGGCACCCGGCCTGCCGCACGCAGCAGGTGTGCGGCCTCCCGCAGGGTCGCGGTGCGCCGCACGGCGGCGGGCGAGAGCACGCTCACCGCGGAGCGGTGCTCGCGCGTCATGGTGAGCACGAGGTCGGCGCCGTCGACCAGCTCGGCGGTCAGCTGCCGGGCGACGAACCCGTCGAGCGTCCCGCCCGCGGCCTCGACGAGCGGGGCCATCGGCGCGCTCGCGGGGGCGCCGACGACCGCGCGGGTGCCGGCGGACACGACCCGCACGCCCGTCCCCGCCAGGCGCGCGGCGAGCACCCGCTCGGCCGCGGGGGACCGGCACACGTTGCCGGTGCACACGAGCAGCACCGTCGCCGGTCGCCGTGCGGGCACGGTGACGGGGCGGGGGTGCGGGTCCATCGGCGCATGATCCCACCCGGGCGCGCCCCGCGCCGGGACGGCGGTCGTCCGGGGGCGGGCGTGTCCTCTGCCAGACTTCCGCCCATGGCGACCACTTCGGACGAGGAGAAGCGCACGGCGCCCCGCAACGCCGTCGACCGGTTCTTCAAGATCAGCGAGCGCGGCTCGACCGTCGGCACCGAGATCCGTGGCGGTCTCGTCACGTTCTTCACGATGAGCTACATCGTCGTGCTCAACCCGCTCATCCTCGGGTTCGCGCCCGACGGTACCGGGGCGTTCCTCGGCGGCGGCCCCGGCGACGGCTCGAACCTGCCGGCGATCGCGGCCGCGACGGCGCTGGTGGCGGGAGTGCTGTCGATCCTCATGGGGGTCGTCGCGAACTTCCCGATCGCCCTGGCCGCGGGCCTGGGCCTGAACGCGGTCGTGGCGTACACGATCGCGGCGCTGCCGGGCATGACGTGGGCCGACGCGATGGGCGTCGTCGTCCTCGAGGGCCTGATCATCCTGGTGCTGGTGCTCACGGGGTTCCGGACGGCGGTGTTCCGCGCGGTCCCGCTGGAGCTGAAGACCGCCATCAGCGTCGGCATCGGCCTGTTCATCGCGCTGATCGGTTTCGTCAACGCGGGCTTCGTCCGGACCGGGGCCGGCACGCCCCTCGAGCTCGGCGTGGGCGGGTCGCTGGCCGGCTGGCCGATCGCCGTGTTCGTCGTCGGCCTGCTGGTCGCGATCGTGCTGCAGGTCCGTCAGGTGCGCGGCGGGCTGCTCATCGCGGTGGTCGGCACGACCGTCCTCGCGGTGGTCGTCCAGGCCCTCACCGGCGTGGGCGCCGGCGGCGAGGACAACCCGACGGGGTGGCACCAGAACGTGCCGGCGGTGCCCGACCAGCTCGTGCAGCTGCCGGACCTGTCGCTGCTCGGCCAGTTCTCGCTGCTCGGCTCGTTCGCCAAGATCGGCGCGCTGTCGGTGCTGCTGCTGGTGTTCTCGCTGCTGCTCGCGGACTTCTTCGACACGATGGGGACGATGGTCGCGGTCGGCGGCGAGGCCAAGCTCCTCGACGCCGAGGGCAGCCCGCCCGGGGCGCAGCGCATCCTCGTCGTGGACTCGCTCGGCGCGATCGCGGGCGGGGCGGGCTCGGTGTCGTCGAACACGGCGTACATCGAGTCGGCGTCCGGCGTCGGCGACGGGGCGCGCACGGGCCTGGCGTCGGTCGTCACGGGCGTGGCGTTCCTGCTGGCCACGTTCCTGTCCCCGCTGGTCGCGATGGTCCCGTCCGAGGCCGCGGCGCCCGTCCTGGTCGTCGTGGGCTTCCTCATGGTCGTGCAGGTCGCGGGCATCGACTGGCGCTCGTACGAGGTCGGCGTGCCGGTGTTCCTCACCATGGTGCTGATGCCGTTCACGTACTCGATCACCGCGGGGATCGGCGCGGGCTTCATCGCCTACGTCGTCATCAAGGTGGCCGTGCGCAAGGCGCGCACCGTGCACCCGCTCATGTGGGTCGCGGCGGCGGCGTTCGTCGTCTACTTCACGCTCGGCCCGATCCGCGAGGCGCTCGGCGCCTGACGCCGGGGGTCGTCGCCCGTCGCCCGGGCGGCGACCCCCGCACCGTCGCCGGCACGTCGCCGGCGCACGGCGAGCACCACCCGCAGCGCCAGCAGGCCCAGCGCGGCGCCCACGGTGTTGAGCACGACGTCCTGGACCGTGGGGACCCGGGTCGGCAGCCAGCGCTGGACGGTCTCGATGGCCGCCGACGTGACGAGGGCCAGCGGCACCACGACCCGGTCGCCCCCACGGGCCCGGGCCGGCAGGGCCAGGCTGACGAGCACGCCGAAGGGCACGAACATCACGACGTTCGCGACCGCCTCGACCCCCAGGTACGTGACCGGCAGGCCGTGGGCGGTGAGCCACGCCACGAGCCGCTCGACGCGTGAGAGCGTGCCGGCGTCGGCGGGCGCCGGCCCCAGCGTGACGGCCGCGACGGCCGCCAGGTAGATGACGAGCAGCACGCGCACGGCACGCACGGGGGCGCGCCGGACCGGGCGCTCAGCCACGGGTCGGGTGCGGCCGGGTCACGCGAACGAGGCCCACACGCGGGCGACGTCGTACCGCGACCAGCGCCGGCCCGCGGGGGTGCGGCGCCCGGCGCCGTTGACGAGCACGGTCGTCTCGCGCAGCGACAGGCCGGCGGTGCGCGCGTCGGACACGAGGGCGAGCGCCGCGACGTCCACGCCGCCGACCGACCACGGCACGTCCTCGGCGTCGACCGGGGCCTGCTGCATGAGGGCAGCGGTGGCGCGGGTGTGGCTCAGCGCGGTGACCCCGTGCCGGCGCGCGTGCTCCAGGACCGCCCAGTGCGCGGCGCGGTCCCCGGACGTGGACGTCGCCCCGCGCTCGAGCCACGGGTCGACGACGACCGCGTCCACGGGCAGCTCGTCGAGCGCCTCGGGGGTCTCGCGGCCCGACCCGTACCCGGTGAGAACGATCGTCGACCCGCGGGCGCGCAGCAGCGTGAGGGCCTCGAGCACGTCGGGCGGCCCGTCGAGCAGCGACGCCGCGACGCCGACCCACACGTGCGCGGGGCAGTGCTCGACCAGCAGCTCGGCGAGCGGGGCGCGCTGGGGCCCTGCCGCCGCGAGCACGCACGTCGCGTCCCACAGCAGCGGGCCGTGCCCGCGCAGGGGGTCGGTGAGCCGGGCGGTGGCCGCCATGACGGCGCGCGCGGTGTCCAGGAACGGCACGGGCCGGGTGATCGACAGCAGCTGCTCCACGCGGGGCGCGTCCCGGGGGCCGACCGTGCTGGGGTGGTGACGCACCTGGGACGCCACCCGGGTGCCGGTCCACGCGTCGAACAGCGGGGTCCGGGCGACCGTGGTCGCCTCGGTGTGCGGCTGCGGCAGCCGGCCCTGCGGCAGCGCGAGGCGGGACAGGGCCCGGGTGACGACCGCGGGGGACTCGGCGGCGGCACCCTGGGCCTCGGCGAGCAGCGGCGAGCGGCCCGCGCCGCGGTCGAGCTGCTCGACGAGCAGCGGCAGGTGCGCGCGCAGGGTGCGCGCCTCGGCGTGGGTCGTGCGCGCCAGGTACACGGCGGTGCCGTCCACGGGGCTGACCACGGAGCCCGGCAGCCCCGCGCCCCACAGGTCGAGCTGGTCGGCGAGCAGCCGCTCGGCGTCGTCGAGGCCGTCGCCGCGGCCGGGCAGGGCGTCGAGGGTGCGGGGGCCGGTGGCGGCCGCGACCACGGTGAGCACCTGGTCCTCGCCCATGCCGGCGACGCAGGACGGGGTGATCCCGGGCAGGTTGGGGCGCCCCGTCACCGGGTCGGTCGTGCTGCTGCGGCGTCGTTCGACCTGCAGGAGGTCCACGCTCGGCCCGCCGCGCCGGTGCTCGTCGTTCGTCACTCGTCCTCCCCCATGACCTGACTCTGCCGCCTGCGCGGGGGACACGCCAGGCCCGCTCACCCGGACGCGCCCAGGATCACCCTGTGTCAGGGCCGCGGCGGCGCACGTCGTCGGCGTGCCGCGCGCGGGACCGTCGGCGCACCGGGGGCCGTGCCGGGCCCGGTAGTCTGCGCTGGTTCCGTCATACCTAGGAGGACGACGTGCGGCTCTCCGTCATCGGCTGCGGCTACCTCGGAGCCGTCCACGCCGCGAGCATGGCCCACCTCGGGCACGAGGTCGTGGGCGTCGACGTCGACGCCCGCAAGGTCGAGCAGCTCGCGTCGGGGACGGCACCGTTCTACGAGCCGGGGCTGCCCGAGCTGCTCACGGACGTCCAGGGCACGGGCCGGCTGACCTTCAGCACGGAGATGTCCGCGGCCGCCGGCGCCCGCGTGCACTTCCTGTGCGTGGGCACCCCGCAGAAGCACGGCGAGTTCCGGGCCGACCTGTCGTACGTCGACGCCGCGTTCACGGCGCTGCTGCCGTTCGTGCAGCCGGGCGACCTGGTCGTGGGCAAGTCGACCGTGCCGGTCGGCACGGCCGAGGACCTCGCGGCCCGCCTCGAGGGCACCGGCGCGACGCTGGTGTGGAACCCCGAGTTCCTGCGCGAGGGCTTCGCCGTGCAGGACACGCTGCACCCCGACCGCCTCGTCTACGGGCTGCCGACGGACGGCGACGGCGAGCCGACCGCCGAGGGCGTGCGGGCGCGCGAGGTGCTCGACGAGGTGTACGCGACGCCGCTCGCCGACGACACCCCGCTGGTCGTCACGGACTACGCGACGGCCCAGCTGGTGAAGGTCGCGGCCAACTCGTTCCTGGCGACGAAGATCTCGTTCATCAACGCCATGGCCGAGCTGTGCGAGGCCACGGGGGCCGACGTCACGCGCCTCGCCGACGCGATCGGCTACGACGCGCGCATCGGGCGGCGCTTCCTCAACGCAGGCCTGGGCTTCGGCGGCGGCTGCCTGCCCAAGGACATCCGCGCGTTCATGGCGCGGGCCGGCGAGCTCGGCGTCGACCAGGCCCTGTCGTTCCTCAAGGAGGTCGACTCGATCAACATGCGCCGCCGCGTGCGCGTGGTCGACCTGGTGCGCGAGGTCTGCAACGGCTCGATCGTCGGCAAGCGCGTCGCGGTGCTCGGTGCCGCGTTCAAGCCGGAGTCGGACGACATCCGCGACTCGCCGGCGCTGTCGGTGGCCGCGCAGATGCAGCTGCAGGGCGCGCACGTCACGGTGACGGACCCGCAGGCCGTCGCGAACGCCCGCGCCAAGTGGCCCGACCTCCGCTACGCCGCGACCGTCGAGGACGCGGTCGCCGGTGCGGACGTCGTGGTGCTGGCCACGGAGTGGGAGCAGTACCGCGCGCTGGACCCGCAGACGGTGGGCGCCCTCGTGGCGCAGAAGGCCGTGGTCGACGGCCGCAACGTGCTCGACCCGGCGTCGTGGCGCGCGGCGGGCTGGACGTACCGCGCGCTCGGTCGCCCCTGACGCGACGCCACGGACCTCGACGGCCCGTCCGCCCCCTGCCGGGGCGGGCGGGCCGTCGTCGTGCGCCGTCCGGGTGACCGGATGTCGTGAACCGAGGTAATGATGTAGGGTAACGACACGTGCCGACCACCGCCCTCACCCTCGCCGCCGAGCTGCGCGTCTCCCTGGGCCGGGCCACCCGCCGCCTCAAGGCCGAGCGCGGCGACGCGGGCCTGTCCGACCCCCAGTTCAACGTCCTCGCGATCCTGCACCGCGACGGACCCATGTCGCCCGGCCAGCTCGCCGACGCCGAGCGCATCCAGCCCCCCGCCATGACGCGCACCGTCAGCTGCCTCGCCGACCGCGGCCTCGTCCGCAAGGACGAGCACCCCACCGACGGCCGGCAGGTCGTCGTCAGCCTCACCGCCGAGGGCGAGGCCGAGGTCCACGAGACCCGCCGCCGCCGCGACGCCTGGCTCGCGGCCCGCCTCGACGAGCTCGACGACGCCGAGCGCCGCACGCTGCGGGACGCCGCCGAGCTCCTCAGGAGGATCGCCACCGCGTGAGTGCCACCTTCTCCTCGCTGACCTTCCGCAACTACCGGCTCTGGTTCGCCGGCGCGCTCGTCGCCAACATCGGCACCTGGATGCAGCGCGTCGGTCAGGACTGGCTCGTCCTGACCGAGCTGACCGACGACTCCGGTGTCGCCGTCGGCATCACCACCGCGCTCCAGTTCGGCCCCACCCTCGTCCTGTCCGCCTGGGCCGGCCTGCTCGCCGACCGGTTCGACCGGCGCCGGCTGCTCGTCGCCACCCAGGTCACGCAGGGCCTGCTCGCCGCGGGCCTCGGCGTGCTCGTGCTGTCCGGCCACGCCCAGCTCTGGCAGGTCTACGCCTTCGCCGGGCTGCTCGGCTGCGTGTCCGCCATCGACCAGCCCGTGCGCCAGACCTTCGTCGCCGAGCTCGTGCCGGCGGGGCGGCTGTCCAACGCCGTCGGGCTCAACAGCGCGTCGTTCAACGCCGCGCGCCTCGTCGGCCCCGGGCTCGCCGGGCTCCTCATCGCCGCCGTCGGCACCGGCTGGGTGTTCGTCATCAACGCCGTCTCGTTCGCCGCGACGATCGTGTCGATCACCGCCATGCGCCGCGCGGAGCTCTACCCGATGCCGTCCGCGCCGCGCGCCAAGGGGCAGATCCGCGAGGGCATCGCCTACGTGCGCAGCCGCACCGACATCGTCGTCATCATGGTCGTCGTCGGCGTGGTCTCCACGTTCGGCCTGAACTTCCAGCTCACCAGCGCCCTCATGGCCCGCACCGAGTTCGGCCGGGGCGCCCAGGAGTACGGCGTGCTCGGGTCCGTGCTGGCCATCGGCTCGCTCACCGGTGCGCTGCTCGCCGCGCGCCGCGACCGGCCCCGCGTGCGGCTGGTCATCGGCGCGGCCTTCGCCTTCGGTGTCGCCACGGGCGTGCTCGCGCTCATGCCCACCTACCTGACGTTCGCGATCGCGTGCATCCCCGTCGGCCTCGCCTCGCTCACGATGATGACCGCCGCCAGCTCCGCGATCCAGATGAGCACCGACCCGGCCATGCGCGGGCGCGTCATGTCCCTCTACATGGTCGTCTTCCTCGGGGCCACACCCGTGGGCTCGCCCGTCGTCGGCTGGATCGGGGAGACGTTCGGCGCCCGCTGGGCGATCGGCGTCGGCTCGATCAGCGCCCTCGTCGTCTCGCTCGGCGCCGCGTGGTGGGCCCGGACCCACTGGAACGTGCGCGTGCGCTACCACGTGGCCGGCCGCCCCCACGTGGAGGTCGTGCACCTGGCCGACGCCGCCCACCGCCCCGACGGCCCCGACCCCACCCGCCCCGGCGACGAGCGCGCCCGCACCGCACCCGCCCGGGTCGGCGCCCAGGACGCCGCCGACGCGCAGTCCGCGGCCTGAGGCGGCGCCCGCCGCCGCGCCCGCGGGTGAATGTCCCGCCGGGCACGATGCCCGGTTCGTCCGCCGTGCGACGATCGCCGGGTGAGCACACGCGACGACGCCGCGCCCACGGCCGCGAGCACCGGCGCGGACGACGAGCCGGCGTCGGGCGCCCCGGCCGGGCCGCGGCGCACCCGCCACGCCCGCCGCGCCGGCGTGGTCGTCGCGGTCCTGCTGGTCGTGCTCCTCGCGCTCGCCGGCTGGGTGGCCTGGCGCGGCTACCAGGCCGCCACCGCGCTGCAGGACGCCCGCGACCAGCTGGCCGACGTCGACCTCGACCCGGCGGACGCGGGCGCCGCCACCACCGACCTGTCCGCCGACCTCGTCGCGGTCCGCGAGAGCACGGCGCGCGCCCGGTCGGCGACCGACGACCCGGTGTGGGCGCTCGCGGAGCACGTGCCGTGGGTCGGCGCCCAGCTCGAGGCGGTCCGCGTCGTCTCCGTGGCCGTCGACGACCTCGCCACCGACGCGCTGCCCGCCCTCGACGCGGTGGGCACCCTGCTCGACGGTGCGCTGCGCACCCCGGACGGGCAGGTCGACGTCGACGCGCTGCAGGTCGCGGCCGACGAGGTCGGCGCCGCCGCGGCGACGACCTCACGGGCCCGCGCACAGGTCGACGGGCTCGACCCGGACGGGCTCGTCGGGGCGCTGGCCGGCCCGGTCGGCGACGTCCAGGCGACGCTGGCCGAGGCCGACGAGCGGCTGGCGCCGGCGGCCGGCGCCCTCGCGCTGCTGCCGCCGATGCTCGGCGCCGACGAGCCGCGCACCTACCTCGTCCTCGCCCTGAACACCGCCGAGCTGCGCACGGCCGGCGGCATCGTCGGGTCGGTCACCGCGGTGCGGGCCGACGCCGGGGCGCTCGAGGTGGTGGCGCAGCGGTCCACCGCGGACCTGCCCCCGCTCGACGAGCCGGTGCTCCCGCTCGCGGAGCAGGAGCTGGCCGTGCACACCGACGCGCTCGGCCGCTGGGTCCAGAACGCGACCGCGACCCCCGAGTTCCCCCGCACCGCCGAGCTGGTCGCCGCCCGCTGGGCGCGGGACGTGGGCGGCGCGGTCGACGGGGTCGTGGCCACCGACCCGGTGGCCGTGGGCGCCCTCGTCGGCGCCCTCGGCGGCGTCGACGACCCCGACGGGGGAGAGCTGTCCGGCGACGGCCTCGTCGGCGCGCTGCTGCGCGAGGCGTACCTGGCGCACCCCGACGGCGCCGACGCGGACGCGTACTTCGCCACCGTCGCCGCGTCCGTCCTGGACGCCGTCACCAGCGGGCGGGGCGACGCGCCGGCGCTGCTGGACGCGGTGCGGGGCACGGTCGACGAGCGGCGCGTACGCGTGTGGTCGGCGCGCCCGGCCGAGCAGGAGGTGCTCGCGGGCACCGTCGTCGGCGGCACGTTCCTCGACCCGGGGCACGACGACGTGGTGGGCCTGTTCCTCAACGACGCGACGCAGGGCAAGGTCGGTGCGTACCTCGCCACCGACGTGACCTTCACCGACGCCCGGTGCACGGGCGAGCAGCCGGCCGTCACCGTGGTGCTGGACCTCGCGTACGACCCGCCGGCCGACGTGGCGTCGTTCCCGCTGGTCGTGACCGGGACGGCCGACGGCGTGCCGGTCGGGTCGCTCGCGACCACCGTCTCGGTGTGGTCCGCGTCCGGGGACCCCGTGCCGACCCTGCGGCGCGACGGGACGGTCGTCGGCGGGGACCGCGACGACGTGGACGGCCGCACGGTGCAGCGGATCTCGTCGGTGCTCGTGCCCGGCCAGGACCAGCGGATCACCGTCGAGGTGCCGCTGCACGACGGCGCGGCCACCGTCCGCACGACCCCGACGCTCACGTCCCCCGGCGAGCACGCGTTCGCCTGCGGGACCGGGTGAATCGGGCATCTCGGGAGGTATCACCCGCTCGGCGGCTTGGTTCCGCGCGTCCGGTCCGGGACGATAAGGGGGAATCGTCCGAATCTCCGAGCGGAGCCTGCCATGCGCGCCTTCCGTCGGGCCGTCGCCGTCGCGGCCCTCGCCCCCCTCCTCGCCCTCGGCGTCCCCGCCGTGGCGTCCGCCGCCACCCCGAGCCCCACCGCCCCCGGGTGCGAGGGCGGCACCGACGAGTACGGCGACCCGCTGCCGTGCGAGCTCGAGCTCACGGTCATCTCGCCGATCTGCGACAACGACGTGCCGAAGCTCCAGTACGCGGTCGACCCGGTGGGCACGCCCAACACCACGGTGACGATCTCGTTCCTCAAGGACGGCGTCCCGACGGTCGTCTACCCCGACCAGCCCCTGAACGGCACGGTGCTGTGGCCCGGTGCCGTCGAGGAGGACGGCGTGGGCGTCGACTGGCCCGGCTGGAGCCTCGTGGACGGCGAGTGGGTCGAGGGCGACGAGTACGACTGGGTCCGCCCGAGCGTCACCGTCCAGTTCGAGGTGAACCCGACCGCGACGGTCGACGTGGCGTACCCGCCGTCGACCCCGCAGTGCGCCACGAGCCCGTCGGGCAGCGACGTCCTCGCCGCGGGTCCGACCACGACCTCGCGGTCGGACGTGCTGGCCGCGACCGGCTCGCAGGCGCTGCCGCTCGCCGCGGGCGGTGCGGCCCTGCTCGCTGCGGGCGCTGCCGCCCTCCTGGTCGCCCGTCGTCGTCGCCAGGACGCCTGACCGCACGGCACGCTGCACGCACGAGAGCCCGCGACCTGCTGGTCGCGGGCTCTCGTGCCGTCCGGGCCCTCGTGGTCCGACGCCGGGCGGTGCCGCCCGGGGTGCCCGGGCGCTCAGCCGAGGTGGTCGACCACGTGGTCGACGCACGCCGTGAGGGCGAGCACGTCGTCCGGCTCGACGGCCGGGTACACGCCGACGCGCAGCTGGTTGCGGCCCAGCTTGCGGTAGGGCTCGATGTCGACGACGCCGTGCCGGCGCAGCACCGCGGTGACCGTGGTGGCCTCGACCGCGGGGTCGAGGTCGATCGTCGCGACGACGGGGGAGCGCAGCGCGGCGTCGGTGACGAACGGCGTCGCCCAGTCGCGGGCCTCCGCCCAGGAGTACAGGTGGCCCGACGACGTGGCGGTCCGCTCCGACGCCCACGCGAGCCCGCCCTGCGCCAGCATCCAGTCGACCTGCTCCGCGAGGAGGAGCAGCGTCGCCACGGCGGGGGTGTTGAGCGTCTGGTCGAGCCGCGAGTTCGTCACCGCGGTCGTGAACGACAAGAACTCCGGCACCCACCGGCCGGACGCCTCGACGCGGGCCGCCCGCTCGACCGCGTCCGGGGACGCGAGCGCGAGCCAGAGGCCGCCGTCGGACGCGAACGACTTCTGCGGCGCGAAGTAGTAGACGTCGGTCTGCGCGACGTCCACGGGCGCCCCGCCCGCGGCGGACGTGCCGTCCACGAGCACGAGGGCGCCGTCCTCGCGCGCGCCGGCGACCCGGCGCACGGGGGCGAGGACGCCGGTGGACGTCTCGTTGTGCGGCCAGGCGTAGGTGTCGACGCCGTCCACGTGCGTCGGGACGGCGACGCCGCCGGCCGGTGCGGTGACCACGTGGGGCTCGGCGAGGAACGGCGCGCGCGTCGTCGCGGCGGCGAACTTGGCCCCGAACTCCCCGAACCGGGCGTGCGCGGAACGCTCCTGCACGAGGCACAGCGTGGCGACGTCCCAGAACGCGGACGCACCGCCGTTGCCGAGCACGACCTCGTACCCGTCGGGCAGGTCGAACAGGGCGGCCAGGCCGGCGCGGACCCGGCCGACGAGCCCGCGCACCGGCGCCTGCCGGTGGGAGGTCCCGAGCACGGAGGTCCCCGAGGCCACGAGGGCGTCGAGCTGGGCGGTGCGGACCTTCGACGGCCCGGACCCGAAGCGGCCGTCGCGCGGCAGCAGGTCGGCGGGGATCGTCAGGGCGGCGAGGGCGTCGGCGGGCACGAGCCGAGGATAGGCCCGGTACCCGCGGCGGGGTGGGTGGGACCAACTACCCTGGGACGAGCACGCGGCGGGCCACGCCCGACCGCCCGAGCACGACGCAGGAGGCCGACCGGTGAGCGACCTGATCGACACGACGGAGATGTACCTCAAGACGGTCTACGAGCTGACCGAGGAGGGCATCACGCCGCTGCGGGCGCGCATCGCGGAGCGTCTGGGCCACTCGGGCCCCACGGTCTCGCAGACCGTGGCGCGGATGGAGCGCGACGGCCTGGTCGTCGTCACCGGCGACCGCCACCTCGAGCTCACGGAGGTCGGTCACGCCAAGGCCGTGCGCGTGATGCGCAAGCACCGGCTCGCCGAGCGCCTCCTCACGGACGTCATCGGGCTGGACTGGCCGCACGTGCACGAGGAGGCGTGCCGCTGGGAGCACGTCATGAGCGAGCGTGTCGAGCGGCGGCTCGCGGCCCTGCTCGACCACCCGCACTTCGACCCCTACGGCAACCCCATCCCAGGCCTGGACGAGATCGGCGAGGAGCGCACGCCGGTGCGGTTCCTCGACGGCGTGGTGCCGCTGACGGCTGCGGAGGGGCTGGGCCGGGACGTCGTCGTGGCCCGCATCGCCGAGCCGCTCCAGGTCGACGTCGAGCTGCTCGGCCGGCTCGCCGCGGCGGGCGTGCGCCCGGGCGAGAAGGTCACCGTGGAGCGCACCGCGGGCTTCGTCACGGTGGGTGCCCCGGGGGCCGCGACCGTGCTCGACCTGCCCGACGACGTGGCCCGCCACATCTTCGTCGGGGCCGCCTGACGCCTCGCCCGCCCGGCGCCTGCCGTCTCGCCCGCCCGGTGGCGACGACCGGGCGCCCGTCGGTGGCGCCTAGTCCACCCGGCGGCGGCGTGCCACCGGCTCCCGGCGCGTCGCGGCAGAAGTCACCCGCGCCGTCACCCGCTCGGCCGTGCCCTGTGTCCGTGCAGGTCGGCGCGGCGTGTCGGCGAGGGGCCCCGGACGGGTGTCCATGACCTGCCCGAGATGTTCGTGACCGGAGCGTGACAATCCCTGCGAGGGGCGGTACGTTCGGTCCTGCTTCACCGGAACCCTCCTCCGGGGAGCCCTCGAGCGGCACGCCGAACCCTGCCACCGCTCGCAGGTCCGTACGACTCGCCGGCAGGGGCGGGGGACCCAAATCGTGGGTACCGGAGACGGTGCCCTTGGGGTGAAGCCGCGGCGGACGACGTGACGCTCTGCACGAACCACGTGCAGGACGGTGACGGCGGCCGACGCGGCCGGGTGTTCTCCCACCCGAACCCGACAGCTCACCTCGTAGGCGACAGGAGAGGCCAGCTCTTGTCCGACAGCATCACGAAGGCGCGGCACCGCTCAGCGCGGCGCCCGTCGACGCCGCTCACCGACCTCGCCCACGCTGCCTCCGAGCAGATGGGCACCGCCGGTCGCCGCACCGCGGTCGTCGCCTCGTCCGGCCTGATGATCACGATGATGGCCATCCCGTCGAACGCCGCCACGCAGGCGTCCGGGACCCTCGCCTCGGTCGACACCGCCGCGCTCACCGCGTCGGCCCGTGCCGTGCTGAACACCTCTCCCGTGGTCTCGGCCCCCGCCGACCTGGAGTTCACGGTCGACGCCCCGGTCGTCAAGGCCGAGAAGCCCGCGCCCGTCGTGGTCGTCGAGACCCCGGTCGCCGCCTCGCGCACCGCCGAGCGCGCCGAGGCCGCCACCACCACGTCGACCGACACCGCCACCGCGGTCTCGACGGCGCCCGCCGCCGCGGTCCCGCAGTCGGTCTCCGGCAACGCGGTGCTCGAGGTCGCGGCCCGCCTGGTCGGCACGCCCTACGTCTCCGGCGGCACCACGCCCGCCGGCTTCGACTGCTCGGGCTTCACCTCGTACGTCTACGCGCAGCTCGGCGTCTCCCTGCCGCGCACCTCCTCGGCGCAGCGCTACGCGGGCACCGTGGTGTCGCGGGCCGAGGCGCAGCCGGGCGACCTCATGTGGAGCCCCGGCCACATCGCGATCTACGCGGGCGGCAACCAGATGATCGACTCGCCGCGGCCCGGCAAGACGGTCCAGTTCCGCACGATCTGGCAGAGCAACCCGGTCTTCATCCGGATCGGCTGAGCAGATGTCCACGAGGCCCCGACGACACCACGTCGTCGGGGCCTCGTCGCGTCTGCAGACGTCGCCGCAGGAAATGGGGGTGCGCGTACCCTGGTCCCGCATCCACGCTGATCTTCTTCGCCCAGACCGGCAGCCAGCCGGTCCGACCTCGAGGAGTGCACGTGCTGACGACCGCCCCGCCCGCGACCACCGGCCCCGACCGCGCTGCGAGCGCGCCGTCGCGCACGCTGCTGCTGAACGCCTCGTACGAACCCCTGTGCGTCGTCCCCGTGCGGCGGGCGGTGCTGCTGCTGCTCCTGGACAAGGCGGTGCTCGAGGAGGCCTGGGACGCCGTCATGCACTCCGAGCACCTGGTGCTCGAGGCCCCGTCGGTGGTCCGGCTGCACCGGTACGTCCGCGTCCCGCGCCGCTCCCGGGTGCCCGTGACGCGGCGGGCGGTGCTCGACCGCGACCGTGAGCGGTGCGCGTACTGCGCGGGCAGGGCCGACACGATCGACCACGTGGTCCCGCGGAGCCGCTCCGGCCCGCACGCGTGGGAGAACGTGGTGGCCGCGTGCCGGCGGTGCAACCACCGCAAGGCCGACCGTCTGCTGTCCGAGCTCGGCTGGACGCTGGCGTTCACGCCCGCGCAGCCGCGGGCCACGGTGCTCGGCGCCTCGGGGCACCACCGGCACGAGGCCGCCTGGGAGCCGTACCTGGAGTGGTTCGGGGAGGGGCGCGCCGAGGTCGCCTGACGCCGGGACCGGTGGTCCCGGGCGCGGGCGGCGTCGACCGGCCGGTCCGCACGGGGCGGACCGGCCGGGCCCTCCGGCCCCCGTCGCGCGTGCCGCCTGTGCCAGCATGGGTGGTGCAGGGGCACCGACACCGGGCGCGACGAGGCGTGCGGGACCACCAGGAGGACGGCATGACGCGCGAGCACGAGGTCCTCGTGGGGGTCGACGGGTCGGCGGCGAGCCTGCACGCGCTCGACTGGGCGGTCGCCGAGGCGCTGGCGCGCGGCCTCGCGCTGCGGGTCGTCGTGGCCTACTCGCTGCCGTCGTTCACGGCGGCGTCCCTCGACGGCGGGTACGCGGCGATCGACGACGAGACGATCCGGGCCGGGGCGCGCGCCGTGCTCGACGAGGCGCTGCTGCGCGTCGGTGACCGGGTCGCGGTCTCGGGGCGCGTCGTCACGGGCGACGCCGCCGCCGCGCTGGTCGACATGTCGCACGAGGTCGAGCTCGCCGTGGTGGGGACGCGGGGCCGGGGCGGGTTCGCGGACCGCCTGCTCGGCACCGTGTCGTCGGCCCTGCCCGCCCACGCGCACTGCCCGACGGTCGTGGTGCCGCTGCGCGTCGACGGGCACCCGCTGCCGGAGGGGTCGCCGCTGCCGCCCGTGAGCCCGGTCCAGCGCATCGTGGTGGGGGTGGACGGCTCCCCGCAGGCGGCCGTGGCCCTCGCGCACGCGATCCGGGAGGGGCAGGCCTGGGGTGCGGAGGTGCACGCGGTCGCGGGCGTGCCGGTGGGGTCGATGACGGGCGTGCTGGCCTGGCTGCCGGCGTCGGTGGACCACGAGCAGGTGCTGCGCGACGTGGCGGAGGGGCTCGACGTCGTCGTGGACCAGGCGGTCGCCGCGCACCCCGGCACGGTGGTCAAGCGGCACACGCTCGACGGCACGGGCGCCGAGCTGCTCACGGAGTTCTCGACCGCGTCGGACCTCGTGGTGGTCGGCTCCCGGGGCCGGGGAGGCTTCGCCGGCCTGCTGCTGGGCTCGACGAGCCAGGCGGTGCTGCACCACGCCCAGTGCCCCGTCATGGTGGTCACGCAGCGCTGCGCCGACGTCGAGGGCTGACGGGCCGGGCCCGTCCCGGGGGCGTCAGGGTTCGCCGGGCAGCGCGGGGACGTCCGGGCGCCGCACGAGCGCCGAGAGGACGACGGTCGAGCGGGTGCGGTGCACGAAGGGCTCGGCGGCGAGGCGCTCCACGACCTGCTCGAGGTGCTGCATGTCGCGGGCCCGCACCTGGACGACGACGTCGACGTCGCCCGTGACCGTGCTGGCGGCGACCACCTCGGGGTAGCGCTCGACGGCGGTACGCATGGTCGTCGGGCTCGTCGACCCCTGGCAGAACAGCTCGACGAACGCCTCGGTGGTCCAGCCGAGCGCCGCGGGGTCGAGCCGGACCGTGTACCCGCGGATGACGCCGCGCTCGCGCAGCCGGTCGACGCGGCGCTTGACGGCCGGCGCCGACAGCGCGACCCGCGCCCCGATCTGCGCGAACGTGGCCCGGGCGTCGTCGGCGAGGGCCGCGAGGATCGCCGTGTCGAGGTCGTCGAGGGGGGTGCCGTCCACGGCTCCATCATGACGGCCCGGGACGCACGTCCGTTCACAGGGCCAGAACGTCCGTGCGACGATTTGCGACAGAAGGGCTCACGTCGGACGCTTCACCTGCCGATGGTCATGACGGACGTCCGACCACGCCGCCAACCGGGGGGAACCGATGAGCGAACGGCAGGACCCACGCGCGCCCGGGCACGACGAGGACGGTGCCGACGCCCCGGCCACCGACGTGCTGACGCCCCCCACCGGTACGCCGCTGCCGCCGAAGACGCCCTTCCCCGCGCAGGCGGCGCTGCCGCAGCAGGTCGGCTTCCCGCAGCAGGCCGGGCCGCCGTCGACGGAGGACGTCGTCGCGGGGCCCCCGCCCGGTGCGTCGGCCCCGATCCCGCTCGTGCCGCTCCCGGCTCCGTCGCACCCCGCCACCCGTCGTGTCGGCGGGCTCGACCACGTCCCGCAGCCCCGCACGGCCGGGCAGCCCGTGCCGCCCGCGCACCCGCGCACCCGCAGGCTGCGGGCCGCCGCCGTGGTCGCCGCGGTGGCCCTCGTCGCGGCCGGGGGAGCGGGGTGGGCCGTGCAGCAGGACCGCGTCGCGCAGGCCCGCGCGGAGCAGGAGGCGCAGGACCGGGTGGCCGCCGCATCGCTCGGGGCGCAGGTCGACGCGTCCGCCGCGCGGACCGGCGCGCTCACGGCGGGCGCTGCCGTGCTCGTCGCCCAGCGCGAGCAGCTGACGGCGGCCGCGGACCGGGCCGCGCAGACGGGGCAGGACGCCCTCGACGGCTCCCCGCACGCCTCCGACGCGCTGCGGGGCGCCCTCGACGACGCGGTCGCCGGGGCCCAGGAGGCCGCCGACGCCGCCGTCGTGTCCCCCGTGGCGCTGCGCGCGGCGGCCGCTGCCGTCGCGGTGCCGACCCGCCGGGTCACCGTCGCCGAGCAGGAGTGGCAGAAGGCCGAGCAGGAGCGCATCGCCGCGGAGCAGGCCGCGGCCGCCGCGGCTGCCGCAGCGGCGCGCGCGTCGGCCGGCACGGGGCGCTCCGCCGCCGGCTGGTCGGCTCCGGCGTCGACCGGCTCGTCGAGCGGTGCGGCAGCTCCGGCCGCCGCCCCCGCGGCACCCGTCGTCGGTGCGGAGGCCTCGGCGGGGTCGGTCGGTGCGGCGCTCAACGCCTACCGGGCCGGCCTCGGCCTCAGCGCCCTGAGCATCGTGCGGTCGGGGGCCCGCGTGGACCACGCGCGGCAGATGGCCGCGTCGAACAGCATCTGGCACTCCGGGGCGGCGCCCGAGATCGTCGGCCGCATCCTGCCGCTGTCGTACTCCGGCATGATCAACGCCTACGCCAACTCGCCCAGCCACGACGCGGTGATGCGCGGCAGCTACTCGGTCGCGTACATCGGGGCGGTCTCGCACGACGGCTGGCTGTACACGTCCATCACGTTCGGCTGACACGCACCCGCCCCGCCGCCCCGGACCGGTGACGGCCCGGGGACGGGGCGGGTGCGTGTCAGCCGCGGACGGCGTCGACGACGTGGTCGAGGGCCCGGTCGAGGTCCTCGACGTCGATCGTCAGGGGCGGTGCGAGGCGGATCGTGGCGCCGTGCGTGTCCTTGGCGAGCACGCCGCGGGCCAGCAGCCGCTCGCACAGCTCCCGGCCGGTCGCGGGGCCGCCCGGGGCCGAGGGCGCCACGTCCAGGCCCGCCCACAGGCCGATGGTGCGCAGCCCGCTCAGGCGCTCGTCGTCGACGAGCGGGCCGAGCCGCTCGCCCATCCGCTCGCCCAGGGTGCGGGCGCGGGCCTGCAGGGTGCCGGGCTCCAGCAGGTCGATCACCGCGAGCCCGACGGCGCACGCCATCGGGTTGCCGCCGAACGTCGACCCGTGCGTGCCCGCGGTCAGCACCTCGAGCACGTCCGCGCGGCCCACGACCGCGGAGACGGGCACGACCCCGCCGCCCAGCGCCTTGCCGAGTGTCACGAGGTCGGGGCGCACGTCCCAGCGCTCGCACGCGAGCGTCGAGCCGGTGCGTCCCAGCCCGGACTGGATCTCGTCCGCGACGAGCAGCACGTCCGCCCGGTCGCACAGGGCCCGCACGGCAGGCAGGTAGTCGTCCGGCGGCACGACGACGCCCTGCTCGCCCTGCACGGGCTCGAGCAGCACCGCCACGACCGTGTCGTCGAGCGCGGCGGCCAGCGCGTCCGCGTCGCCGTAGGGCACGCTGACGAACCCGGGCGTGAACGGGCCGAAGCCGCGGCGCGCGTCCGGGTCGGTCGAGAACGACACGATCGTCGTGGTGCGGCCGTGGAAGTTGCCGTCCGCGACGACGATCGTCGCCCGGTCGGCGGGCACGCCCTTGACCTCGTAGCCCCACTTGCGGGCGGCCTTGACCGCGGTCTCGACGGCCTCGGCACCGGTGTTCATCGGCAGCACCAGGTGCGACGTACCGGCCAGCAGGGGTCCGACCAGCCCGGCGAGGCGGGTGGCGAACGGCTCGAGCAGGTCGTGGTCGAACGCCCGCGAGGTCAGCGTGAGCCGGTCGAGCTGGGCGTGCGCGGCCGCGACGAGCGCCGGGTGCCGGTGCCCGAAGTTCAGGGCGGAGTATGCCGAGAGCAGGTCGAGGTACCGCCGCCCTGCGGTGTCGGTGACCCACGAGCCCTCGCCGTGCGCGACCGTGACCGGCAGCGGGTGGTAGTTCGGCGCGAGCGCCGAGACGGGGTGCGCGGCGGTGGTCATCGACGGATCTCGAGGGTGCAGCACTTGGCGCCGCCGCCGCCCTTGAGCAGCTCGCTGGTGTCGACGGGGATCGGCTCCCAGCCGCGCTCGCGCAGCTGGGCGGCCAGGTCGGTGGCCCCGGGGGCGACGACGACGTTCTTGCCGTCCGACACCGCGTTGAGCCCCAGGGCGGCGGCGTCGGTGTCGGTCGCGAGGATCGCGTCGGGGAACATCGTGCGCAGCACGGCGCGCGAGCCGGGCGAGAACGCCGGCGGGTAGTACGCGATCTGGGGGTCGCCCGCGTCGGAGGAGAGCACGGCGAGCGCGGTGTCGAGGTGGTAGTACCGCGGGTCCACCAGGTGCAGCGAGACCACGGGCCGGCCGAAGAGCTCCTGCGCCTCGGCGTGCGCGGCGCGCTCGGTGCGGAACCCCGTGCCGGCCAGGACGACGTCACCGACCGTCAGCAGGTCGCCCTCGCCCTCGTTGGTGCGCTCGGCGGTGTGCGTGACGAACCCGCGGTCGACGAACCACTTCTCGTACGCGGGGCCCTCGGGCTGGCGCTCCGGGTGACGGAACGCGGCGGAGTAGACGACGCCGTCGACGACGGTCGCCCCGTTGGCCGCGTAGACCATGTCGGGCAGGCCCGGCAGGGGGTCGATCGTGTCGACCGTGTGGCCGAGCTCGAGGTACGTGTCGCGCAGCGTGCGCCACTGGCGCAGCGCGAGCTCGACGTCGGTGTACCGGGTCTTGTCCATCCACGGGTTGATCTCGTACGAGACCGTGTAGTGCACGGGCTCGCACATGAGGTAGTGGCGGGCGGTGGCCTGGCGCTGGACGGCGGGCACGGTGCTCCTCGTCGGTCGGGGTTGCGGGTCGGCACGAGCGTACGAGCGCGCCGACGCAGGACCCGACAGGTCGCGTTGCGGCTCTGCGACGATCTGTTGCGTCGGATCGGGGGACGCCGGTGATCCGTTGTGTCGAAACCGTCCCGTAACACCGATGCCCTGCGCACCGCGGGCGGCGGTCGGGTCCGGGCGTCCCCGGCGCCGTCGTCCCCGCGGCCGGTCTCAGCGCGCGGTGCCGCCCTCGAGCTCGCGGGCCGCGCGGGCCAGCACCACCCGGAGCATGACGAGCAGCGGCAGCGCGGTCAGGCGCGCCGTCAGGGCCGCAGGCAGGGGTCCCAGCAGCGGCACGTGCTCCGACCACGTCACCCGGCACCGTCCCGCCCCCGTCGGCGTCACCACCACGGCGGCGCTGCCCGTCAGCCACGGCCCCCGCTTGGCGAAGACCGCGATCCCGGGGGTGCCGTCGCCGGGCGGGTCGAGCCGGGTCACGACCATCCGGTCGACGAACCCGCCCGCCCCGCCGCGGGCCCCGGGTCCCGAGACCGCCACGACCCGCGTGCCGACGGCGGGGTCGCCGTCGGTCTCCACCCGCGTCAGCGGCACCCACGCACCGTGCCGGCGCGCGTCCGTCAGCGCCGCCCAGGCGGTCGCGGCGTCCACGGACATCTCCCGGGTGTGCAGCACGGTGCCGGGCCCGGAGGGCAGCGCGGCGTCGGCGGGCGGGGCGGGCACGTTCGGCGGGGTCGGCACAGGACCATGCTGACGGGCGGTACGGTCGTGCGCATGCGGACGAGGACGTTGGGGCGCACGGGACGCCAGGTCGGGGTCGTGGGGCTGGGCTGCTGGCAGCTCGGGGCCGACTGGGGCACGGTGCCGGACGAGACGGCGGTCGAGGTGCTCGACGCGGCCGTCGGCTCCGGCGTCACGTTCCTCGACACCGCCGACGTGTACGGCGACGGACGCTCCGAGCGCGTCATCGGCGCGTTCCTCGCGGCCCGCCCCGAGCGGGCGGGCAAGGTCACGGTCGCCACCAAGATGGGCCGCCGGGCCGACCCGCACGTGGCCGACGCGTACACCTACGACGCGTTCCGCCGGTGGACCGACCGCTCGCGCGAGAACCTCGGCACCGACACGCTCGACCTCGTCCAGCTGCACTGCCCGCCCACCGAGGTGTTCGCGCGCAGCGCGGTCTACGACGCCCTGGACCGGCTCGTCGAGGACGGGCGCACCGCGGCGTACGGCGTCTCGGTCGAGACCGTCGAGGAGGCGCTCGCGGCCATCGCGCGGCCGAACGTCGCGACGGTCCAGATCATCCTCAACGTGTTCCGCCGCAAGCCGCTGGCCCGCGTGCTGCCCGCCGCGGTCGACGCGGGCGTGGGCATCATCGCCCGGGTCCCGCTGGCGAGCGGCCTGCTGTCCGGCCGGTACGACGCGAGCACGCAGTTCGCCGCCGACGACCACCGCGCCTACAACCGGCACGGCGAGGCGTTCGACGTCGGCGAGACGTTCTCGGGCGTGCCCTACGAGGTCGGCGTCGAGGCCGCCCGCGAGGTCGCCGCGCTGACGCCCGAGGGCGCCACGACCGCCCAGCTCGCGCTGCGCTGGGTCGTCGAGCAGCCCGGCGTCTCGGTGGTCATCCCCGGGGCGCGCACCCCCGACCAGGCGCGCGCCAACGCGGCCGCCGACGACCTGGCGCCGCTGGACGACGCGACCCGCGCCGCGCTGCGCGACGTCTACGAGCGGCGCGTCCGCGCCCACGTGCACGCCCGCTGGTGACGCCCGGCCCCGGGGCGCCGCGTGCCGCGAGGTGCGACCCGCCCCGGGGCGCCGACGTCAGCGGCGCGCGCCGGGCGGTGCCTCGATCGTGAGCGACGGGGCGTCGGCCGGGGCGATCTCGAACACGTCCGAGAACCCCGCCGGCGGCGGGCCGAACGCCAGCCGCGCCCCCTTGACCACGGTCTGGCCCAGCGCCCGCCCGCCCGCGTACCCGACCGCGGCGCCGATCCCGTAGGGCACGAGCCGCCCGACGGCCAGGCCGCCCACCCGGACCATCTGCGTGCGCAGCAGCTTGCGCGTCAGGGCGTTGTTGACCTTCTTCACCGTCGAGCGCGGCATGCGCGTGAGCAGCACCCGCCCCAGGCGCAGCGTCGAGATCTCCGCGGCGTCGCCCACGACCTTGGCGCCCGACTCCCCGAGCAGCGTCGCCAGCAGCAGCGCCTTGCGGCGCTCGGTGTCCGCGACGTCGATCCCGTGCACCGACGCCACGGCGAGCGAGAACGCCGCCGACGCGCCGAAGAACGTCGCGACGTCCCCGATCGTCAGCGCCGTCGCCACGCCCGTGCCCACCACGGGTGCGGCGGCGGCCGCACCGACCGCACCGCCCGCACCGGCGACGACGAGCAGGTACTCCCGCTCGAGCAGCGCCACGATGCGGGCCGGGTCGGCCTCGGGGTTGCGCCGGCGCACGCTCTCCACGTGCGCGTGGATGGTGGCCGACGGGATGCGCACGGCCCGGTCGAGGGCCTGCTGGACCAGGGCCGGCATCAGCGCTCCCCGGTCACCGTGAGCGTGGTGGTCGCACCGTGCTCGAGCGTGCGCCCCACGGTGCAGTGCTGGTCGACCGCGCGGTGCACGACCGTCAGCAGCCGCTCGCGCGCGTCGGGCTCGAGCGAGGACAGGTCGACCTCGAGCTCCTCCGTCAGCGCCGGGTACCGGTCCTCCGTGGGGTGCGCGAGGCCGCCCACGCGGATCGTCACCGTCACGTCGTCGCCGAGGCGACGGGCCAGCGCCGCGTCGGACGACAGGCCGGTGCACGCGCCGAGCGCGATCTTCAGCAGCTCGCCCGGGCTGAACACGCCCTCGTCGCCGACGGAGCCGACCAGCACCTCGGCCCCGCGCGACGAGCGGCCCGTGTAGCGGCGCGTGCCCGTCCGCTCGAGCCACAGCAGGGTGTCGCCGGCGTTCGCCAGGGGGTCCGGGGCCGTCCCGGCGGGTGCGTCGGAACCGGCCGGGGCGGCTGCGGAGGGGGCCACGGTCTCGTGCTCGGTCGTCATGCGCCCGATCCTCGCACGACGGTCCGTCACGGTCCTGGTGAGCACGGGCCGTCCGGCGGGACCGTGCCCAGGACCGTGAGGACCTGCGCAGACCGGGCGGCGAGCGGGTGGAGGTGTCAGGTCCCCCTTTCCGTGTGACATGGGTGTTGCTTACTGTGTGCTCGTGCACCCTGTCAGTCGTCGACTTCGTGATGCCCGCGAGCGCGCGGGCCTGAGCCAGGCCGAGCTCGCCCGCGCCTCGGGCGTGCACGCCAGCTACGTGTCCCACCTCGAGCGCGGCTCCCGCGCCCCGGGCCGTCTCGCGCTGTCCCGCGTCGCCGGTGCGCTCGGCGTCACCGTCGACCACCTGCTCGAGGGCGAGGAGTCCGCGTCGGCCCGCGTCGTGCGCGCCGCCCTCGACCACGCCCGTCGCCTGCACCGCGTCGGGCAGCCCGCGGCGGCCGCCCAGGTGCTCGCGCAGGTCGACCTGGCCACGCTGGACGTCGACGCGGCCGCCCGGGTGCGGCTCGCGCACGCCGAGGCCCTCGACCTCGCGGGCGAGCTCGAGGCGTCCTGCGGCCTGCTCGAGCGCACCGCCGCCGACCTGCTGGCCGCCCGCCGGTTCGCCGACGCCGCGTACGCCGCCACGCGCCTGGTCATGGCGCTCACCGAGGCGGGCGAGCCGCACCGGGCCGTCGCGCGCGGCGAGGAGCTGCTCGCGTCCGTCGCCGACGGGGCCGAGGCGACCGACGCGCTGCTGCGCCTGGAGTCCACGCTCGTGTGGGCCTACGTCACCCGCGGCGACGTCACCTACGCCCTGGTGCGGTCCCGGTCCCTGCTGGAGCGGGCCGCGGCCCACGGGTCGGCGCGCGGCCTGTCGTCGGTGCGCTGGAACCTCGCGTTCGTGCTGGAGGCCGTGGGACGCCCGCAGGAGGCCGTCGAGCAGATCGACGGCGCCCTGGCGCTCTCGGGCGCCGACGAGGTCGACCGTGACGTGCCGCGTCTGCGCCTGGACCGTGCGCACCTGCTGCTCGCGGTCGAGCCGCCGCGCCCCGAGGCGGCGCTCGCCGACCTCGACGCGTCCCGCGCCGCCCTGGAGCTGGACGAGTCCCGCGTCGAGCTGGCCCGTGCGGCCACGGTGCGCTCGCGGGCGCTGCTCGCGCTCGGGCGCGTGGCCGAGGCGGTCACGGCGGCGCAGGACGCGGCGGAGCTGCTGGCGGGCGGTCAGCGGCGTGACGCGGCGTCCGCGCACGCGGCGCTGGGGGCCGCGCTGGCGGCGTCGGGGGACGGGCCGGGTGCGATCAAGGCGCTGCGCGTCTCGGCGGACCTGCTCGACACGGTCGCCACGGGCCGCCCCGCGGCGGTGCTGTGGCGCCGGCTCGGGGACACGCTGCGCGAGGCGGGCGACGACCCGCAGGAGGTCGCGCTGGCGTACCGGCGGGCCCTGACGGCGGCCCGCGTGGGGGTGCGGCCGACGCTGCTCGGCCCGACGCCGGTGAGCGCGTTCCACCCCGTGCGCTGATCCTGCACCGCACCGAGCACCGAGTCCGGCGCCGCACCCGGCGCTGAGCAGTCCCGAGGGGGCCCGCGCGCATCGCTGCGCGGGCCCCTCGTCATGTCGTCCGCCCCGGCGGACGGCGCGTGCGACCTTCCCCACACCCGTCCGGGCGATGCCCGGGCGGGTGCGTCGTCATGCCCGCGGGTGGGCGGTGCGGACCGCGCCGTGCCCACGATGCGGTCGTTCGTCCGCCTCCGCTGGCGCGCCCGAGTGATGTCTAGGGGCCTCTGGCCACAGTCATTGCACCCATGAGATGCCCTGGGGACCATGCGGGAGGAGCCGGAGCGTCCGGCCCGCCCGAAGGAGATCCCCATGAAGACGTCCGTCGTCGCCGTGCTCGTCGCCACCGTCACCGCCCTCGGCCTCGCCGGGGGCGTCGTCCCGCACGCCCCCGAGCAGGTGCTGGCGAGCCCGTGCTGCAAGTCCGCCGGGCAGTGACCCCCGCCCGTCGCAGCACCGCTGCTCCTGCCCGTCCTGCCCCCGTTCGTCCCGTCCTTCCGGAGGTCGTCATGCGCAAGTCCCTCGTCTCGTTCGCCGTCGCCGCTCTCGCCGTGCTGGGTGCCGGCGCTCCCGCTGCCGCGTCGTCGCCCGCCACGCCCTCGTCCGGCCCGTCCGTGGTCGCACCGGTCACGGGTGTGGTCCTCGCCTCGCCGTGCTGCAAGCAGGCGATCCGATGACGGCCGCACGCGCGCGGGCCCGTCGGCTGCCCGCCCGCCGCGCCACGGCGCAGCCCGTCGCCGTACAGCGCGCCACCGCCCGTCCTGCTCGCCCCGTCCCCGTTCGTCCCGTCCTTCCGGAGGTCGTCATGCGCAAGTCCCTCGTCTCGATCGTCGTCGCCGTGTCCGCCGTCCTGGGCGCCGCCGCCCCGGCCGCCGCTGCCGCGCCCGCCCCGGCGGTCGTCGTCTCCCCGGGCACCGGTGTCGTCCTCGCGTCCCCGTGCTGCAAGCAGGCCATCCGATGACGGTCGTGCCTGCGGGCGTCCGTCCCGCCACCGCCCGTCCCGTCACCGCCCGTCCCGTCACCGCCCGTCAGGTCCTTCCGGAGGTCGTCATGAAGAAGTTCGTCGTCTCGCTCGTCGTCGCCGCGTTCGCCGTCCTGGGGGCCGCCGCCCCGGCTGCCGCCGCTGCCGCACCCGTCGCGGGGCCGGTCGTAGTGCTGTCGCCCTGCTGCAAGTCCGCGATCCGCTGAGCGCCACCGTGCACCGGCGCCCGCCCGGTGCCGCACCGCTGCGGGCGGCACCGGGCGGACGGGCGGGCGGGGCGTCAGCCCTTGTGCTCGGCGCGGTACGCGCTGGGGCTGGTGCCGTGCGTGCGCCGGAAGCGGCGCGAGAAGTAGAGCGGGTCGTCGTACCCCACCGCCCGGGCCACCTCGGCCACGGGAGCGTCGGTGGTGTCGAGGAGGTGGCGGGCGCGGGCCATGCGCGCGGCCGTGCGGTACGCGAGCACGCCGCCGCCCGTCGCGGCCCGCACCAGCGCGCCCAGGTGGGAGGGGGAGACGCCGACGAGCGCGGCGAGCTCGGCCACGCCCACGTCGCGGTCGAGGCGCTCGTCGAGGTGCCGCAGCGCCCGGTCCACCGGGGTGCCGCGGTCGGGCGCTGTGCGCTGCGCCGCCAACCAGGTGGCCAGGTGCCACGCGGCGCCGGCGGCGGCGGCCAGGTGCGCGGGCTGCTGCCCGCGCTCGAGGGTGGTGACGATCTCGTCGGCCAGCGCCACCGCCCGCTCGGGCGTCCGGACGACCACGGACCCGGCCCGGCCGGGCGGCCCGTCGATCCCGCGCACGAGGTCGCCCACGTCGGAGCCGCGGGTGTGCCACCACCAGATCGTCCAGGGGGCGGTGCGGTCGGCCCCGTACGCGTGCGGGACGCCGGGCGGCAGGACCACGCAGGTGCCGGCGGCCACGTCGGTGCGCGTGCCGTCGACGTCGACCCAGCCGGAGCCGGCGGTGCACAGCAGCCACACCGCCTCGGGACTCCCGGAGGGACGTCGTCGCAGGTGGTCGCGGGCCCGGGCGAACAGACCGGCGTCCGTGACGAGCAGCCGGCGGGTCGGTGCGCGGGTCAGCGCCGCGGCGACCAGCGGCCGCGGCACCACGCACAGCCGCTGGCCGGCGAACCCGTCCGGGCGTCCCACGGTCTGCCCCCTCACCCCGACCTCGTCGTCGGATCGTCCATGCCTGCGCGCGGTGCGACCCTAGGCCCGTCCGCGGCCGGCGCCTAGCGTCGACGCCGTGACCGACGACGCGCACCTCGTGCTCCCCGCCGCACCGCCCGACCAGCAGGCCGTGCTCGACGCGGGCGGCGTCGCGTGCTGGGAGCAGGACCTGCAGCTGCGCACGTACGAGCCCGCCGCACCGGACCCGTTCCCGCAGCACCTGCGCCGCCGCGTCTACCAGGGCTCCTCGGGCGCCGTGCACCCGCTGCCGCTCGTCGACCGCATCGCCGCCGAGCCACGCACCCGCGCGTGGCGGGCCGTGCACCTGGAGAACCGGTGGCTGCGGGTCGTGCTGCTGCCGGAGGTCGGCGGACGCGTCCACGTCGTGCTCGACAAGGTCACGGGCACCGACCTCGTCTACCGCAACGACGTGGTCAAGCCCGCGCTCGTGGGGCTCGCCGGGCCGTGGCTGTCCGGCGGCATCGAGCTCAACTGGCCGCAGCACCACCGCCCCGGCACGTTCCTGCCGGTGGCCACGCACGTCGTGCGGTCCGACGACGGCGCGGTGACGGTCTGGCAGGGCGACGTCGACCCGTTGCAGCGCATGCGCGGCGACCACGGGGTGCGGCTGCGCCCCGACGTCGCGCGCCTCGAGCTCGACGTGCGCCTGCACAACCGCACGGACGAGCCGCAGACGTTCCTGTGGTGGGCCAACGCGGCCGTCGCCGTGCACGACGACGTCGAGGTGTTCTTCCCCACCGACGTCACGCACGTCGCCGACCACGCCCGCCGCGCCGTCGTGGCGTACCCGCACGCCGACCGCCCGTACTACGGGGTCGACTACCCGGCCCTGGCCGCGCGGACCCCCGGCGCGGACCGGCTCGACCGGCCCACGCGCATCCCCGTCCCGACGTCGTACATGGTCACCGGCACCGCCGACGCGTTCTTCGGCGCCTACGACCACCGCACCGGCGTCGGCCTCGTCCACCACGCCGACCGGCAGATCGCCCCGGGGAAGAAGCTGTGGACGTGGGGCTCGGGTGCCACCGGCCGGGCGTGGGACCGGCACCTGACCGACACGAACGGCCCGTACGCCGAGCTCATGGCCGGGGTGTTCACCGACAACCAGCCGGACTTCAGCCACCTCGCGCCCGGCGAGACGCGGCGGTTCACGCAGTGCTGGTGGCCCGTGCACGGCACCGGTCCGGTGCACCAGGCCACCGACGAGGCCGCCCTCGCGGTCGACGTCACGGACGGGCGCCTGCGGATCGCCGTCGCCGGGGTGCGGGCCGCCGCGTGGCGGGTGCGGGCCTGGGCGGCCGACCCCGACGGTGCCGCGGAGCCCGGCGTGCCCGTGCCGGTCGGCGTCGTGCTCGGCGACTGGGCTGCCCCCGTCGCCCCCGGTGCGCCGTGCGTCGTCACCGCCGACGCGCCCGCAGCGACCTCGCGGGACGACGTCGTCGTGCGCGTCGAGGACACCACCGGCCGCACCGTCGTCGTCTGGCACGCCCACCCGAGCGACGGCGCGGAGCCCGCGACCGCGACCGTGCCGCCCCACGCCGCGGACCTGACGTCCGTCGACGAGCTCCTGCTCACCGCCGCGCACCTGCAGCAGTACCGCCACCCCACGCGCGACCCCGAGCCGTACCTGCGCCGCGTCCTGCAGATCGACCCCGACGACTCGAACGCCCACCTGGCCCTGGCGGCCCGCGAGCGCGCCCGTGGCCGGTACGCGGCGTCGCTCGCGCACCTCGACCGGGCCGCGGGCCGCCTGATGCGCCGCAACCTGCACCCCCGCAGCGGCGAGCTGTACCACCAGCGCGGGCTGACGCTGGCCCGCCTCGGCCGCGACGCCGACGCGGTCGACGCGTTCGCGAAGGCCGCGTGGGACGGGACCCTCGCCCTGCCGGCGCACCTGGGCGCGGCCCGCGCGCTGCTTCGGCTCGGCGACGTCACGGGCGGGCTGCGGCACGCGCGCACCGCGCACGCCGCCGACCCCGCGCACCCCGGCGCCCGGGCGGCCGTGGTCGTGGCGCTGCGGGCCGCCGGCGACGACGACGCCGCGGCGCTCGCGCTCGCTGCCGGACGCGCGGACGACCCTCTCGACCCCCTGCTCGCCGCCCTGGCCGGTGCGCCGACCACCGCGGACCCGCGCACGCTGCTGCTGGTGGCGCACGACCTCGCGGCGCTGGGCGACGTGCTGGGCGCGCTCGCGTGGGCGGACCGCGCGGCGGCCGCGGGCGTGACCGCGTCCGGCAACGCCGCCCCCGTGGCGCACCTGCTGCGCGCGGCGCTCACCGACCGTGCCGGCGACCCCACGGGTGCGGCGGCCGCGCGCGCCGAGGCCGCGCGCGTCGACCGGACCCTGGCGTTCCCGTCGGGCCTGGACGACCACGCCGTCCTCGTCGCGGCGGTCGACGCGTCCCGGGCCGCAGGCGCCCCGGACCCGGTGGCGCTGGGGCTGCTCGGCGACTGGCTGCTGGCGGCCGGCCGGGCCGCGGACGCGCTCGCGGTGCTGGAGGAGGCCGTCGCCGCGGGGGCGCGGGACGCGGTGGTGCACCGGGACGCGGCGATCGCAGCCGTCGAGGCGGCCGTCGCCGCGGGTCCGCAGGGCGTCGACGCCGCGGGCGCACCGGGCGCCGACGCCCTGGCGCGGGCTGCGGAGCACCTGGCGGCGGCGATGGCCGTGGCGGGTCCGCTGCCGCGGCTGGTGCACGAGGCGGACCAGGTGGCGCGCCTGCGCGGTGCGGGGCCGGCCGAGCGGCTCGCGGCGCTGGAGGCGTCGGGGGCGGACCTGGGTGCGCGGGACGACCTGGCGGTGACGACCGTGCACCTGCTGCTCGACGTCGGGCGGGTGGACGAGGCGCTGCACCTGCTGCGTGCGCGCGCGTTCCAGCCGTTCGAGGGCGGCGAGGGCCAGGTGCTGGCCGCGTGGGACCGGGCGTGCGTCGCGGCCGCCGCGGCCATGGCCCCGGCCGACGCGGCGGTGTTCCTCGACGCGACGTGGGACCCGCCGGTGACGCTGGGGGAGGGGCGCCACCCGGCGGCCCCCGTGGCGACCCGGCTGCTCGCGGCGGGCGACGCCCACGCGGCCGCCGGCGACGTGCGGGCCGCGCTGGACCGGTGGGCCCGCGCCCGGGACGGCGGCGGGCCGCTGGCGGTGGCGTCGCGCCCGGCGCGCGAGGACGACCTGGCGGTCGGCACCGCGCACGAGCGCCTCGGGGAGGCCGAGCAGGCCCGGGCGGTGTGGGACGCGCTGGACGCGACGGCCGACGACCTCGAGGCCCGCGGCGCGCAGGTCGACTACTTCGCGACGTCGCTGCCGGAGCTGCTGCTCCTGCCGGCCGACGACGCGCGCGGCCGGGCGGCGCGGGTGGCGCGGCTGCGCGCGGCGGCGGCCCGCGGGCGGGGCACGAGCGTGCGCGAGGTCGACGACCGGCCGGGCGCCCGTGCGGCCGCGACCAGCGGCGGTGCCCGGTGACCCGGCCCGTGGGGGTGCCCGAGCACCTGCCCGACCGGCTGACGATCTGCCTGTGGGACTTCTCCTGGTACACCCGCGCCGGGGCGGGGGAGCCGTACGCGGACCTCGACGCCGCGCTCGACGAGACCGCCGCGCGCGGGCACACCACCCTGCGCATCTGCGCCGCGCCGCTGCTGCAGGCCGGGGGCCTGGGCCTGGACGACCTCGCCGACGCCCTGCCCGTCGAGGGCCTCGGCCCCGCCCCGACCGGCGGGTACTACGGGCAGCGGACCCGCTGGTACGACGTGCCCGGCGGCTTCACGGTGCCGCTGCGCACCCGGTTCTTCGACCTGCTCGCCGGCGCGCACCGCCGCGGAATGAGCGTGGTCCTGGCCAGCTGGGAGTACCAGCAGTCCCCGGCGTTCGCGGCCGACCCGCGGTGGGCGCGGGCGATCCACGCCGTGCCGCACGCGACCCGGCTCGACGCCCTGGCGGCCGCGTTCGCGCGGCTGCTGGACGACGTGCACGACGCCGGCCTGGACGACGCGGTCGCCTTCGTCGAGCTGCACAACGAGGTCGACTTCTCGACGACCCCCGGCGTCGGGCCGGACGACGGCGACGCGGCCGTGCGGGCCTGCGCGGCGCTGCGGGCCGCGCACCCGCGCCACCGCGTCACGGTCAGTCTCGGCCGGCCCCCGCACCTGGCGATGCACGAGCTGCCCGCGGGCCTCGACGTCGGCCAGTGCCACGTCTACTCCTACGGCGTGCTCGACGCCCTGCAGCGCCGCATCGACATCCGCGCCAGCGGCACCGACGGGTTCCCCAACGCGGCCCTGCGCGCCCTGCAGGTGCCCGGCGCCCCGTCGTTCGCCGAGTACGGCCGGCCCGCCGCGTGGAAGCTCGCCGCCACGGTCGTCACCGACCAGATGCTCTACGGCTACGACACCATCGACGCCGACCGCTGGGACACGTGGCTGTACGAGCACTACGGCGAGCACCGCGAGGTCATGCACCGCGAGATCGCGTCCCGCGTCACCGCGCTGGCCCGGTGGGGCGCGTGGCGCGGCGTCCCGACCGTCGTCGGGGAAGGATGGGTCGGGTACACCCCGCTGGAGGGGACGTTCGAGGAAGGGCCGGTCGGCCGGTCGCTGGCGGAGCACGGCATGCGCACGGCCGCGCAGGAGGGGGTGTGGGGCGTGGTCGCGTGCTCCAACGCCGCCCCGCACCACCCGATGTGGTCCGACGCCGCGTGGCTGCGGCGCGTCAACGAGGAGTTCCGTGGTTCCTGAGTCACCCGCCCCGACGTCCGTCCCCGCCGCTGCGGTGCCCGGGCCGGGCGACCTGCCGCCGCACCTGCGCGTGCGGCCCCGCGGCTGGCCGCGCCCCCTGACCCGCCCGGCGATGACGGACGGCCCCGACGCCCGCCCCGGCCTGGACCTGACGTCGCGCTCGCTGCTGCGCGACGGCCGCCCCTGGGTGCCCGTCTCCGGCGAGGTCCACTACTCCCGGGTGCCGCGGGCGCGGTGGCGCGAGCGCCTGGCGCTGCTGCGGTCCGGCGGCGTCGACGTCGTCTCGACGTACGTGTTCTGGATCCACCACGAGCCCGAGCGCGGGCAGGTGCGGTTCGACGACGGGCTCGACGTCGCCGCGTTCGTGCGCCTGGCCCACGAGCTCGGTCTGCACGTGGTGCTGCGCATCGGCCCGTGGGCGCACGGCGAGGCCCGCAACGGCGGGTTCCCCGACTGGGTGCAGGCCCTGCCCGTGCGGCACCGCACCGACGACCCCGCGTACCTCGACCTCGTCCGCACCTGGTTCGCGCACCTGGGCGCGCAGGTCGCCGACGTGTGCGGGCCCGACGGGCCGGTCATCGCCGTGCAGGTCGACAACGAGCTCTACGACCAGCCCCAGCACCTGGCCACCCTCAAGCGGCTGGCCCGCGACGCCGGCATCGTCGCGCCCCTGTGGACCGCGACCGCGTGGGGCGGCGCGCAGCTGCCCGCCGGCGAGGTCCTCCCTCTGTACGGCGGGTACGGCGACGGGTTCTGGGTCGACGCCGACGCGGGCTGGCACCCGTCGTTCCGCGCGCACTACCTGGTCTCCCACACCTGGGACGACCCCGGCATCGGCGCCGACGTGCGCGGCGAGGAGCCCGCCGCCGCCACCACCGACCGCGACGAGCAGTTCCCGCCCGCGACGTGCGAGCTCGGCGGCGGCATGGCCACCGCCTACCACCGCCGGCACGCCCCCGGCCCGCTCGACGTCGCCGCCGTCGCGCAGACCAAGCTCGCCGCCGGGTCCGCGTGGCAGGGCTACTACATGTACGCGGGCGGGCAGAACCCCGTCGCCGGCGTGCAGGAGTCCCAGGCCACCGGGTACCCCAACGACCTGCCGACGTTCGACTACGACTTCCACGCCCCGGTCGGCGCCGCCGGGGTCCTCGCCCCCTCGCACGCCGCGCTGCGCGTGCAGCACGCGTTCCTCGCCGCGTTCGGCCCGCACCTGGCGACGCTCCCGTCCACGCTGCCCGACGCCGTGCCCGCCGGCGTCGAGGACTCCCGCACCCTGCGCTGGGCCGCCCGCCTCGACGAGCACGGCCGCGGGTTCGTGCTGATCGCCTGGCACCAGCCCCACGTACCCCTGCCCACGCTGCGCGGCGTGCGCCTGCAGGTCGACCGCGCCGACGACGCCCCCCTCCTGCTGCCGTCCACGGGGGTCGACGTGCCGCCCGGCACCCTCGTCCGCTGGCCCGTGGGCCTCGACCTCGGCACGACCGACCCCCTCGCCACCGTGGGCCCGCTCGGCACCGCCGACCCCCGTGGGGCGGCTGACGCTCTCGGCGCCGTCGACGCCCCGGACGGCCAGGACCCCGTCCGGCTGCGCTGGGCCACCGCGTCCGCGCTGACCACCCTCGCCGACGGCACCCTCGTCCTGCTCGCGCACGACGGCGTCCCCGCCGAGATCGCCCTCGACCCCGACGTCCCCGCCCACGGCGACGGCTGGACCACCGTTGCGCCCGGCGTGCACCGCGTCGACCCCCGCACCGGCGGCCTCCTGCACGTCACCGCGCGCGCGGCCGGTGCGCCCGGGGTGCGCGTCCTCGTCGTCGGCTCCCGCGACGCCGACCGCGTCTGGGTCGTCGACGGCCCCCCGTCCCCGGGCGGCACGGCCCGTCGCGAGCTCCTGCTCGCCGACGCCCCGCTGTGGACCGACGGCGACGACGTCGTCGTCCGCGCCGCCGACCACCCGCACGTGCACCGCTGGACCGGCGACAGCTGGACCCCCCTCGACCTCGTCCCCGCCGCCGCGACGGCCTCCTGGACCGTGCCCACCACGCTCGTCCGCCCTGCCGGCGACGTCCCCGCCGGCTACGGCGAGCGCGAGCGCCGCGCCGCCGCCCCCGACGACGCGACCGTGGCCGCGCTCGCAGCCGAGCACCGGCTCGCCGACGTGGGGGAGCCCGTGCCCGGCACGACGCGCCTGCTGCGCGTCGACTGGGCCGGGGACGTCGCCCAGCTCCTCGTCGACGGGCGCGTGGTCGCCGACCGGTTCGGCGACGGCACCCCCTGGCACGTCGACCTCGACGTGCTCGACGGCGCGCAGGGCGACCGCGTGAGCCTGCGCGTGCTGCCCCTGCACCCCGACGCCCGGGTGTGGCTGCCCGCCCCGGCAGCCGACCGTCGCCGCTCCGTGCACGGCCCGCTCGGCGCCCTCGACGCGGTCACCGTGGCCCGCACGACGACGTGGCGGGCGCCCCTGCGCTGAGGTCCGCCGGCCGGCGCAGGCGCACCCTGTGCCGGGCCTGTGTGCCGCCTGAGCATGCGGATCCGTGCCGGCCGGCCGGGGTTCGTGCGCCGTGCGCGAACACGGTGTGCAGGCCCTGTGCGCAGGGAACACCGGGCCCGGGACGCTCGTTCTGCCGGACGATGAAGCGATACGAGGATCTCGAGACCGAGGACGGCAAGGTCGTCCGCTACCGCCGCCACGAGAACGGGGGCGGGCTCGTCGCCGCCGGAGCGAGCGTCGACCCCGACGCCTTCGTGGCCGACACCGCCTGGATCGACCCCGGCGCGCACGTCGAGGCCGGTGCGCACATCGGCCCGCACGGCTGGGTCGAACCCGGTGCGGTCGTCGCGTCCGGCGCCCGCCTGGGCTCGCACGTGCACGTCGGGCGTGACGCGCTCGTCGGCTCCGCCGCGCGGCTCGGTGCCCGCGTCGACGTCGGCGCCGGTGCGCAGCTCGCCCGGGGCGTCGTCGTGGAGCCCGAGGCGCACGTGCCCGCCGGGGCGCAGGTCGTCCGCCGCGGCTTCGCCCCGCACGTCCTGGCGGCCTGACCCGCGCCAGGACCTGCTGACCACCCCGTCAGCAGGCCGTCCGACCTGCTGACGGGCGGTGCTGCGGTGCGTACGGTGGTCCTGTGCGCACCGCTCCGGACGAGACCACCACCCGCGTGTTCGAGGGCCCGACGTACGGCGTCGACCTGCTGCTGCCGGCGACCTACGACATCGTGTGGTCGGTCGTCGTCATCGGCAGCATCGTCCTGGCCCTCGTGCTGGCGATCGTCGCCCTGGAGCGGTGGCGGCACCGCCGCGAGGACGCGGGCAGCGCGGTCGTCGGTGCCCTCGTCATCCTGTGCGTGCCCGTGGTCGGCCCGCTCGCGTACCTGTACGCCACGCGCCGCCCCCGCACCACGGCTGGCACGACGCCCGCGCCCTGACGCGCCGCGCACCCGGCCCGCCGCGCACCCTGACCGGCACCGGCGCCGGCTCCACCCCGAGGCTGACCCGCCGTCACGGCATCTCACCCGCACGGGGGTCCGCCGGGCCCCGGCGCTCGCGGCAGGATGTGGCCCATGCGCAGCCCCATCTTCGACCAGGCCAACCTCGAGGTCCCCGCGACGGAGCGGTTCACCCTCCAGAACCCCAAGATGCTCAAGGTCACCCTCGGTGAGCCCGTGCTCGCGGCCAAGGGCGCCATGGTCGCCTACCAGGGTGCCGTGCAGTTCCACCACAAGGGCTCGGACTCGATCACGCAGTTCATGAAGCGCGCGATCAGCTCCGACGACCAGTCGCTCATGACCGTCTCCGGCCAGGGCGACGTGTTCTTCGCCCGGTTCGCCGAGGACGTCTTCGTCATCCAGCTCGAGGGCGACGCCATCAGCGTCGGCGGCCAGTCGCTCCTCGCGTTCGACGCGAACCTGCAGTGGGACCTGCACCGCACCCGCGGCGCCGGGATGATGACCGGCGGCATGTTCAACACCCTCATCCAGGGCCACGGCAACGTCGCCCTGACGTCCGACGGCAAGCCCGTCATCCTCGACTGCTCGCAGCAGCCCACGTTCGTCGACCCCAACGCGGCCGTCTGCTGGTCGGCCAACCTCGTGCCCGACGTGGTGTCCAGCATGAACATGTCGTCGCTGCTGCGCGGCGGCTCCGGCGAGGCGTTCCAGTACAAGTTCCACGGCCCGGGCTTCGTCGTCGTCCAGCCGTCCGAGGGCTTCCCGACCCCCGTCCAGGGCTGACGCCTCCGCACCGACGACCCCGCCCGCCCCGGTGCCGAGCCCGGCACCGGGGCGTTCAGGGCAGGGTGCGGCGTGCGGGCAGGGCGATGCGGTCGCCGTCCGACGCCGCCTGCACGGTCGTCGACGCGCCCGCGGTCCGCACGGCGTCCTCGGCCTGCGCATGCAGGGGCTCGAGGTCGGTGTACCGCGACGAGAAGTGGCTGAGCACCAGCGTGCCGACGCCACCGACCGCCGCCAGCGCGCCCGCCTGCCCGGCCGTCAGGTGCAGGTGCTCCGCCGCGAGCGCCGCGTCCTCGTCGGCGAACGTCGACTCCGCGAGCAGCAGGTCCGCGCCGTCGGCCAGGGCGGCCGCCCCGTCGCACACCGCCGTGTCCATGACGATCGCGAAGCGCTGCCCCGGGCGCGGCACGCTGACGTCCTCCACCCGCACGTCGCCCACGCGCCCCTCGCGGGCCAGGCGCGCCACGTCCGGCCCGACGACGCCCGCCGCCGCCAGCCGCTCCGGCAGGAAGGTGCGCCCGTCGGGCTCGGTGAGGCGGTACCCGTACGTCTCGACCCGGTGCCGCAGCGCCACCGCGTCCAGGCCGTCGGCCACCGGCCCGGACGCCCCGTGCGGGTGCAGCCGCAGGTCCAGGCCGGGCGTGGCCAGCCCCACCAGCGCGCGCACCACCGCCTCGCCCGACGCCGGGTAGTGCAGGTCCACCGGGTGCTGCACCCCGTCGAGCACCATCCGCGAGAGCACCCCCGGCAGCCCGTAGCAGTGGTCCCCGTGCACGTGCGTCAGGCAGATCCGCGTGACCGCCGTCGACGGCACCCCCGCGTGGATCATCTGCCGCTGCGTGCCCTCGCCGGGGTCGAAGAGCAGCCCCTCGCCGTCCCATCGCAGCAGGTACCCGTTGTGGTTGCGCACCCGCGTCGGCACCTGCGACGACGTCCCCAGCACCACGAGCTCGCGCACGCGTCAGCCCTGCCCGTCCCAGGACTCCGGCGCGCTGTCGCCGAGGCCGTCCATCCAGAGGGAGACGACCCGCCCGCCGACGTGGCGGCTCTCGGTGAGCCCGCGCAGGGTCTGCTCGACGAGCGCGAGGACCGCCGGGACGGTCCGGGCGCGCAGGTGGCGTGCGTCGGGGGAGTCCGGCAGCGGCCGGACGGCGTCGGCGAGCGCGTCGGGGAGCCGGGTCGCGAGATCCTGCACGCGGTCCCGCACGTCCTGCGCGGGCATGCCGACGACGCCCGCGAACTTGTCCCAGTGGCGGCCCTCGACCTCGCCGAAGCGCTTCTCGCCGCCGATCGACATCGCCGCTGAGCGGTACCGCAGGCGCCCGCCGGAGTCCGGGACGAGGCCGGTGGACACGTCGTACAGCGGGGCGAGCCGGGCCGTGCCTCCCACGAGCAGGAGGGAGTAGTTCTTGGCGTGGCCGTCAGGCGCCCCGATGAGGTACCCGACGATCGTCGCGTCGACGAACCGGCGCACGGAGTCCTCGCCCGCGGAGTCGCGGAGCAGGCGGACGATCCGTGCGACCCCCGGACCGCGGTCCTGCTCGTACTTGCGGCGCGGGTCGAGGCCGAGCGCCTGCAGGACGTCCTCCTGGTGCAGCCGCTGGAGGCTGCCGTCGCGTGCGCGGCGTCGGTCGTACCGGCCCATGACGATGGCGCTCTGGTCCTCCACCATGACGTGCTCGGTCGGCGCGACGTCGATCCCGAGGGCGGCGAGGGTGCGCATCGAGACGTGCTCGGCGAGTGCCTGGCCCGTGATCCGGGTGATCCCGGGCTTCACGATGTGCGTCGACGGCGTCGACCCGGTCGGGAACGCCCAGCCGCCGTCCGTGCGCAGGACGGTGAACTTGCCCTGCGCGCCGGCCAGGCTCCAGTGCTCGTCGTCGTCCAGCCAGTCGGACTCGTCGGCGCGCAGGCGCCGGAGCCGGGCGGCGATGTCGGCGTCCGTCGCCGGGACCATCCCGCCGGGTGCCGCCAGGACGTCGTCGAGGTCGTCCGGCGCGGCGAAGACCGCTGCTCCCGCGGTGTCGGCGCCGATCGCGGCGATCAGTCCCAGGGTGTCACCGGGGCGGACGTCGAACTCGGCGGCCCAGCGCGTGCGGACGTCGGCCCGGTCGGGGAGCAGGCCGGCCAGGTATGCCTCGACCTGGCGCCCGCGCCAGGTCGGCTGCACCAGCGGCATGGACAGCGAGAGCGGAGCGGCGTCGGGCTGCCGGTACGCGGGGTCGTAGGTCAGGGTGATCGTCCCGCCGCGTCGGGTGATCAGCCCGGCGCGCCGCCCGTAGAGGGCGAACGCCAGGTCGGTGACGCTCACGGCGTGCCGTCGAGGAGGTCGTCGAGCGCCTCGTCGAAGGTCTTGCGCCGGTCCTCGCCGATCGCCAGGACGAGCCCCAGGGCCCGGACCACGGCCAGGACCCGAGCGAGCTCCGCACCTGCGCGCCGCCCCTGCTCGAGGTCGATGACGAACGCGCGGGAGACGTGGGCGCGCTCGGCGAGCTGCGCCTGGGTCAGTCCCTGCGCGTGACGTTCCGCGCGCAGCCGTGCGCCGAGCACGAGGGCGGTCGGGACCAGGTCCATCGGGCCACCGTAGCCCTCCGGGCGGCAGATGTCATAGCACCGTGACATCTGGGAATGTCACGGTGCTCCGACTTTCCGAGATGTGCGAGCACCATGACATCGGCGCTATTGACCAGGACGTCCACCGCCGACGGGTGGCAGGGTGCAGGAATGATCCGGTACCCGCAGCCCCTGGTCGGTGGAGACGTCGTGGGGGTGGCCGCGCCCTCGTCCGGGGTGGCCGAGGCGCTGGGGGCGCGGCTCGACGTCGCGGAGCAGCACGTGCGCGACCACGGGCTCGTGGTGCGCGAGGGGCCGCTGGTGCGGCGCGGCGGGATCGTCAGCGGCACCGTGCGCCAGCGCGTCGACGAGCTGACGGGCCTGATGACCGACCCCGCGGTGCGGGCCGTGGTGCCGCCGTGGGGCGGGGAGCTCGCGCTGGACCTGCTCGGGCACCTGGACCTCGACGCGCTCGGCGCCGACCCCACCTGGCTGGTCGGGTTCTCCGACATCTCGACCCTGCTGCTGCCGCTCACGCTGCGCACCGGCGTCGCCACCCTGCACGGGCAGAACCTCATGGACACCCCGTACCGGGTGCCCGCGCCCATGGTGCACTGGCTCGACGTGGTGCGCGCGGCCCCGGGCGCGACGGTCGTGCAGGGCGCCGCACGCCGCTACCGCGGTGGCCCGTTCGCGGACTACGCCACCGACCCGGGCGTCGACGAGTACGTGCTCGACGCACCCGGCGGGTGGACGCGCGTCGACGCCGCCGGCCCGGACGCGCCCGTGCACGCGACCGGGCGGCTGGTCGGCGGGTGCCTGGAGACCGTCGCGCACCTGGCCGGCACCCCGTTCGGCGACGTCGACGCGTTCGCCCGCGAGCACGCGCCCGAGGGGCTGGTCGTGTACCTGGAGTCCGCGGAGTCGGGCTCCGCCGACGTGACGCGCCGCCTGCTCGGCCTGCGCTACGCCGGCTGGTTCGACCACGCCACCGCCGTGCTGATCGGTCGCACCACCGGCCGCGAAACCCCTGAGTGGACGCATCACCACGCCGCCCGGCACGCGCTCGGCGACCTGGGCATCCCCGTGCTCGTGGACGTCGACTGCGGGCACGTGCCCCCGCACCTCGCCCTCGTCAACGGCGCCCTGGCCACCGTCGACCACGGCCCCGACGGCTCGACGATCACGCAGGTGCTCGCCTGAGGCGCACACCACGCCCCGGCACCGCCTCAGCGTGCCCGATTCGTCCCCTGACCCGCCCCTGATCAGGGACGATGTGCGCATGCACCGCACCGTCGTCTCCCGCGCCGCCTGGTGGCGCACGCTCCTGGGCACCCTCGTCGAGACGGGCGTGGGCGTCGCCGCCGCGATCGTCGGCGCCGCGATCGGGTCCCTGTGGTCGGGCTCCTGGCTCGGCCTCGTCATCGGTGCCCTCATCGGCTACGTCGTCGGCCGCGCCATGTACGTTTTCCTCGGCGGCACCCGCCCCCACCAGGAGCACGACGAGGACTGACCCCCGCCCCTCGTCCGTCCCACCCGGGGGATCGCAGCGCTCACCCGCACCCAGCGGGTGAGCCTGCCCCCGGATCGCGCATACCGGCGCCCGATCAGCCGATCAGAACCGGTGACTGAGGCCGTCGGCGACGGCCGCCGCGCGCGACGAAGGACGAACCATGTCGACTGCCATCACCGCCTACCGCGACGCCGTCCTCATGGCGTCCGAGTCGGGCTACTGCCCGCCTGACGCGGTGCTCTCCCAGATCCACTCCGCCCTGCGCGGTGCCGTGCCCCGCTTCGTCAGCCTCGTCGCCAACGTCGACGACGCCACGCCCCCGCGCGCCAACGGCCTCCTCGTCGTCTTCACCGACTCCCTCGTCGCGCACGTGACCTTCGCCCGCATGCCCGGCAACGACGCCGACACCGACGCCGTCGGCCCCTTCACCGTCGAGGTCGCCCGCCGCACCGCCCTGACGTCGCTGTCGATCATCTACCAGACGAACCACGACAGCGCCTACGACGTCTCCGTCGGCGCCCTGGCCCCCTCGGCCCGCATCATCCTCAAGTACACGGGCTTCAGCGCCGAGCTCGCCATCACCAAGGCCGGCACCGAGCACGACGTCGACGCCCTCTACGCCGCCCTTCTCACCGAGCTGGCCTGACCCCCCGATCCCGCGCCCGCGGACGCCGCCCCGAGGCGCGTCCGCGGGCGCGTTCCACGTCCCCCACCAGCGACTCGGCCCCACCCGCCCCCGCCCGCTAGGCTGGCCCAGGTCCTCGCGCCTGTAGCTCAGGGGATAGAGCACCGCTCTCCTAAAGCGGGTGTCGGCAGTTCGAATCTGCCCAGGCGCACAGTCGTTCAGCAGGTCACGGCCGAGAGCGGCCCCTCAGTGGTACGGCAGTCCGATTCGGGACGGCAAGGGACCAACCAGGCAGGTCTTGGCACACGATCGCAGACCGAGGCGTCGATGCGCCCCGGGGCCGACTCGCGCGTACTCCAAGTGAGGCCAGGGACTTGACCCCTGCGGGTGTCGCTCCGCGCCGTCCTCGGCCGTCAACTCGACGGCGATCACTCCCCTGAGGAGATGCCTATTACGCCTCCGCTAGGTCCTCATCCAGGAGGCATCCAAGTTCTAGGTCGTACTGGTGAGCCCGTGAGAAGCCCACCGAGGTCTCACGCGAGTATCGCGGCTTGAACGGAAACAGCATGCTCGCCGGCCCGTTCCGACGCTCGGTCAGGAAGTACCACGAGAAACCGAGAACCTGAGCCTTCGACCCCACAGGGCAGAAGTAGAAGTTCCCCCTCGGGTTGCGGCGCTCGAACTCCGCCATCTTCTGTTGCAGGACGGTGGCTGTAGCAAACGGATCATCGGCAGGAGCAAAAATCAGCGACCTATCAGCGAAGCGGTTCAAAGACTCGGTTGCCTGTGCTAGGCGCGCTTGGCTTTCCTGGTACATGTGCGGCTGCAAGCTCGGCAGGCCCAAAAGAACCAAGTGCTGACAACTCCGCTTGGCCTCCGCGACCGCTCGCACAAGCTCATGGTCGTAACCAGCGCCGATCACCAGCACGTCCGAGGGCTCAGCACTGACATGTGCCCCTTCAAGTCCTTCGACTTGTCTGACCCCGAGCATAGACCCGCTCGCAAAGCTCGTCCGTGAGCCGGACATGTACGACGTCGGATCGGTATACAGGACCGTTAGCAGGTCCACACCGAGCTGCCGCATAATAAGCGGCATGATCATAATGTGCGGCCGCATCATGCCCGTGATATCAATTACGACTCTGCTGCCCGCCACCAGATCGTTCCTCAGATAATCCGCAACAAGCCGGATCCACCACTCAGCTTCGGACACTGCCATCGGAGCGAAGCATTCCTCCGGTGGAAGATCACTGTTCGAGTAGCCGTATTCCTCGTGCAGAAGCCACACTTTCCTGGCCGCTCGAACAGACGAGTAGACTGTCCTCACCCGTTCGCTGTCATTATAGGCGCTAAGGAATAGGTCGCACTCGATCCGCGCCACGTCTCCGGGAGATAGTTCTCGCCGTCTGAATAGCGAGTGGTCAGTCGAAGAGGACATCTTGACCCTCCATGGTCGCGACGAACGGCGCGTTCAAGGTTGCGATACGTTCCCTGATGAGTCGATCGAACCCCTCATCATCCACATCGGGATCGAAGATGGCGTTGAGCTCTCGCGCCGCGATTTTAGCGACGCCCCGCCTCGACGTCGGCAGATCGAAGTGCGGGGCCAGCATCGGATTGAGCTGATACTTGTGGTGAAACGCGCCCGAATTGCGGTCAATCTGGCCACGCGGAATCTCGAGCAGGAGTCCGGTCGATACGCAGTCATCGAGCACGTCAAGCGCCTGTACCGAAAGCCCGCGTCGATCGGTCGAAAAGGCGGCGCAATCAACCTCGACAGGCTTGTCCGAATAGCGCATCCGGCGAAGGTACCCACCTAGGCGTCTGATCGCTACGGCGCTGGCCATGCCCACCGTGTCGCTCCGCGCCGAGTCCTTGAGGAACCACTCAGCGGCGTCTCGGACGCCCTCAGTCTGTGCCCTGACTGAAATCGGGTTGCCTGACATCAGGGGCGACTCGCCCAAGAATTGGGCCCAGCGGATCGTGCTCTTAAGAATGACGAGCAGGCTCCGAGGCAGGTACCCTGCCATCTCCAGAAATTGATCGAAACCCGCATACGGCACCTTTTGTCCCGACTCAACATAAAGCTGAGCGAGCATATCGGATCGGTGACCCTTCCAGAAGTCTCTGATGACGCGCGCGCTCTCTAGGTCATCTTTCTCGAGGAACTCGTCTCTAACCGCGCGCGCGACGGCAGGCGTAGGTGCGGTCCCAGAGCTCCAACGTTGATAGAAACGAAGGATGCGGAGTTTCTCCTCCAGGGGGTCCTCCGCGACGGCTAGGTAATCGAGGATTTCGTCGATGCGTACGTCGCTGCGGATCACTGGTTTGAGCGAAGATCTAAGGTTGACCAAGTGTGGGCGCAGACGGCTCTCAGCTCCTGTTAGTGCGTCGGGGTCAGCATCGTTCGCAGGAAACAGTCGCTTCAGCGAAGCCTCGACGGCCATAGGTTGCACTTCTCGCATACGCGCTACGACGACGTCCGTGCAGAACCTTCTGAACGCCTTACGGTTGCTGCTGTAGACGTCTTCGAGGGTAGTGATGTCGTACTCACTTCCCGCTTTGTTCACCTCGCCGGCGCTAAGCGTCTCGAACGTGCGCAGGCCTTCTGCGCGGCTGCCGATAATGAACGTACAATCTTCGACCTTCTCCCGGACCAAGGTGTTGACGTACCTCTGCTGGTCGGCCCGAAGATTTTCCAATTCGTCGATGAGGAACGTGATCCTGATTCCAGGTAGCAGGTCGCGCACTACGAGCCGAACAATCTCAAACAGCGCCGCGCCGGGCGCCGCTTTGATGTCAATATCGAGCGAAGGGCGGAGTGCAGCGTTGTTTACGGCGCGATCAAGCGTTCGGATTTCGCGCGACACTTGATCCACCAGTCCACGGAGTCCCTCGCGTGTGGCAGGCGGCAGCCCCCCGTCGAACGCCTCTTGAACCGCCTGCTGAAAGTGTCTTTGCGTTTCTGCCGTCCAGGGATCTTCGGAGGACTCCGCCAGATCGATCAGGTCTTCAACGATTAGCCGCAGGAGCCAAAGGTCCATGTAGTAAGCGAAAATCGATGACCACACCGTAGAGCTTTGACGCTTCCCCGAGAATCTGCTGGCGTTGAGGCCGCTGCATCTGAAGTAGACGCCGATATATCCGTCGCCTCGGACTTTGGCAACTTTAGCCGATATGTCGAGTGTTTGCAGTGCGTAGGAAAGGTGGCGCATTAGATGCGTCCGCCCGCCGCCCTTGCCGCCGGTTATGAAATGCGGCATTGGGCTACGTGGATCGACTATAGAACCGAAACCGCCCTCGGCTGTGGGCAAGTCGACAAAAGTGGTGCGAATCTCGCGATCGGTAAAGTCGACAGCCTTCGTGACTTCGAACGGGTTATCCTGCCTGTAGTCCGGCATCAGTACACCTTTTGGAAGCGCGGGAATATTGGTTCCCATGTTGGCTCGGGCTCGTCGAACCAGAAGATGGGAAGTGTGTTGTCGGGAACGTTATGCTGGAATCCGAGCAGAAGTTGCCCGTCGCGGTACCCTAGTGGGTCGGTGGTCAGGAGAGATCCGTAGCCCTCAGCAAGTGCTCGCCCTTCCTCCATGCTCGTGTACGCGCCGCAGCCATGGTAGACGCGGGAGTTCGCTGCGAAAGCCATTTGTGATTCGTCAATCTCGTGGAGCGCGCGGACATCATCAAAAGATGTACGACGTGCAGCATCTAGGCCGATTGACTTTGCAAATAGTGTGTAATACGAGATCGTTAGAGACCTTCCATCGCGTGCAGCTACGGCGCGGATGTCCCGCACCACTGACCGACTGTAGGAAGTTGCCTGCTGACCAGAACCGAGAAGGTCGTCTAGGAAGACGATTCGTGTCAGGTCGTGCGGAACGAGCCGCGTCTCGGGGTCTGTCAGCGGACCGCTCGCCAGCTCGTGCTGACTAACGAACAAGCCCTTCGGCAAACTGTTCACTTGCCTGAAGTAGTACATGAGGTGCGAGCCTGACTCGGACGGGTTCCCCATCGCTATGAATCGGGTGCGTCGCAGCTCGCCGGCGAACTCGTCAGCGATAAACGTGCTGTCGAGGGTGTCTCCGGCCCGGTGTCTGATCTGCTGGACGATCGGGTACCGATAGATGTCGCGGTAGAGCGCCTCGAGAAGCACGCGCATCTCACGAGCCCCAAAGTAGACAAAGTGTCTCAAGAGGTGCAACGCGTGCATTCGCTCAGCGGCAACATCGAATACTCGGCCGTCGAAGTTGCTAAGCCAACGCTCAATGTCTGGTTCTTGGACGCGTCGCTCCCACACGCGTTCGCTCAGCGTCTTGATGTCGCGGATTAATGCGGCTTCGTGTGTCGCGTCCATCGCCTATGCCCCACTTCTGATTGAAGCGGGAGCGCAGACTTTGTCAAACATGTAGATGACTTCTGCGTGCGCTGGTTGCGATCCTCGGTGCCTTACCGTGAGGAGTGTGCGCCCTCTGATCTCGTCGCGAACCTTCAGTCGGAGCTTATATCCTTGAGCAGAAACCATTCGCGCCAGATGTCTGTGCGTCTCGATTTCCATCCCGACGACGCGGTTAGTACCGCACACGAGGATCACGGTCTCTGGACGCGAGGTCTGAAGTCCAACCCTTAGCGCTGCCTGCATGTCCACGAAGTAGTTCAGGTAGATTGCTGCCCGGTAGGGGTCGACTTCAGAAATATCCTCCACGTTTTCTCGCAGTTCGTCGTCTTTAAGGAGGTCGGCGCTTCGCGCTCGCTCGCTCTCATCGAGGTGCTCACGACCGATCGAAGACCGTTCGAGGGTCCGTGTGCCTCGCGCATCGGCGTACCCAAGCCACGCGGCTTCCAAGCTCGTACTCCGGACGTACTTCTGCGCGGCTCCGTACGGCGGACTTGTGACCATAACGGAGGGTGTCTCTGGGCAAGGCCACGACGCCGCGGTCCGTGCGTCACCGAGGCGAACCTCGACGGTTGGCAAGTCGTTCGGGATCCGACATGCCAAGGTTGCTAGGCGTGACGTCACTCGCAGAAACCCTCGGCGGACGTCATCGGACGTTGCGTTAGTGTTGGGAGATTCGGCCAGACGCACGGGTACTGGAATGCGCGGGTCTCGGATGCTGTGATCGAGAGCGGTCCGTGCGAGTGCTAAGCGGAGCAGGTTCGCTTGCGGTCTGTCAACGTTCTGGCACATCACTTCAACTACCGCCGCAAGGCGGCAGAGCATTGAGTACGCGGCGCGGGAGTACCATTTCTCGACAAACAGCGACGGCTCGTACTTTCGTCGACCTGCGGCGGCTCTTTCGACGCATGCCCGCGCCAGCGCTTCTATCTCTGGTTTTTCAGCATTCAAAGGGGTTGTCTTGACTTCAGCTATGAGGGCGGCAACCGGGTTGCTGTCGATCCCATAGGCCTGGCGTCCGCCGAGGGCTGCTTCCAGCAGCACAGTTCCCGAACCACAAAATGGATCCACCACGGTCGCGTCGCGACCTATTGCCCCGGACTCGAGGAAGAACCTGGGAATATGTCGTACGAGGCGTGCCGGGTATGGGTACAGCGAGTGACTGGACTCGTCGGCGGGCAGAGATCCGACTAGATCTCTGAAGCTCACGGCGGTCATCGTGGAGGCGCCCAGACTCTCGAGTCGAGCGAGATCAGCGGTGTGTCGTTCGAGCCGACCGTCAGATCGATGGAGGCCCTGGACGCGCTCAGGCGCAAGTGCGAGGTCGCTCACGGCCGAATCATAGGCGCTCCGCCACCAAGATCTCGGCCTGCGACGCGCGCCTGGCGAACAAGATGTGTGGCAGCGGCTACCCCCCCCGGGCGAGTGCTGCACGGATTCCAAGGGGCGGTCCAGCGAGAGACTGCCCGGAGTGCCGGTACGTCCGCGTCGCACAGAGGTCGACCCCGGCTACAGCCAGCGGACTGGCCTGTGCGGTGTCGCTCGCCGCTCCCGTTACCGCTCGTGGGCTCGATGAGGCGCACCTGTCCAACGTCCTGTTCGACGCTCACCACGACGACCCGGAGTTCGGGCACCCGCTCCTGGCCGACGACGCCGCCCGTGCCGGGCAGGTCACCTGCGCCCGAGCCGTGTGGCGGATCTGCTCCGAGAACGGCTGGTGGTCGGTGTTCGGCAAGAAGCGCAGCCGGGGCGGCAAGAAGGTCGGGTCGTCGGCCCACGACGGCCTCGTGCTGCGACAGTTCCGGGCCGACGCGTCGAACCGGTTGTGGCTCTGGGACATCTCCGAGCACCCCACGGCCGAGGGCAAGGTCTACTTGTGCGCGATCAAGGACGTCTACTCCAAGCGGAGCGTCGGATACTCCATCAGCGACCGAATGACGTCCCGGATCGCGGCGAACGCCCTGCTCAGTGCCGTGCAGCGAGGCCGCGACGTGGCCGGGAGCGTGGTTCACAGCGACCGCGGCAGCCAGCTCCGTAGCCGTGAGGTCGCCCGCATTCTGGCCGATCACGACCTGGTCGGCTCCATGGGCCAAGTCGCCTCCGCCGGATACAACGCCGCCATGGAGAGCTTCTTCTCCCTGCTGCAGATCAATGTCCTGAACCGGCAGCGCTGGGCCACCCGCGAGGACCTGCGGGTCGCGATCGTCACCTGGATCGAGAGGACCTACCACCGCCGCCGACGCCAGCACCGGCTCGGTCGGCTGACACCGATCGAGTTCGAGACCATCCTGACCTCTCAGGTCGCGCTCGCTGCCTGAGACCGCCTGTCACCTACTCGTGCAGCAGCCCCGTGTCAGGACTGCTTTCGGTGGGGGTGAAGATGGTCCGTCTCCAGCAGCACGAGCGTGCTCTCCCCATGCACGGCGGACCGGGTGGTCGCAGTCAGCACGTCGACGAGCGCGCGCGCCAGGTCCGGGAAGCGCTCCGCAAACGCATTGAGACCCGTGACGACCACGACCAGGCCCGTTGCCCCAGCGCGCCCGCCGTAGGCGCCGTGAGTGACGTCCTCGAGGCAGTCGTGCAGCGCGTCGAGGTTCCGGCCGAAGTGGTCGGGGAAGCCCAGGGCGGCGGCGAACCCGTCGTACATCGCATCGCGTGACTCCCACGTTGCGGCGTCCAGACGTGCGACGTGGTGGCCGGCGTCGACGAGGCGGTCGGTGGCGTCGTCGAGAATCTGTGCCCTCTGGACGACGGCAAGACCGCTGGCGCCGACGATGGGAAGGTCGAGGGTGGGAGCCGGGTCCTCATCCACCTCGAACGCCACCACCCGATCACGCTAGTCGGATGCGGGAAGCGATCACGACCGCACCAGGTCGAGTTTCGCTCGATCAGTCCCGCGCGGACGGGCGTGGTGGTTGGCTCGGAGCCGTGACTGAGTGGGCTGACATGGTGGACGTGTACGGGAGGGCGGACGAGGTGCCGCGGCTGCTGGCCCAGGCCGCTGAGGTGACGGACATGCGGGCGCCGGTCTGGGACGAGCTGTGGTCGCGGCTGTGCCACCAGGGGTCGGTGGCGCCGGCGAGCTACGCGGCGCTGCCTGCGCTGGTGGGGATGGCGCGGTCGCGGCCCGACGTGGCGGTGGATCCTGCGCTGCACCTCGCGGCGGCGATCATCGGGGCGATGGACGCGCCGGCCGGTGCGGGGTCGGAGCGAGGCGAGCACGCGGTGGAGATCGCCGCGCTGCGGGAGCTCGCGTGGCGCAAGGTGCGGCTCGTCGAGGCACGCACCGACGTGATCTGGACGCTGCTGGCCGTGGCCGCCGTCGAAGACCTGGGGGTGTGGTCGTCGCACCTCGACGCCCTGGTCGACGGGGAGATCGAGGTCGACTGCCCGTCGTGCGCGGAGCCGGCGTGCGTGGAGGTGGTTGACGGGGTGCTCGTCGTCGTGGACGGGGAGGGGGAGGCCGACGGCATCGCCGTGCGCGAGGCGGAGCCCGGCGAGATGGGCGCGGCGGAGGCGCGGCTTCTGGAGCTGTGCCGGGTGCACGGGCACGAGGGGGTGGCGGGGGAGCTGCGGCAGCTGTTCGGGCGGGTCCCGTGCCCGCACTGCGGGGAGGTGTTCTGGTTGGCGGAGGCGCTGTCCTGATCGTCGACCCGTCGGCGGTCACGGCCGGCGCCCCCACCGTCCGGTTCACGTGGTGCGGCGGAGCTCGCGGAAGGTGGTGCGGATCTGCTCGGTCAGCACCAGGGGCTGCTCGAGGGCGGCGAAGTGGCCTCCGCGGCCGAGCTGCTCGTAGTGCAGGACCGTCGCGTACCGGCGTTCGACCCATCGGCGGGACGCCTGCACGGCCTCGCCGGGGAAGATGCTGAAACCGGCCGGCGTCGGGCCGGGGCCGCTTGGGCTGGTGCCGTGCGCCTGCTCCTGGCGGGACTCCCAGTAGAGCCTCGCGGCGGAGGCGCCGGCGTTGGGCAGCCAGTAGAGCATCACGTCGTCGAGGATCTCGTCGCGGTCGATGACGTCCTCGGGGGAGCCGTGGTGGTCGGCGACGTCCTCGAAGAGCGTGTAGATCCACGCGGCGAGGCCGGCGGGGGAGTCGGCCAGCGAGTACCCGATGGTCTGCGGGCGGGTGGTCTGCTCGCGGGCGTAGGCGTCCTGCTCGGTGGCGTACCGCTGCGCCCGGGCGGCCATCTGCCGCTCCTCGGGCGTGGCCTCGTCGAGCTCCTGCGGGCTGGGGAAGACGAGGGGGAAGTTGAAGTGCAGCCCCACGCAGCCCGAGTCCGGTCGGCGGCCGATCGCGTCGACGACGGCGGCGCCCCAGTCGCCGCCCTGGGCGAACCACGCGTCGTACCCGAGGCGGTGCATCAGCGTGATCCACGCGTCGGCGATGCGCGCCGGGCCCCAGCCCGTGCCGGTGGGCTTGTCGGAGAACCCGAAGCCGGGCATCGAGGGGATGACGACGTGGAACGCGTCCTCGGCCCGGCCGCCGTGCGCGACGGGGTCGGTGAGGGGGCCGATCATCCGACGGAACTCCAGCACGGACCCGGGCCAGCCGTGGCACAGCAGCAGGGGTCGGGCGTCGGGCTCGGGGGAGCGCACGTGCAGGAGGTGGATGCCGAGGCCGTCGACGACCGTGCGGGAGGAGCCGAGGGCATTGAGGTCGTCCTCGCACCGTCGCCAGTCGTAGCCCGTTGCCCAGTAGGTGCACAGCTCCTGGATGCGGGCGAGCCGCGGTCCCTGGCCGTCGGCCGTCGCGTCGTCGGGCCAGCGGGTGGTGGACAGGCGGGTCCTGAGCTGCTCCAGGTCGGCGTCCGGGACCCGGATCGGGTGCGGCAGCACGGCGTCGTCGGGGGGCGGTGCGGCGGTCATGAGGCCTCCAGCGTCCGGTGGTGCTCGGGGGTGGTGACGCAGTCGACCACAAACGGAAGAGTCCTTCAACTTGGTAGTCGGTCTTCCGTTTCTGTACGGTCGCCGCATGCCCACCTCCGCCGGACCGCTGCGCCGCGACGCCGAACGCAACCGTCGGCTCCTGCTCGACACCGCTCGCGACCTCATGGCCGAGCGCGGGCTCGACGTCTCGTACGAGGAGATCGCGCGCGCCGCCGGCACCGGCATGGGCACCGTGTACCGGCGCTTCCCGGACCGCCAGGACCTCGTCGACGCGCTCTTCGGCGAGCACGTCGACGCCGTGTGCCGCATGGCCGAGGAGGCCGCGGAGCAGGAGGACGCCTGGCAGGCGCTGACCACGTTCCTCGAGCGCCAGCTCGAGCTCGAGGCCGCCGACCGGGCGCTCGGTCAGATCCTGCGTGGCCAGAAGGGCTCGTACGCGATCGCGCACCGCGCGCACGAGCGCATGACGCCGGTCGTGCGCTCGGTCCTCGCCCGGGCCGTGCGCGCCGGGCAGGTGCCCGACGGCGTCACCTCGGCCGACCTCGTCGCCGTCCACCTCATGGTGGGCAGCGTCATGGACGCCTCGCGGGGCGTCGCGCCCGACCTGTGGCGGCGTGCCCTGGCCGTCGCGCTCGCCGGGCTGCAGCACGCCCGGCTGCCTGCACCCGCACCGACGGACGACGTCGTCGACCGCCTCTACGCCACCGAGAGCACCTGAGAGGGCCCTCCATGACCCTGCCGCACCCGCTGACCGACGTCCTGCGCGCCAAGGCCATCTGCTTCGTCACGACCCTCATGCCCGACGGCTCCCCGCAGGTCAGCCAGACCTGGGTGGACACCGACGGCGAGCACGTCGTCATCAACACCGTCGACACCCACCAGAAGGCCCGCAACATGGCCCGCGACAGCCGCGTGGCCCTCGGGCTCGCCGACCCGGCGAGCCCGCTGCGCTCGTGGGGGATCCGCGGGCGCGTGCTGTCCATGAGCACCGACGGCGCGCGTGAGCACCTCGACGGGCTGTCGACCAAGTACCTGGGCAGGCCCTACCCCGGGTTCGGGGGCCCGGGCGGAGGGCAGCGCGTCGTCGTCACCATCGCCGTCGACGCGGTGCACACGCCCTGACGTCCGCGACGCCGAGCTCACTCTCTCTCTCCAGCGAACTGCCCGCCGCCAGCGTCCATCCGCGACGACTCGGGCTCATCTGCTTCCTCGCGCCCGCTCCAGGTGGGCAGCGATCCGATCGGGTAGAGGCCCGTCCCCGCAAGCGGCGGCGTAACGCTCAAGAAGGGCGAGCTCAGCAGTCGAATCCTTGTTCGCGCGCAGGATCATCCCCAGCTGCGTCGTGGGCCACTGCTCCGGGACTCCGCCGCGGATGCCTGCCTCGGCTTCCGCGGCCGTCACGCAGCGTTCGAGAAGAGTGACAGCTTCCGCACTCCTGCCTTCCTTCTTCAGTTGGGCAATGAGCGTCTTGCGTGTCGACCAGTGCTCGTCGTCGAACGAGCCAGCGGCCCGCGCGGCTGATTCCCGCTCCTGCTTCGCGGCCCTCTCTCGCTCACGGGTCTGGCGCGCTTCGGCCTTCTCTGCCTGCTCCTGCTCGTGGCGCTCCGCCGCCAGCCGCTCTGCGCGGTGATCCCGCTCCCGGCCGGAAGCGCCGTGTTCGAGCGTCACGCGTGAGCGCCAGGTGCCGTCCTCGGCCGTGGCCCAGATGCGCGCGCCAATGACCGCGACGTTGCCCTGCCCGATGCGCGCGACGGAGTTCGACACCATCGAGGCGTGGTCCGATCCGACGTACCCGACCGCCTCGCCCAGAACCTCCACCCGGACGCGGTCACGTGCTTCCGGGAGCAGCCGGGCCTTCTGAAAGGTGATGCCTCCCTCGGTGTATCCGAGGGAGTGGAAGATCCGCGCGACCTGGTCGCGGTGGTTGTGCTCGTCGTCGACCTCGACAGGTCCCCACGCCTGCCCTCGCTCGACTTCGCGGAGGTTGTCGTTCCAGCCGCGCACCGGCGCGCTCACAGCGGCAGCCGCCTCATCCCGGGCGCGCTGAACAGCCTCGGGTGCAATCAGCTGAGACAACTGCTTCAACTCCATCCCCCGCGCGCTGGATGGCAGCCCGATCGCTCCCACGATGACTGTCGCTGGTCCGTCCGTCCCTGGCGCCACCGCCCACTGCCCTACCTGGGGCTCCTGAGAAAACGGCCAGATGTACGCGTACCCGCGGTCGGGAGAGAATCCGCGCAACGGGTCGGGCTTCGTTAGCTCACGGAACGCCACGACGACCACAGGTCTCGCGGGACTGGCCGTCGCTACCGGCGCCGTAACGTCGACCGACTTTCCGAACAGCTTGCTCCAGAACCCCATGAGGACAGTCTGGTGGTCACGCCACGCTCGCCGCAGCCAGTTGCTCACTAGTCGAGCGCGCGAGGTCGAGTGAGTCATCTCGGACGGCGGAGGAGCGGGATGGCTCGTCGTCTGGGGCGGTACCGCTTGGTGATCTCGCTCTGGCGCCTGGTCGATCCCTCGATCGTCGAAAGTGTCGCTGGTCGGGTCGGGAGAGGGCGACCTACCCATGGCGACGTGCGGTCGCCAGGCCGGGAATCGGCGGCTAAACCGGTGCCAGCGTCACCCGCACGAGTGAATAAGCGTTTCGGGTCGGCGATCGAAACTATCTGGACCGCGTCCGTCTGTTGACCCCCTCCAGGTCAGGCGCTCAGGGTGGGGCGCCGGCTGCTGCCGGCGCTTCGACCACTGAGGAGGGATCGATGACGAACCCCGACCTGAGGACCCGACGTCGCCGGCTGGGCGCGTTCGTGGGCGGCCTGGCCGCGACCACGTTGGCCGTGACCCTGGCGATGCCGGCTGCTGCTGCGGGCAGCACGTTGCAGGCGGCTGCGGGCGAGAGCGGGCGGTACTTCGGCACCGCGATCGCGGCGAGCCGGCTGTCGGACTCGACGTACTCGACGATCGCGAACCGTGAGTTCAACATGATCACGGCCGAGAACGAGATGAAGATGGACGCCACCGAGCCGTCGCAGGGGCAGTTCAGCTACACCCAGGGCGACCGGATCGTGAACTGGGCCCGGCAGAACGGCAAGCAGGTGCGCGGTCACGCGCTGGCGTGGCACTCCCAGCAGCCGGGCTGGATGCAGAACATGTCCGGCACGGCGCTGCGCAACGCGATGCTCAACCACGTCACCCAGGTCGCCACGTACTACCGGGGCAAGATCCACTCCTGGGACGTGGTGAACGAGGCCTTCGCCGACGGCTCGTCCGGTGCCCGGCGTGACTCGAACCTGCAGCGCACGGGCAACGACTGGATCGAGGCCGCGTTCCGCGCCGCACGCGCCGCCGACCCGAACGCCAAGCTCTGCTACAACGACTACAACACCGACGACTGGACCCACGCGAAGACGCAGGCGGTCTACACCATGGTCCGCGACTTCAAGGCGCGGGGCGTCCCGATCGACTGCGTGGGCCTGCAGTCGCACTTCAACCCGCAGAGCCCGGTGCCGAGCAACTACCAGACGACCCTCTCCTCCTTCGCGGCGCTGGGTGTGGACGTGCAGATCACCGAGCTCGACATCGAGGGCTCGGGCGCCGCGCAGGCGGAGAACTACCGCCGCGTGGTGCAGGCCTGCCTCAACGTCGCGCGCTGCACGGGCATCACGGTGTGGGGCGTGCGTGACACGGACTCGTGGCGTGCCTCGGGCACCCCGCTGCTGTTCGACGGCGCGGGCAACAAGAAGGCCGCGTACACCAGCGTCCTCAACACGCTGAACGCGGGCGGCACCGGCACCCCGACGCCGACCCCCACCCCCACGCCGACGCCCACCGGGACGCCGACGCCGACCGCCACCCCGACGCCCACGCCCACCCAGACGCCGCCCCCGACGGGCACGTGCTCGGCGAGCCTGGCGATCGCGAACAGCTGGGGCGGCGGCTACCAGGCCACCGTCACGGTGCGGGCCGGCACGTCGTCGATCAACGGCTGGCGCGTCACCCTGCCCGCCGGGGTGTCGACCAGCAACGTGTGGAACGGCGTCCTCGCCAACGGTGTCGTGAGCAACGCCGCCTACAACGGGTCGGTCGCCGCCGGCCAGACCACCACCTTCGGGTTCATCGGCAACGGCAGCGCACCCGCCCCGGGGGCACTGTCCTGCAGCTGACCTGATCCGACCCCGGCTCCACGCCGCGCAGGACGACGGCGCCGCACCCCCCTCCGGGTGCGGCGCCGTCGTCGTGCGTGCGGCGGACGTCTCACGGCGAGTGCCCGTCACCCGGTGCCCGTGGGGGCCTCGCCGTGAGAAGGTGTGCCGGGGTCACGGAAGCGGACCGCGGCGTGTGGGCACCAGGCACCGCCGGCCGGTCGACGCCCGTCGTACCCGAGCGCGTCGCGGCAGGCGACGGCAGCAGGACGCTGCCCGAGGACCCCGCGCCCGTCCCGCTCGGGCATGCCCGTCGCACGGCGCGCTGCGTCCGTGCCGGGGGAGGCAGAAGGAGGAGATGTGGCGCGAGCAGGGCAGCGTCGGTCCGGTCGCGCGAGCGCCGAGCCCGGCGGCCGGCGACCCGCGGGCGGTCGGGCGCAGCGGCCCGCCGAGCGGGGGATCGTCCCCGTGCTGGCCGACGTCGCGCGCGAGGTGGAGAACGCCGTCGCGCGGCCGCCGATGAAGCCGGGCACGCGCACCAAGTTCCAGGTGGTCGCGCTGATCGTGCGCGAGGAGCGCGCCCGCGTCATGGGCGACGCCACGCTGACGCAGGGGCGCAAGGCCGAGCAGCTCAAGCGGCTCGACGGGGTCGCCACGCAGCTCGCCCGCATCGCCGCCCGCGACACGTCGCTGCTGGAGCTGCTGGCCGAGGACGCCCGGGTCTCCGACGCCGCCCGCGTCTACAAGGCCACGGTGATGCGCGCCGGCGGGCTGGAGCCCACCGAGGACCCGGAGCCCGCGCGCCCCGCCCCGACGCCCACGCCGGGCGCGGAGAAGCGTGTCGTGCCGCGGTCGGTGCTCTCGCGCCAGCTCGCCAACCCGTTCCTCGCCCCCGACTTCGAGGCCGCCGCCCAGCGCGTCGCCGCCAAGCCGCGGCGGCTGGCCGGGTGGGAGCTGCTGGAGCCGCTGTTCCGCTCGTTCGAGCAGGCCGGGCCGGGTGCGCCGGCGTGCATGCCGCTGCCCGACCCGCGCCCCGTGCCGGGACTCATGGGCCGCGAGCTCATGCCGCACCAGTCGCAGGTCGTGGCCGCCACCACCCGCGGGCACCGCACGTTCCTGCTCGCCGACGAGCCCGGGCTCGGCAAGACCGCGCAGGCGCTGCTCGCCGCGCAGGCCGCCGACGCGTTCCCGCTGCTCGTCGTCGCCCCCAACGTCGTCAAGACCAACTGGGCGCACGAGGTGGGCATGTGGATGCCGCTGCGCCGGGCGACGGTCGTGCACGGCGACGGCGAGCAGGTCGACGGGTTCGCCGACGTGGTCATCGTGAACTACGAGATCCTCGACCGGCACGTCGGGTGGCTCGGGGAGCACGGGTTCCGCGGCATGGTCGTCGACGAGGCGCACTTCATCAAGAACAAGACCTCGCAGCGCTCCCAGCACGTGCTGGCGATCTCCGAGCGGATCCGCGAGCGCACCGCCCGGCCGCTGCTCATGGCGCTGACCGGCACGCCGCTGATCAACGACATCGAGGACTTCCGCGCGATCTGGCAGTTCCTCGGCTGGATCGACGACACCCAGCCGCTGGGCCCGCTGATGAACGCGCTGGAGGACACGGGTCTGACGCCCGCCGACCGGGGCTTCGCCGCCGCCGCGCGCTCGGCCGTGATCGACATGGGCGTCGTGCGTCGTCGCAAGGTCGACGTGGTCGACGACATCCCCGCCCGCCGCGTCGCGGACCTGCCCGTCGAGCTCGACGGGGCCGTGGGCCGCTCCATCCGCGCCGCGGGGGAGGTGCTCACCCGCCGCCTCGTCCAGCGCTACCAGGCCGCCGTGGAGGCGCGCGGCGAGTCCGCCGTGGCCGGTGTCGACCTCGAGCTCGCCCGCCGGGTCGCGGCCGCCGAGCTCAAGGACTCCAGCTCCAAGGCCAAGGGCGAGAACGTCTTCACCATGGTCCGGCGCATCGGCCAGGCCAAGGCCGGGCTGGCCGCCGACTACGCCGCCCAGCTGGCCCGCAACGTCGGCAAGGTCGTGTTCTTCGCCAAGCACGTCGACGTCATGGATCAGGCCGAGCAGACGTTCGCCGAGCGGGGCATCCGCTACGCGTCGATCCGCGGCGACCAGACGCCGAAGGCCCGCGAGAAGAACATCACCGCGTTCACCGAGGACCCCGAGGTCTCGATCGCGGTGTGCTCGCTCATGGCCGCGGGCGTGGGCCTGAACCTGCAGGTCGCGTCCAACCTGGTGCTCGCCGAGCTCTCCTGGACCGACGCCGAGCAGACCCAGGCCATCGACCGCATCCACCGCATCGGCCAGTCCGAGCCGGTCACCGCGTGGCGGATCATCGCCGCGCAGACCATCGACTCGAAGATCGCCGAGCTCATCGACAGCAAGTCCGGCCTCGCCGCCCGCGCGCTCGACGGCGCCGAGGAGGACGAGACCGACTCGTCGACGAACGTCCAGCTCGACGCCCTCGTCAGCCTCCTCACCGACGCCCTCGCCCCGGAGGGCGTGGTCTGAGCGTGCGGCTCGGGCTGGTCTACGCGTCGTCCTCGGCTGCCATCGCGACGCGGATGTGTGCGACGTCCTCACGGATCTCCGGGTCGGTGAGGTACGCGGCGAGTCGGTCGTTGCCACGGACGAACCCGGCGGGAGTGTCACTGCTCATGCGGCCGCATCATGCTCCTCGCCGCATGCCGACGTCGAGCACCGGCGCCCGTCGTCACGACGACGTCGGCGCGACCTCGGGCAGACGCTCGTCGGGTGAGGCTTCCGACTCGGCGATGCGGAGGGCGGCGACGAGCTCGCGGTAGAGGTCGTCGGTGGCGAGGAGCTCGGCGTGGGTGCCGCGGGCTCGGACCTGGCCGGCCTCGAGGACGAGGATCTGGTCGGCGTCGACCACCGTGGACAGGCGGTGCGCGATGGTCAGGACGGCGCCGTCGCGGGCGGTGCGGCGGATGACGTCCTGCACGGCGACCTCGGTGAGGCCGTCGAGCTGGGCGGTCGCCTCGTCGAGCAGCAGCACCGCGGGGCGGCGGACCACCGCGCGCGCGAGGGCGACGCGCTGACGCTCGCCGCCGGACAGGTCGGTGGCCTGCACGGGCGTGTCGAGGCCCTCGGGCAGCGCGCGGACCGTCGCCTCCAGGCCCACGGCGCGCAGGGCCTCCCAGATCTCGTCGTCGGTGGCCTCGGGGTAGCGGAACGTGAGGTTGTCGCGGACCGTGCCGGACAGCAGCGGGGTCTCCTGCTCGACGTACGCGAACCGGGCACGCACCGTGGCGATGCTCAGCTCGTCGTACGGCACGCCGTCCAGGCGCAGGGTGCCGGTGTCGGGCTCGAGGAAGCGCAGCAGCAGCGAGATGACCGACGTCTTGCCGGCGCCGGACGGGCCGACCAGGGCCGTGTGGCCGCGGCGCGGCACGGCCAGGTCGACCCCGTCGACGGCCGGGCCGGTGGCCCCGGGGTACGTGAGGCGCACGCCCTCCAGCGCGAGGACGGGCGGGGCGCCGTCGGTGCCGGCGGGCTCGGGGTGGTCGCGGCCGGCCGTGAGGTCCTCGATGCGGATGGACTCGGTCTCGCGGATGCGCGCGGCGGCCGCGACGCCCGACTGCAGCTGCGTGAACACCTGCGTGAGGGTGGTGATGGGGTCGACGATGTTGAACGCGTAGAGCAGGAACGCGATGAGCGTCGACACCTCCAGCGTCCCGGCGTCGACGCGCCACGCACCGACGCCGAGGATCACGATGATCGCGAGCTGGATGCCGCCGCCGGCGATCGTCCACGCGAACGCCGTGACGTACACCGCCCGGATGCTGTGCCGGGCGGACTCGCGGGCCTGCACGGTCACCTGCTCGGCCTGCCTGTCCTCGGCGCCGCTGGCCTTGACGGTCCGCAGCGCCCGCAGCGCACCCTCCAGCGTCGAGCCGACGTTGCCGATGGACTCCTGCGCCTTGCGCTGCGCGACCCCGATCTGCGGCAGCAGCAACCCCATGAGCACGGCGACGACGACGATCGCCCCGAGCGTCGACAGCAGCAGCGGCACGTCGAGCACCGCCATGAGGATCACCGTCCCGGCCAGCGACACCAGCCCGTTGACGAGCTGGACGATGCTCGACGACGCGGCCTCGCGCAGCAGCACCGTGTCCGAGGTGACCCGGGTGACGAGCTCGCCGGGGGTGCGGCGCTGCACGTCGCCGAGCCGACCCCGCAGCATCCGCCCGACCAGCGCCAGGCGGGCGTCGAGCACGATGTTCTCGGCCAGCCGCCCCAGCACGATCCACTGGATCATCCCCGTGATCGACCCGAGAACCAGCAGCCCGACGAGCAGCGCGACCGGCCCCCGCAGCGACACGCCCGTGCCGAGGGTGTCGAGCACCCACTTGGTCGCCATCGGCATGGTCAGCGCCGTGGCCGTCGCCCCCAGGCCCAGCACCGTGCCGAGCACGACCGTGCGCATGTGCGGGCGCACGAACCCCCACAGCACCGCGATGTTCTGCCAGCGCAGCGGGACGGGCGGCGGGGCGTCGACGGCGTCGGTGCTCATCGCCCGATTGGAGCATCGGGATCCGGGGGTGTCTGCCTCTTTGTGGCGCCGTTCGCTGCGGGCGGACTACCCGGCGACCGCGCCGAGGAGCCAGTGCCGTCCGTGACCCCAGCCGTGCAGCGGCGCCATCGACCCCGGCCGGGCGAGGCCGTCCAGCAGCACGAGCAGCCGCACCCGGGCGAACTCCGAGCGTGCGTGCGCCTCGGTGCGCGCCCGCTCGACGAACCTCGTCTGCTCGACCGCGTCGAGCTGGGCGACGAAGAACACCGTCTGCCGCCAGGCGTAGGCGACGTCCTTGAGCGTCCGGTTCGGCTGCCGGTTGCCGTCCAGCCGCGCCACGAGCGCCGCGACGTGCGCGAACGCCCTCTCGGCCGTGGACCGCCAGCCGTCGCGCGGCTCGAGCCCCGCGTCCCGCAGCACGGCCAGGTTGTGCGTGGTGAGGATCTGCGCCTGCTCCAGCGTCATGCCGTGGCAGACGACGCACCAGCCGTGGCCCGGAAGGTCCGCCCGGTCCGCGCACAGCCGGGCGAACGCCTCGCCCGGGCGGTCCGTGCCACGCACCGCGGCGACCGCGTCGTCGTCGATCCCGTAGTACCGGGCGTACGTCGATCCCCGCAGGCTGGACGCTGCGAGCTCGAACGCCGCCACGTACCTGCGCGAGAACCGGCCCTCGAAGATGTCCGCGGCGATCTCCTGCACCAGGGGTACCGGGGGGTCCGCGGACGCGGCGAGGGCCTCGAGCTCCGTGACCAGGGGGTTGGGCAGCAGGGAACCGGGCCAGTGCGTGACCGCCTCGTCGGCGAGCCGCAGGAACGTCGCCCGTGCCACGTCACGGGTCGCCGACGTCTCCCGCCGGCGCGTGGCGACGGCCGCGACCCACGGCAGCTCCTCCGCGCGGACCTGCTGCTGCAGGTCGAGCAGCAGCACGGAGCGTCGCCGCCGGAACGCCTCGTACGAGCGCGCCACGAGCACGCGCAGCCGCGGGTCGTCGTACTGCTCCGCCACGACCTGCGCCGTCACCTGCGGGACCATCGTCGCCAGCAGCTCGGCCGACGTGATGACGCCGGCGTCGACCAGCTCGTGCAGCGTGCCCGCCTGGGCGCGTCGCAGCACCCGGCCGACGGTGCGCGGCATCGGCGCACCCGACGGCAGCCCGGACGCCGCCGCCTCGGCCACGGTCACCGGCACGGTGAGCTCCGAGACGTCGTCGACGCCCCGGTCGCCCGGTGCCTCCGCCAGGCGGTCGGCCGCCAGGTGCGCGAGCGCCGCCACGGTGGGCAGCGCCGCCTGCGCGTGCTGGCGCGACCGCAGCGTCGAGTGCGCGGGCGTGCCCGGCGCACCGCGGCGCTCGACCATCGAGCTGACGGCGAGCAGCACGCGTCCGCGCTCGCGCGCGGTGAGGTCACGGCCCCCGGTGACGGCCGCGAGCGCGAGGCGCAGGGCTGCCGCGTTCTCCTTCGGGCTGGTGAGCCGGGCCGGGGGGTCGTGCCGGCCGACGAGGTCGTCGTACGTGGCCAGCAGATCCCGCCCGTCGTCGAGCCAGGCCGTGCTGAACGGTTCGCGGAGCGTGCCGTCCGTCGTCACGGCGAGCCAGTGCCCGAGCAGCGCGTCCGCGAACGGGTTCCACACCTGCAGGACCCCGTTCATCCGCGCGACGCGCACCGAGGGCTTCTTGCGGCGCAGCGCGGCGGCCACGGTCGCGGCGTCCTCGCGCCAGACGATCTCGGGGTCGCGGTCCGGGACGGTGGCCGACGCGGGCAGGAGCCGGACGGCGTGCGCGTGCGGCCGCAGGGCCTCCACCACGGTGAGAGCCTGCGCGACGTCGCCCTCGCGCACGAGCCAGGCCACCACGAGCAGCGCGGCGGCCTCCGGCAGGTCGATCTCGTACCCGCCGGCGTCGAGGACCGCCCACAGGCGCTGCATCCCGTCGGCGGTGAGCGCGTGCTCGACGATCGCGCCGCGTTCGGCGGGCAGTCCTGCCTCGTGGGCGAGCTGCCGCTCGAACGTGCTCAGGTCGCCGCCCGCGGCGGGGCGGCCGGTGGCGAAACCGCCGCGGAGCACCTCCGGGGTCACCCAGGCCGGCAGCCCCCGGACCGGGGTGCGCGACCCGATGCGCAGCTCGCCGGACCGCATCCCGTGGAGCACCTCGCGCCACCGGGCCATGCGCCGCCGCGCGCGGCCACGGACGTCCGGGTCCTGCGTGGTCGCAGCAGTGACGAGGGCGCGGTTCCACTGCGCGAGCGCGTACGCGTCGTCCAACGTCGTCCCCTTCCCGGTGCCGACGCGGCGGGTGCGGCCCCGCGCCCTGCGGGGGCGAGAGGCCGGGTGCTCTGCTGCTGAGCTGCACGTCGAGGTGCGCCCGAGGTGGGCGGACCGAGCCAGCGCGGCAGGTGCTGCCCCTGCGCCCTCCGAGTCCCAAGCCCGGTGCTCTGCTGCTGAGCTACACGCTGAATGGCCCCGACCCTAACGACCGGAAGGCGGCGCCGTCCGGAGATTTCTCGGCGTCCGTCCGTTCGGCGGAACCGACGCCGGGCCCGCTGTCGCTGCGGGGACGTCGGTGCCCGGGCGTACCGTGCGATCCGCACCGTTGAACGTCGTCGTCAGGGGGAGCGCCGTGACCGATCCGCTGTGGGAGCCGCCGCTGGCCGGCACCGACGTCGAACACCTGACCGGGACGCTGGAACGGCTGCGTGCGACGTTCCGCTGGAAGGCCGACGGCCTCGACGTCGAGCAGCTGCGCCGTCGCCCGGTGCCGACGTCCGAGCTCAGCGTCGGCGGGCTGCTCAAGCACCTGGCGGTGTGCGAGGACGACGTCTTCAGCTGGCGCATCGCCGGGCGCCGACCCGTGACGTGGTCGTCCGTGCCCGAGGACGACGTGGCCCGCTGGCAGTTCACTGTCGACCCCGACGAGACCGCGGAGCAGGTCTACGGGATCTGGGCGGCCGCCGTGGGACGGTCGCGCGCGACGATGCAGGAGCTCGTGGACGCCGGCGGCCTCGACCGGCCGGGTCACCTGGAGTTCGAGGGCGCCCGCCCGAGCATCCGCCGCCACCTGCACGACCTCGTCGAGGAGTACGGCCGCCACACCGGCCACATGGACCTGCTGCGCGAGGCGATCGACGGCCGCGTCGGCGAGGACCCGCCCGCCGACTGGCCGATGCTCCCGCCGGACGTCCCGCGTCCGTAGCCGCGCCCATCCCGCCGAAAAGCCCGCGCGTCGGTATCGCAGTGCGGTAGACCTGGGGGGTGGCCCGACGGTCACGACGCACGCGGTGAGGCGCACCGCGCCTCACGGTGGCGACGCGAAGGGGGCCAGGTCGGATGTCGACACGCGAGAAGGTGCTGCCCGTCGTCGCCGCGGTCGAGATCGCTGGCGCCGCAGTGGCTGCCCGGATGCTCGACTGGTGGCTGATGACCATGCTCCTGGCGTTCGCCGCGTCCGCACTGCTCACGGTCCGTGACCTGCGTCGGGCCAGGCTCAGCGGGAGTGCGGACGACCGGACGCGGTAGCCGAGTCAGTCGCGGCCGCCTGCCCCGAAGCGCTGGACGACGTCGATCGTGCCGACGATGTTGTCGTTCAGCTCCTCCAGGTCCTCCGCCGGGATCCTGTACTCCAGGATCGTCTGGCCGCCGACCTGCTGGACGTCGTAGCGGTCGAGGAACGCGCGCCGCACGTCGAACCGCGTGACGAACCCGGCGCCCGAGGCGGGCACGTTCCAGTCGCGGGCGATGCGCACGGCGTAGTCCTCGTTCAGGACCGGGTAGAAGATCGGCTGGTCCGGCAACCGCGGCGGCCAGCGACGGAACCCTGTGGCCTCGACGAGCGCGAGCTCGTTCGGCCCCGTCGGCCGCCACAGCGTGACCACGTCCTCCTGGCTCTCCGTCATGCGGGCGAACCTAGCCGCGTCGCGCACCCGTCGTCGCCGGCAATCTGGTGGCCGCGCCCGGCTGTCGACGTGCGCGGCGCCGAGGCGGACGTGGCCGTGGCGTCAGGCGACCGCGATGGTGACGACGGCGATGTCGTCGCGGGGCTCGTCGGACTGGAAGGCCATGGCGTCGGCGAGGATCGCGTCCGTGACGTCGGCGGCCGGGCCGCGGTGGGCGTCGACGACGGCCAGGAGACGGTCGGGCCCGTAGAAGTCGCGGCCGCGCCGGCCCTCGGGGACACCGTCGGTGAAGAGCACCAGGGCGTCGCCGGGGGCGAGGTCGACGTCGGTGTCGGTGAACGTGGCCCGGGGCAGGATGCCGACGAGCGGGCCGTGGGTGCCGACGGGCTCCGGCGGGCGGCCGGCGCGGCGCAGCAGGGGCAGGGGGTGGCCGCCGCAGGCGATCGTCGCCCGCCAGCTGTCGTCCGTGCGGCGCAGGCGGACCAGGGCGACGGTGCAGAAGCGGTCGGTCTCCGCCTGGCGCAGCACACGGTCGAGGGTGCGCAGCACGGCGCTGGGGGCGTCGTGGTCGACCGATGCCGCGCGCACGGTGTACCGGGCGAGGGCCGTGACGACGGCCGCCTCGGCGCCCTTGCCCTGCACGTCGCCGAGCGCCACCACCCAGTCGTCGGTGGCGACCTGGAAGACGTCGTAGAAGTCCCCGCCGACGTGCCGGCCGTCGCCCGCGGGCCGGTACGCGGCGGCGACGTCGAGGCCGGGGATGTGCGGCGGCGTCGGCGGGATGAGGGTCTGCTGCAGGGTCTGCGCGAGCTCGACGGCGCGGGCTTCGGACTCCTCGGCGCGGCGCCGGGCGGCCAGCAGCTCCTGCTCGTACCGGCGGCGCTCGGTGGCGTCGAGCACGGCGGTGCGGATGACCCGCGGGGTGCCGTCCGCGTCGCGGTCGAGCACGGAGTTCACCAGCACGGGCAGGCGCCGGCCGTCGGCGCACACCACCTCCAGGGCGATCTCGCGCGCGCTGCCCTGCATCCGGAGCGTGGGCGCGTAGTGGGTCTCGTGGTAGAGCCTGCCGCCGACGGGCAGCAGGTCCACGAACCGTCGCCGCCCGACGAGGTCCTCGCGACGGTGCCCCGTCCAGGTGAGGAACGTGGCGTTGACACGCACGATCAGGCCGTCCGGGGTGGTCGATAGGTATCCGATCGGGGCGTGGTCGTCGAGGAGCCCCGGGTCGTCGCGGTGCAGCGCCTCCTGGAAGGCGGGGTCCTCGGGTCCGCGCATCGGGGCTCAGTCGCGCAGGAACGCCGCGATCGCGGCCGTCGTGGCCTCGGGCGCGCTCAGGTGCGGGCAGTGCCCGGTGGCGTCGAGCAGCACCATCTGCGCGCCGGGGATCGCGTCGCGCACGTGCTCGCCGACGGAGACCGGGGCGATGACGTCGTCCGTGCACTGCAGCACCAGCGTCGGCGTCGTGACGCCGGCCAGGTCGGCGCGGTTGTCGGACAGGAACGTCACGCGCGCGAACCGGCGGGCGATCTCCGGGTCGGCGCGGCAGAAGCTCGCCGTGAGCTCCGCGCCCAGCTCCGGGCGGTCCGGGTTGCCCATGATCGCCGGCGCCATCGTGCTCGACCAGCCCAGGTAGTTGCTGTCGAGGGAGTCCAGCAGCTCCGCGATGTCCGCCTCGGTGAACCCGCCGGTGTACCCGTCGTCGTCGACGTACCGCGGTGACGGGGCCACGAGGACGAGCTTGGCGAACCGGTCGGGCTCGGCCACCGCCGCCAGCACCGCGACCATCGCCGAGACCGAGTGCCCCACGAGCACCACGTCCCGCAGGTCGAGCTCGCGGACGATCGCCAGGACGTCGTCGGCGTAGCCCTGCAGCGAGCCGTGCCGCACCGGGTCGTACGCGGAGGCGTCCGAACCGCCCGCGCCGACGTGGTCGAACGTCACCACGGTGAACGCGTCCTCGAAGTGCGGGGCGACGAGCCGCCACATGTGCTGGTCGCACCCGAACCCGTGCGCGAACACCACCGGCTGCGCCCCCGGCACGCCCGAGACCCGCACGTCGTGCCTGCTCACCACGCCCACCCGTGGAGGCTACCCACTCCTGCCCGGGGCCTGCGGCACGCGGCCGGTCGGCTGCCGCCGCGTCATCTGCCGGACCAGGGCCGCCGCCCTCGGCCACACCCCGTAGCCGTCGGCCGTCGCGATGTGACCCGCCCGGGGGACGGTCTCGATCGTGCTGCCCCAGGCCCGGGCGAGCAGGAGCGCCCGGGGCCGCGCGAGGAACGGGTCGTCGTCACTGACGACCACGTGCGTGGGGACCGGCAGCGCCCGCAGCGGCAGTGGTGCCTGGCCGCGGATCGCCTCGGGCGCCGCGGCGCTCTCCACGTCGGCGGGCGCGACGAGGAGCGCGCCCACGACGGTGCGCGGACGGCGCTCCGCGAGCCACTGCGCGATCGTCACCGACCCGCAGCTGTGCCCGATGAGGAAGGTCGGGCCCTCCAGCCCGGCCAGCGTCCGGTCGAGGGCTGCGATCCAGGCGTCCCGGTCGACACGGTCCCAGTCGACCTGCTCGACGCGGACGGCGCCGGGCAGCGTCCGTTCCAGGTGCGACTGCCAGTGGTCCGGCCCGGAGCCGGTCCACCCGGGGACCAGGACGTGGTGCACGGGCCGCTC